>PLTF01000072.1 GCA_003164335.1 Fibrobacterota bacterium
TTTCCGCTTTTCCAGTGTGTTTTCTACCTAATGTGAGCGTTGCGGGAGTGGGTGAGTCGGAGACGCGGCTTTGCGCGGCTCCGACCAGGGGAAACCCGCGCAGCGAGGTTTCCCCACCTGAGCAGTATCTAATCTTTTATCCTTTAAATAAAAATTATATATCCCCTTGACTTTCATCCTTCATCTATTGGATATTTATAGTGATTTCATGACTTTATCAGAGGGGCTATCAGTATGAACACGACAAAACACGACCTCATTGCGCAGGTTGCCGACCAGACCGGGCTGACCCAATCCGACACCAAAATTGTGGTGGAGGAGCTTCTTGAGACCATTTCGAAGTTTCTCGAAGAGCAGAACAGCATCGAGATCCGTGGGTTCGGAACCTTCTATGCAAAAATGCGCAAGCCCCGTCCGGCTCGGAACCCCAAGACCGGGGAGGTCGTGCCGCTCAATCGCCGTCTCGTGCCGCTCTTCAAATATTCCGGGGACATGAAAAAGAAAATCGTCGATGCACTGCTCGACCGGAAACCGGTCGTTGCCGATTAGCGGTACCATACCCGGGATCCGGCTGTCCCGGCCGGATTCGCAGTTGAATACCAGTAGTCAATTATTTTCTTAATCCTTGAACCCACACCAAAGCAAGTTGTATAATTTTCGACAAGGAGGTTTGTAAAATGCTGAAAATCGTTCGTATTGTCGCTATCACCGTTGCCCTTGTTGCCCTCGCCTGGATCATCAAGGAGATGTTCGGTACAACAGCCGAAAAAAGATCCGAAGACATGGTCCAGAAAATAAGGATGAATGGAGTGTGAGGTGAAGTCGGCATGTATCTTTCTTCGTATCTGCCGTCGTTATCCCCTGAAAGCATCCCCGGCTGAACTACGCTGACGCCGCTGCCGTGTCCGGGCTCCCCACAATATGAGAGGGAGCGCTTCTCAGCGGTCGCGGCAGTATTGTATATTTTATGTCCATTTTTTCCGTGTCACCCCGGAACCGTTTTTGCGGAAGTGGTGGAATTGGTAGACTCGCTAGGCTCAGGACCTAGTGGGCGCAAGCCTGTGGGGGTTCGAGTCCCCCCTTCCGCATTTCATCCTCCCTGCCGCCGGCATCGAAGCGTGCGATAATGCAGAGTCACCGCTCTCCGATTGAAGTACTCCCCCTGCCGGTGGTTGAAAAAATCGCCGCTGGCGAGGTCATTGAGCGGCCGTCATCGGTCCTCAAAGAGCTGGTCGAAAATTCAATCGATGCCGGCGCCACCGCAATCGAAGCGTTTATCGAGGGTGCGGGTTTTTCACGGATCAGGATCGCGGACAACGGATGGGGCATGTCCGAACCCGACCTTTCCCGCTGTCTCCTGCGGCATGCCACCAGCAAAATCAGGACAAGCGACGACCTCTTCGCCATCACAACCATGGGCTTCCGCGGCGAGGCGCTCGCGAGCATCGGGGCGGTCAGCAGGTTGACTCTGGCGACATCGGCGGACGCGGACGGCCTCGGGAACGAAATAACCTGCGACGGCGGCGTGCATGGCCGGGTCAATCCGGTTGCGCACGGCCAGGGCACGACGATTGATGTCCGGGATCTGTTCTATAACGTGCCTGCCCGGAAAAAATTCATGAAGAGTCAGCGCAGCGAGCAGATGGCTTCGGTCAGGGTCATGGAGCAGCTTGCCGCCGCCTATCCCGCCATTCATTTTTCGCTCTTCGCCGATGGAGCAAAGCTCCTCGATTATTCGCCGGTTACAACGGTGCCCGACCGGATCGCCCAGATAGCCGGAACAATATTTGTTAAGGAACTCGTCGCCTGCCGGGGCTCGCGTCCCGGGCTTGAAATGGCCGCCTGGATCTCCAGTCCGGAAATCGTCCATACCCGGCCCCGCTTCCAGAACCTCTTTGTAAACCTCCGGCGCGTGGACAGCGATACGGTCACCCATGCGATCCGGGAGGCATTCGGCCGGTATCTGACCCACAGCTACCGCCCGTCGTTTTTCTGTTTTCTCACGGTCGATCCCGCGACGATCGACGTCAATGTGCACCCGACGAAACAGCTCGTAAAATTCGACGACGAGCGCGCGCTGTTCGGATTCGTTTTCCATGCGGTGCAGAAGGGCCTCGAAAGCAGCCTCATTGCCCCATCGGATATTATTGCCGGAAAATCCGGCAGTTTGCCGGAGGCGGAGAGGCCCGCGGTTCCATCCGGCGATCCTGCGTTGTCCGTGGGCAGGGGAGCTTCCCCGGATGCAAAGCAGGAGTCGCTCAGCTTCCCCGGTGCGCGACGGTTTTCGCTGTTCTCTCCGGGAAACGGAGATGTGGCGGAAATGGAAACGGTGACCGGCGGGAGCGAGTCGCAAGGCACCGCGGCGATTGAACCGGTGCCGCCCGCTGCCGGATTTACCAAGGTGAATGAAACCGTTATCCCCTTTCCCGTGCCCGGCAGTGTCGGCGGGGAAATGGCGAAAGCCCTGGTGGACCGCGAAACCGCCTGGGACCTCATCTCCTGCTACCAGATCCATGAGCTGTATATTCTTGCGCCGATAAAAAACGGTATCCTGCTCATCGACCAGCATGCGGCCCACGAGCGGGTCCTCTACGAGCAGGCGCTCGACGAGGTCGGCCGCGGACGCGCGGCATCGCAGCAGCTGCTCTTCCCGGTTGTCATCGAGCTCGCTGCGGCGGAAAAAAATGTCGTGCTCTCGGGCCTGAACTTCTTTTCATCCTTCGGGTTCGAGGTGAGCGATTTCGGCGGCGGGGCGGTTGCGGTTTCGGCCATACCCTTCTTCATGCGGACATCGGATGCCGAGGATACCGTCCGTACCATGGTCCGCTACCTTCTCGATGACAAGGACCGCGATTTTTTCCACGAAACGGCGAAGCGGTTTGCAGCTGCGTTTGCCTGCGGCGCCGCGATGAAGGCGGGCAAGAAGCTTTCGCAGGAGGAGATGAACGCACTGGTAAACAGCCTCTTCGCGACGAAGAGCCCGTACACGTGTCCCCATGGGAGGCCGACTCTAGTAAGAATTTCTCTCGATGAGCTGGGCAGGAGATTTTTGAGGATGTAAATTAGGATTTAAATTCAAAGGCAAATGCAAATTCAAAGGCAAAGTCAAAATGTGAGCGTTGCGGGAGGGGAAAGGCGTCTGCCGAAGGCGGACATCGCCTTCCCCTTCCGCAGGAAGGGGTGTGGCTGAAGACGCGGCTTTGCGCGGCTTCAGCCCAGGGGGAACCCGCGAAGCGAGGTTCCCCCCTCAAAGGCACTTATACAACAACAAAAGTAAATCAACAATGCCAAAATCCGTTGCTTTACATTCTATCGGATGCCGCACGAACCAGGAAGAGGTCGCCCTGCTCCGCGCTGCGCTCACCCGGACCGGCTTCAGGGTCGTCGAAGACCTGGAAGCCGCCGACATCATCGTCCTCAACACCTGCTCGGTCACGGGTCACACCGAATCGAAAATCACGCGCCTCATCGGGGCGCTCTCCCGGAAGTCGCCTGAAGCAAAAATCCTCGTTACCGGCTGCATGGCCGAGCGGAGGCGTGCGGAATTTCTCAAGGCCCCGAATGTGGCATGGGTGGTCGGCAACGGCTGCAAGGAAACCATTCCGGCCATCCTTCGCGAGAGCCATGGCGGGCTTTTTCTCAGGGAACTTGCAGCGACGCCGCTGCCTGCGGCTGCCGCTCCGGAGCCGCCCGGGGTCGGCGGCCGTACAAGGCATTTCCTGAAAATCCAGGAGGGGTGCGACCGCCGCTGCGCCTACTGCATCGTGCCCTTCCTGCGCGGGCCGTCGCGATCGACCGGTGCAGACGATATCGAGTGCTCGCTGCGGGCGGCTCTTGACGCAGGGTACAAGGAGATCGTGCTCACCGGCACCCACATCGGCCACTACCGCGATGGGGAAAAGCCGGGCCTTCTCCCGCTTATCGAGCGGCTCCTCGGCGTGGCAGGCGACTTCCGGCTGCGGCTGAGTTCACTTGACGGAGAGGAGCTGACCGACCGTTTCCTATCCATGCTCGGGGAGGGCGGGAAGCTGTGCGATCACCTGCATGTCAGCCTGCAGAGTCTTTCCGAAGAGGTCTTGCGTCTCATGAACCGACCCTGTTCCGGGCTTGACGCTCTTGTCGGGCGCCTGGCCTCATTCAGGCAGCGGTATCCCGCTGCCGGTCTCGGGGCCGATTTCATCGTCGGGTTTCCCGGAGAAACCGATGCGCAGTTCGAGGAAACGCTGGCGAATGCCGGGAAGATAGGCTTTTCCTATGCCCATATTTTCCGGTACTCCTCCCGGCCCGGAACCGCGGCGGCGGCCATGCGCGGCATGGAGGTGCCCGAGGCGGAGAAGCGGAGTCGCAGCGACCGGTTGCGCGAAGTAGTCGCGAAAAGCGCCCGGGCATTCGGTGAGCAGCAGGTCGGCGCAATGCGGAGGATCATTACCGAGGGGGATTCTGCGAAGGGGATAACCGCAAATTACCTCCGGGTGGACCTCTGCGGTATTTCGGCTCTTCCCAATTCGTGGCTTGATGTTATAATAGAAGAATCTGTCTCAGGAGGCAGACAGTTCACAGCGCATTCTCTTCACGCCGCGAGGAATCATGAATCAGCCACTGCAGGATGATTACGCAAGAAAAGTAAGCGAACGGTATCGTCGCGTCATCGAAAACATCGAAAACCTGCCCGCCCTGCCGGAAATCGTTACCCGGCTTCTCGAAGTGGTCAATGCGCCGGATACCTCGGCCGACGATGCCTCCCGGCTCATCGAGCGGGATCCCGCCCTGACCAGCAAGGTTATCCGGCTCGCCAACAGCGCCTTCTACGGGATGCCCCGGTCGGTTTCATCGGTATCCAGTGCGATCGTGATCCTCGGATTCAACGTCATCCGCTCGGTCGTCCTGTCGGCCTCCATCATGAAGATGTTCGCCGACCCGTCGAAACAGACCGTGAACCGTGATCACTTCTGGAAGCATTCGGTCATTACCGCCATTGCGGCGAAGGAACTCGTGCGGCACCTGCTGAGCTTCAAGTTATACGACCCCGAAGGCGCGTTTTGCGCCGGTATCCTGCACGACATCGGTAAATTGATTTTCAATGAGTACCTTTCCGCCGATTACCGCGAGGTGTGTCAATACAGCCGCGACCATGAGATGCCGTTACTCGATGCCGAAACGCTGATGCTCGGGATCAATCATGCCGAAATCGGCCGGATACTGGCTGACAAATGGGCGCTGCCGCTGGACCTCGAACTGAGCATGGTATTCCATCATTACCCCGACCGTTCGGAAGAAATCGTCGATTTTATCAATATCATCCATCAGGCGGACCATATTGCCCACGAGGCCGGCGCAGGGCTGTTCGAAGAGGAGTCCGTTACTCCGGAATGGGCCGAAAGCCGGTCGCAGCTCCATGTCGACGACGGTGTGCACGACCGCATCTGCGAGCTGTGCGTTGCCGCGGCCACCGGCCCGGTCGAATATCTTTCCATAGTCCGGTGATCCCCGGGGGTCGCCGGGAGCCGCTCCTGGAGGATCGTGGACGCTTCGGTATTAGTAAGCAGGATTGCAACGCTGCCGACGCCCGGCTCGGTGATGCAGACGGTTATGGCCCTGTCCGGGAGCCCCGAGGTCTCGCTTGACAAATTAACTTATGCCGTCAGGCACGATCCCGCGATAGCCGTGCGGATCCTGCGGGCCGCAAACGGCTACTCCACCGATTTCCCTTTCCGGATCTCCTCGATTCCCAATGCGGTCGATTTTCTCGGAACCAACCGGGTTTGCTCGCTCCTGCTGCATTCGAGCCGCCTCTCGGGCGAGAACCCTTCGCCATTCCCCTCATTCTTTATGCTTGAAAGATTCTGGCAACATGCGGTGCTCGTTGCGCTCATCGCCGGGTCGATCGGCCGGCACCTGCAGCGGTACGACGCTCCGGACGAAGAGGAACTCTTTACCGGAGGGCTTCTCCATGACATCGGGAAACTCGCCCTCGCAGCCGGGGGCGGCGGAAGTCTTGAAGCGGCTCGCCTGAGGAGCGTCGGCGAATCGCTGCCGTTTTACCGGGCCGAAAATGAGTCGCCGCACACCGTGGTCGGGGCGCTGCTGCTGCAGTCATGGCATCTCCCGCCCGAACTGCAACAGGCGGCAGGGGGGCACCATGATCCTGCCGTTGGCGCCAACCGCTTTGCCTCGGTCATTCACCTCGCCGATGTCATGGCTCATCTCATGGGCTATCCGGTGTTCGCAGGGGAGACCTATCCTCCTGTTGACGCGGCGGCTCTTGCGGCGCTCCCGCTGCCTCCGGAAAGGCTGAAGCTTATTGCCGGGGATGCGATTGGTAAGCTCCAGGAGCTTGAAGGATTTTACGGTTTTACCGGACCTTGTGCTAGTGCCCTTGGTGGGGAAACCCGCGAAGCGAGGTTTCCCCCTCATGGGCATTTGATCTAAGCCAAACATTACTAATTCATATTAGATCCGTGAGACATTGTATTTTTAGCGCATGAATTTCTTCAGCCGCCTTAAAGAGGGCCTCAGCAAGACCCGATCGCAGATTGCCGCCATTGTCGGCCTTAAAACCGAATTTGACGAACAGTTCTACGAATCGCTCGAAGAAGCCCTCGTCGCCGCGGACATCGGCCTCGGTCTTTCCCAGTCAATAATCGACCGGCTCAGGCAGGAGATAAGGAGCCGGGGGCTCAAAACCTCAGCCGATGCCTTTGGTGCGCTCAAGAAACTTCTCGTTGCGGATTTGACCTTTGCATCTCCCGCCATTGCTCCGGCAAAGCCGTGGGTGGTGCTGGTGGTCGGCGTCAACGGCGTGGGAAAGACCACGACGATCGGCAAGATTGCCGCCTCGTTCGCCGCGCAGGGAAAAAAGGTAATGCTCGGCGCCGGCGATACCTTCCGGGCGGGAGCCATAGAGCAGCTGCGGATCTGGGCCGACCGGACCGGCTCGGACTTTGTCGGCCAGCACGAAGGCGCCGATGCGGCCTCGGTGGCCTTCGACGCGCTCGAAGCTGCGCGCAATCGCAATGTGGACGTCCTGATGCTTGACACCGCGGGGCGGCTGCACAACAAAGTCAACCTCATGAACGAGCTGGACAAGATCATCCGCGTGATCCGGCGGCATACGCCGCTTGCGCCGCATGAAATTCTACTGGTGATCGACGCCACGACCGGCCAGAACGCGCTCAGACAGGCGGAGGTGTTCCACCGTGCCATCGGGCTCACCGGGCTGGTTATTACCAAGCTCGACGGCACGGCAAGGGGCGGCATAGCGCTTGCCTTGGCCGGCGAGCTCAAGATCCCGATCAGGAAGATCGGCGTGGGCGAAGGCCTCGACGATCTCCAGGATTTTGTACCGCACGACTACGTCGAGGCGATGTTCGGGGACCTCGGCAAATCCTGATCGTACCATCAGCAATCGACAGCCTGAAATGAAAGAAAAGATCCTGTTTTCATGGAGCGGCGGGAAAGATTCCGCCCTTGCCCTGCACACCCTGCAGCAGGACGGCGGGTTTGAAATTGCCGCACTGTTCACCACGGTAACGGCTCCGTACGACCGGATAAGTATGCACGGCGTCCGGGTCGCGCTTCTCGAAAAGCAGGCAGCCTCGCTTGGCCTCGCGCTTGAGAAAATCACCATTGGCAGCAACTGCGGATTTAACGAATGGGAAGAAAAGATCGCAGCCGTGTTGCTGCGCCATAAAGTTGCGGGCATCACCGCGGTCGCCTTTGGCGATATCTTCCTCGAAGATTTGAAAAAATACCGCGAGGAAAATCTTGCGAAAATCGGTTTGAAGGGAGTCTTCCCGATCTGGAAACAGGAGAGCGGAGCACTTGCAAAGCGGTTCATCGACCTGCAGTTCAAGGCAGTCATCACCTGCGTCGACGGCAAAAAGCTCGACGGGAAATTCTCCGGGCGGGACTATGACGCCGCCTTACTGAAGGATCTGCCTGCGGATGTCGATTGCTGCGGAGAAAACGGCGAGTTCCATTCGTTTGTCTATGCGGGACCGAACTTCAATAAAGCTGTTTCTTTCAGTAATGGCCCGGTGGTATTGCGCGATAAGCAGTTTTATTTTTGCGACCTTATACCCGACTGAAGATCTCAATCGCCCTGTATTAACATCCGACTGCAGTAGTAATTTCCTTGTCATGGATGTCGATGACCTCAGAAATCGCCAGAAAACGCGGCTCTGTTTCATTTTGAGAGCTTATTCAATGACTTACGATGCTTCTGGGACATCTTTCGGTACGCTTCAGCAGCGGACAGCGGCTTTAAGAAAAGTCCATCCTTTTCCTGGGTAATCTCAAAGGCGGCGTTATCGTCGATGTGAAGCAGTTCAAGAATTGGCTTGTCGAGGACAATCCCACGGCTGTTTCCGATTTTTTGCAGATGCTTGATCATGATCCGCTCCTTTGAAGTTAGAACATTGTTCTAACAATAAATATACGTCTGAACGGGAAAATATGCAATTTTTCAGGGAGAGGGACTAGAAAAATCTTTGGTGGTGAAGGAACCGAGCTTATAAAAAAGACCTTTGGCTGGCGAACCGGACTTAATGCAAATGCCCTTGGTGGGGGAACCGCTTAGGCGGTTCCCCCTGGGCTGAAGCCGCGAAAGGCACGCGTCTTCAGGCACACTCCTTCCTGCGGAAGTGGGCGGCGATGTTTGCCTTTGGCAAACGCTCTCCCCCTCCCGCAACGCTCACAATAGGTAGAAAACACAGGGAAAGGCTATTTTCGATTCCAGTTTTTCACTTTTAACTTGATACTTGTCACTTTCCTTCCCCGCAATGCTCCCGTTAGGTTGAAAGAAAATGAAGATTTAGGCCAATAAGAATCGTGTTCTGACGGAACACGATAAATTCGCTCAAGCCTTGACTCTGATCCTTTACGTTATTTATTATAAAAAACGAGATAATCCTTACCTGTTCCCAGAGCAGGAATACTGTGCCGGCAAATTCTGTCACGAGAAGGGAGACCGTATGAAATGGTTAGTGAAATTCATTTTATCCTTCTTTTCATTGATTATGCTGTCAGCAGTGATGCAGCTTGCCGATGCACAGCAGAGTGTTGTGGCATACTGGTCGTTTGATTCGATGGTGGGCGATACGTTCAAGGATATTTCCGGCAATGGGTACAATGCGATTGTGACAGGGACCGGAGTCGGGCTGGCGAGTGGGATAAAAGACAACGCTGTAGAATGCCCGATAGGGGGTGGATATGATATTGCAGTTGCCAATTCGGCGAACACCTTCGTCATGAATCATTTCAGCATTGAAGCCTGGGTGTCCATGGACGCCGTTCTTACCTACAATCAGCAGCATATATTGAATTTTCAAAATACGACGGGGAGTAGTCGCAATGGGTATGCCTTAAACCTCTATAATGGAAGTCCGACTATAAGCTTTTCCTCTTTTGACGGAACGGTTTGGGTTAATTGCACAGCAGGGCAAATCATTCAAGCAAATACATGGTACCATTTGGTCGGTACTTTCGATAGTCTTAATTGGCGAATCTATCTCAATGGAGTTCTACAAGCAACATCGGCGGCAATGGGTGGAATTAATCCTCCCGGCGCTAACGCCAATATAGGATGTAAAAGGTCATCTACTGGAGATTTCAGCTATTATTTAGGTGGAAAAATAGATGAACTTAAAGTATACAATTTCACCTTGCCAGCCGATTCAATTCTATCGCATTACCAGCTCTATGCTCCTCCTCCCGGGTTGGTATCCCCTGCTAACAGCGCAGTTAATCAGGCGCTGACTCCCACCCTTACCTGGAGCTCCATTAACGGGGCATCATATACTCTGCAGGTTTCAACCAATTCTACATTTTTAACGACAATCATCGCTCAAACCGGCATTGTCGCCCTATCCTCGACAATAGCAGGTCTGGAGGATAGCACCGGCTATTATTGGCATGTAAACGCGACATCCTCTGCCGGCACCAGTAACTGGTCCGGCATATGGAATTTTACCACGGTACCGCAATTACCAGACATACCAGTATTGGCTTCCCCATTAGATAGTACCTTGAATCAGCCGTTATCATTGTATTTAATCTGGAGTGTGGCTAATCATGCGGCTTCATACTCTTTGCAAGTATCGACTTTGTCAATATTCTCCTCAACAGTCTCGAATCAATCAGGATTGACTTCAAATATAGCCATGGTCAATAGTCTTTCTAATAATGCAGTCTACTACTGGCGGGCAAATGCAGCCAACCCTGCCGGGACATCTCTATGGTCGGGCATATGGAGATTTAGCACTGCTTTTACCCCTCCTAATGTACCGGTTCTCCTTTCACCTGCGACCGGGACCATCGGCCAGCCGAATTCATTGAATGTTTATTGGAGTGCAGCAAACCTTGCAACAATGTATTCCCTGCAGGTTTCAACTTCATCGGCATTTTTAACTACCATAGCCAACCAATCCGGAATAACCGGAGAATCTACCGCAATAAATGGTCTGCCTAATGATGCAGAGTTCTATTGGAGGGTAAATGCATCCAATTCGGGCGGAACAAGTGGTTGGTCAAACGCCTGGAGTTTTATCGTCGGTCTTACTTCAGCTTCACTTTTAAAAAAAGATAATTTTGAACCGACTTTGTCTTTTAAGAATGGATTAATTTCATACTCTTTGAATCATCAATGTCCTATAGACATCAGAATTTACAACATCCTCGGCAGAAAAATATTTGAACTCAATCGGTTTCAATCGCCAGGGAGTTACTCATTCTCCATACCGAGTCTTAAGCTATCCTCTGAACTGTATATTGTCCATTTTAAGGCGGGCACCCTGGAGAGACAAATGACTGTATTGGGAAAATAATCAGGCAAATTTAAGGTTACTACTCAGGTAGATCCTTCGAAAAAATATAACCCTCACACGGTATTGATTTGCGGTTCTGCTTTTCCCGTGTTGTTTCGACCTAATGGGAGCGTTGCGGGGGTGCGAGGGCGCCCTGCTGAGCTTTTGCGAGGCAGGCATCGCCTCGCACCTCCGCAGGAAAGGGTGTGCCTGAAGACGCGTGCTTTTCGCGGCTTCAGGCCAGGGGAAACCATTTTTAAATGGTTTCCCCACCAGAGGCATTTGATTTAAGCTCGATTTCCCCACCTGAGCAGTAATCTCTATCGTATCCATTCCCACCAAACTCCCTTACCCTTCCATTAACCGCCTCATCCCCATTCCGCCAGAAAAACGCATGCCCCCCGTCAAATTCTTCTATATCCGCTCCCAGCTCCTCCGCAAATCTTTTTCCTGCCTTAAACGGCACAATTAAATCCTCCCGGCCATGCACGAACAGCACCGGGCAGGGGAGGGGAGTTACCGGCAGCACGCTCGCCTGTTCGAGGAAGTGCAGTCCGTCTATGAGCAGGCTTTTTGAGTAGCTATTTTCTTTAATAGCCTTTGATTTCTTCCCCTCTCCATTCGTGGAGAGGGGACCGAGGGGTGAGGCGATTGGTATTATAATTCCGCACTGCTCATAAAACTTCCCCAGCACCTCCTCAGGCTCTACCATCAGTTTTTCCCGCATCGCCTTTAGCACTCCCGGCTTTTGCCCGATCGGAAACCCCGGTCTCCGGCAGAACGACGGGGTTGCGGAGAGGAGCAGCGCGGATGTGGGTTTCAGCTGTTTTGCGGCGGCATAGGCCATGATCGCCCCGGTAGACCAGCCCGCGATGCGGAACGGCTGATTTTCCGCATGCCGGTTGACGATATCCGCGACCGCCGATTCCCAGTCGGGCCGCAGCTTTGCATCGAGGACGAGCGACGGCATGAGGTTATTGACATCGATGAAAACAGCTTCCGGGCCGACAATGCGGGCGAGGATGCCGGGCGGAAACGCCCAACCGCCGAGTACTATGCAGCGCTCAGCCATGGCCGGATTTCCAGTCTGCAAGGGCAGCAATTACCGCTGTTTCCTGGTCGGGCGTGAAGGCTAAGGTAAGCGAAAAGCGGATGCGGGCGGTGTGCGGCGGGACCGTTGGAGGCCGCACGGCCGGAGCGTCGATGCCGCGCCTGGCAAGGAAGGCAGAGAGCGCCAGCGCCTCGGCGTCGTCACTCACGAGGCAGGGGACGATCTGGGTGGTCGAGGCGAGCGTATCGAAGCCAAGGCCGTGGAGCTTGTCGCGGAAGGAGGCGGCTCTCGCGAGGAGCGTCGCGCCGAGTTGCGGGTTGGCGCGGAGGTAGCGAACCGCCGCGAGGTCGAAGGCGATGACCGACGCCGGAAGCCCGGTGGAGTAGATGAGGCTCCGGCTGTGGTTGACAAGATAATCCCGCAGCAGCGCGCTCCCGGCGAAGAACCCGCCGAGGCCTGCCACTGCCTTGGAGAGGGTGCCCATGCGGATGTCGATGGCCGCGGCAACACCGGACTCTTCGGCGAGGCCGCTGCCGTTTGCCCCGAGAATGCCGGTTGCATGGGCTTCGTCGACCATGACGCAGGCATTGTGTTTTTTCGCACACTCGACGATGTCAGCGAGCGGCGCGCGGTCGCCGTCCATGCTGAAGACGGTGTCGGTGACGATGATTTTTTCCGGAGCGGCAGAGGCTGCCAAAAGCCTTGCCAGGTCGGCCATATCGTTGTGGCGGTAGCGTGCAAGCTTAGCTCCGGAGAGGCGGATGCCGTCGATAATCGAGGCGTGGTTGAGCCGGTCGGCGAAAATCCCGGTGCTCCTGGTCGCGATTGCCTGCAGGATGCCGATATTGGCGGCGTAGCCGGAGTTGAAGAGCAGTGCAGCACCGGCGTTTTTCCACTGTGCAAGCTCGCCTTCCAGTTCGCGCGCTAAAGGCGAGGTATTGCGGATAAGCCGGGAGGCCAGGTTGCCGTACGCGACACCCGCGGCAAGGCGTCCCGCCTCGGCTGTCACGGCGGCATTGTCGTGCAGGGCCAGGTAGCTGTTCGTCGCAAGGTCGATGCGTTTCGGCGAGGTGCCCGGGGGTTCGGGAATGGCGCGCAGGAGATGCAATGCGCGCCTTTCGTCAAGCTCGCGGGATATCCGGTCAAATATGGGGAGTGACATGGAAAACCTCCTCGATTGATCGATGCAATATTCCGAACATCTCGTCAATTTCCGATTCCGTAATGACAAAGGCCGGAAAGAAATAGACCACATCGCCGAGAGGACGCACCAGGAGCCCGTTCGCAAGCGCCGCCTGCGCAACCGAAAAGCCCACCCGCAAGGCGGGCGGGAACGGCTCCTTCGTTTTTCTGTCCTTCACGAGCTCGATAGCGCCGATGAGCCCGATTGACCGGATGTCGCCGACCGCCTCGTGGTCGCGGAAGCCCTCTAACCCGGCGCGGAAATGCGCGGTTACTTTTTCGAGCGATTCCGGGATGCGGTGCTCCTTGAGGAGCTCCATGGTGGCGCAGGCCGCAGCTGCGGCAATCGGGTTGCCGGTAAAGGAGTGGCCGTGGTAAAGGATGCGCCCGGAGCCGGGGATACCCCTGAACTCCCCGTAAATGCGCTCCTTGACCGCCGTGATACCCATGGGCGCGAAGCCGCCGGTCAACCCTTTGGCCAGGCACATGATGTCCGGGACCTGCCCGATATGGTCGCAGGCGAACATCCTGCCGGTGCGGCCGAACCCGGTGGCGACCTCGTCGGCAATCGTGAGCACGCCGTAGCTTTCGCAGAGCGCAAAGATTCGCCGGAGCACCTTGGGCGGATACACCCGCATGCCCGCCGCGCCCTGGAGTAAAGGCTCGAAAATGCAGCCTGCCATGGTTTCCCCGCACTCGTCGAAGAGCTTCGCGAGCGAGTCCATGCACTCGGCTTCGCAGGTCGCTGCCTCTTTACCGGCAGGGCAGCGGTAGCAATAGGGCGAATCGACCGCATGGTGCTTCCTGAACCGCTCATGGAACAGCGTATGATATGCGGGTATCGAGCTGACCGACATGGCGCCCAGCGTGTCGCCATGGTAGCCGCTGCCGAGGCCGACGAAGGCCGAGCGTTTACTGCCGCGCAGGGCATGGTACTGCAGGGCGATCTTGAGCGCCGCCTCGACCGCGGTCGAGCCGTCGTCCGAATAGAAAATGCGGGTCAGCTCTGCCGGCAGGAGGTCGGCGAGATGGGCGGTGAGGCGCATGGTGGGTTCGCTGACGAAGCCTGCCATGAGCACATGATCGAGGCGGCCCGCCTGTTCCCGCACCGCGGCCACGATCCGGGGATGGCAGTGGCCGAAGCTGCTCACCCACCACGATCCCACCGCATCCATGATCCGGCGCCCGGTGTTGTCGTAGACGTAAAGTCCCGACCCGCGTTCGACGATCCGCGGCGGGTAGTCTCGCATGTCGCTGTCGTAGGTAAAGGGCAGCCAGAGCCGGTCAAAGCCGTTTGAATAAGGCATCGCAGAATCCCCTCACGCCCTCGTCGCATACGGCGTCGTGTTCCAGTTCGAGAAATTCGGTCGCAGGCGCATGCTCCTGGATGACGCGGACGATATCATGGTAAATGTAATTCTCCGGCATCGCGTGTAAGTTGTTCAGGACGATGCCCGCAACCGGGATAGCGCGGCGGGCCAGCGCCTCAAACGTGAGGAGCGTATGGTTCAAGGTCCCGATGCGGGGTTCGGTGACCACGACTGCCGGGATCTGCAGGTGGAGCATGAGATCGGCCATGGTTGCGGTATCGGAGAGCGGCACCAGGACGCCGCCCGCCCCTTCGATGATCGTTACCGACTTCTTGTCGGCCAGGCCCTTGAATTTTTCACGGATATGGTCGATCGATATCGTTACCCCGGCGCGCGCGGCGGCAAGCTGGGGCGAGCAGGCGGGCTCGAAGCGGTACGGCACGCTGCTGTCGAAATCCTGGTCGGCAATTTTCCCGCTTGCAAGGACGAAAGCCAGGTCCGGAACCGCAAAGACGCCTTTCGCGTGCGTACAGCCGGTCTGCACCGGCTTCATGTAGTGCACAACATGCGAGGCAGCGAAGCCTTCGGCGAGGATGCGGCTGACGTAGGTCTTGCCGATACCGGTGTCGGTGCCGGTGATAAAGAGGCCGCGATACTTTTGATTTGGCATCTTATAATCCTTTCTTACATATCCCCACAATCGCCTTATAAGTCAATGGCACTCCATTCTCCGTCCGGAAACGCTCCTCATAGGACCGGCAGAAGTCCGCGAGTTTGCCTCTTGTTAATGAAGGCCCTTCCGTCCCGGTCCCGCCGATCGCGTTGATGCTTTTCAGGTTCGCTTTCGCATCCGCGGCAAATACGGTATGGGTGACCGGTTCATAGGAAATATGGTCAAATCCCGCCGCCCGGAGAGAAACTTCAAAATCGCCCGGGCTGGGGCAGCGTACCGGCGAGGGCAGCCCGTAGAGCGCTCGCGTGGCCGACAGCTCGGCGAATGAGCCTTCGACGAATACCGAAAAAATCAGGCGGCCACTGGGTTTGAGCACTGCCGCAATCTCGCTCAGTGCGGCGGCAGGGGAGTCGAGCCACTGCAGGACCGAGGCCGCGATTGCCCCGCGAAAGGTCTGCGGCCTGAACGGGAGGTGTTCCACGTCCGCGGCCAGGTGCAGGAACGGTTCGCCGGTGTTCGTCCGTCCGGCAAGCGCGCCGAAGGCGAGATCGATGCCCACGATCCTGCTCTTTATCCCGGCATCGCGGCAGAGGTCGGCAAGCAGCCCGGTGCCGCACCCCACGTCGATAAGGCTGCCCCCAAGCTGCGGATTGTCCGCTTCGCAGGCGGTGATGAGACCGACTATTCGCGCGACCAGGTCGGCCTGGACCACGGCATGCTGCCGGTAGGTCGCAGCCTTGCGTCCAAATGAGCGGGCTATGCGCAGCTTTGAGGGAATTTTAATTTGGCTAGCCGGTATTTCGGCTTTTTGAGGGGGGAGCGGATCAGGGACGGGGAGGGACATTTTGAAGAGGAAAAATACTTAATACTAAAGCTTTTGGTGGGGAAATTGCTCACATTAGGTAGAAAACACAGGGAAAATCTCAATATTGATGGATGGCTTTGCAGGGGCGACCCGCGGTCGCCCAGTTCTAACATTCGAAAAAATCACTTTCTGAACGGTGATTCTCATGATTTTCGTGATTACTGTGATGATGAATAAAGGAAATCAAAAAAATCAAGGGAATCATAGTCCAACGCTCTCAGAGGGAAGCTTCGCTGATGACTTGCAATGGCAAACAGTCAAAGTGCATTTTTGTCGTATCATAAGGATCCATTAAGTACAGTGCTTTTATTCGAATAAAGAGAGGGACTTCAAATGATCCATAGAGAAGATGAAAAAATATCGATCGTACCATATTTCAGCCATCTGACTGTGGAAGGGTTTCGGCGATTACGGAATGTGAGTATTCCCTTAAAACGGCTGACGGTAATGATAGGTGCAAATGGTGTTGGAAAAACCTCAATCCTCGATATTATTGATCTCCTGGCTACATCCGCAAATGCAGGACTGAACAAGCAAATCAATGATCTATCGGGAATCAAGGCGATTCTAACTATTGACCGGGCAAAAGAATTGACGCTAGGCCTTAAGATGCCTGTTTCAGGGTATGATCCGCTCAAATATGATTTGACAATAGAACCAAATGGCAATGGATATTCAATTGCTTTCGAACAATTAATACAAGCACGTCAGCCTTATCCGGTTCCATTTAAATATATAGATTCCTCTTACGATAGCATTACCTACTACGATATTGAAAAAAGAGGGTTTGCTCATCCCAATATTCCTAAAAATAAGCGAACAAACAGTGGGTCGCTCAACCAAGGCGAGGAAAAGCCTATCCGTCCTACCTGGGATCATAATCCCTTTGAAACATCTTTATCCCAAGTTCCAAGGATGTATAAGGAACCTGAGGATTTCAGAAAGCACTTAAGTTCATCGACGTTTTATCATGTACTTAATGTAGATCCTCGTGCACCGGTTCGACTACCGCAACCCATGCGCCCGGCGGAATTACCGGGAAAAAATGGGGAAGATATTGTCTCATGCCTTTTTTCCCTGCGGGAAACAAATCGCGATCGGTTTGAAATGGTCGAAGACACCCTGAAGGCGGCATTCCCAGGGTTTGAGCGGCTGGACTTTCCACCAGTAGCAGCGGGAACTCTCGCCATGACCTGGAAGGATAAAAACTTTACATCCCCACTCTATATGCATCAGCTTTCGGAAGGATCTCTTCGATTTCTTTGGCTGATTACTTTGTTGCAAAGCCCTGGACTAACTACGGTGACTCTTCTGGATGAACCGGAAGTGAGTTTACATCCGGAATTACTGAGTATTTTGGCTGATCTTTTTAGAGAAGCATCTTCTCGGACCCAGATTATCATAGCGACCCATTCAGATCGTCTTATCAATTTTTTAAAACCTGAAGAAGTTCTTGTGATGGATTTAGATGAGGATGGAACCACCTCAGCGAAATGGGCTGACACGTTGGATATTGAAAAATGGCTTGAGGAATATTCGCTTGATGAAATATGGCGAACGGGACGTATGGGAGGCCGTGCATGAAA
Organism: Fibrobacterota bacterium; assembly: GCA_003164335.1. Lineage (GTDB taxonomy): Bacteria > Fibrobacterota > Chitinivibrionia > Chitinivibrionales > Chitinispirillaceae > BOG-1184. The sequence continues at coordinate 17,470 of PLTF01000072.1, forward strand.
ATAGCCATTATGGTAGAGGGAAAAACGGAGAAGGTTTTTATGCCTTTCCTGCGAGAATTTCTGCAAGCTCGATTAGCAGGGCAAATGCCAAAGCTTGATACCGATCGCTTTGATGGTCCCATTCCCAAAGGCGCAACGCTCAAGAGAAGAGTTGAAATTTTGCTGTCTGGAAAAGATCCTGCAGACGCGGTCATTGCTTTAACTGATGTCTATACCGGGACATCAGATTTTATTAACGCGCAGGATGCAAAAAATAAAATGCAAGCCTGGGTTGGTAATAATTCGCAATTTTACCCCCATGCAGCCCAGTATGATTTCGAAGCATGGTTACTTCCATATTGGAGCGAAATAAAAAAAAGAGCCGGAAGCAATCACACACAACCTTCTGGAAGTCCCGAAAACGTTAACCATAATAAGCCTCCATCGAAGAGGTTACAAGAGGTTTATCGTACGGGCTCTAAGAAAAGGTCTTACGTAAAAGAACGTGAGGCTGCAGGAATCCTTCGTGGGAAAAATTTGATGATTGCCATTGTCGCCTGCAATGAGCTGAAAGCCTTTATCAATACTATTCTTAGTCTATGCAATAGCGCGCCGATACCTTGATATATTTCGATTAATTCGCTGGCTGCCAATGTCTTCGGCCGGGCCGGAAAGATCACGACGCGCGCACTACGCTCAAAGCCTAATCCTCGCAAGAAGAAAAACTAAGGCGCCTCATTTTTGAAAGTGGATAATAATTATTTTACCGAGGATGTTAATAAAGGGTCGCTGGTTGACAAAAAACCATTATATAAATACACGACTACGGCAAAGATGATAGTGAAGACGCTGGGGTAATGGAAGTGCCGCCTGCGATGCCTTCAGAATCCGGAGACACCCATGACGAATGAAGAAATTTTAGAGTCCTTCAAATATTATGGCGATGTATTTCCCCATGAAGCTCTCGCTGCGGCCCTCGAAAAGCCGGAGGGGATTATTCCCGGCCTTATTGGCTTCATCCGCTATGCCCGTGAGCATGCGGAGACTCTCGGAAAACCGGAGGGACCGCGGTATATGGGCCATGTCTACGCCATGTTTCTGCTCGCACAGTTCCGCGAGCAATCCGCCGGGTCACCGGTTGTCGATTTTTTCGGCAGCCTTCCCGAACAGACGCTCGATGACCTTACCGGCGACATCATTACCGAGGATCTCCACCGCATTCTTGCTTCGGTCGCCTGTACCGATGACGCACCTATCCGTGCACTCGTGGAAAATGAATCTGCCTCTCCCTGGGTCCGCGCTGCCGCTGTCCAGGCTTTCGTCACGCTGGTCGCGAATGGGTTCAAAAGCCGGAATGAGGTAATCGCCTACTTCACGCATCTTTTTAGAGGGGGCATCCGCCGCGAGCCGTCTGCACTCTGGGACACCCTGGTCTGCTGCACCACCGACCTCAACCCCGCAGACCTGTATACCGAAATAGTCAAGGCTGATGAGGAGGGGTTGTTTGAAATCTGGTTCATTTCCGCAAAGGAAATAAATAAGCAAAAAAACTGGCCGATTGAAAAATCATTAGCGAGGCTCCACCTTCATGACAATTATTCCCTGGTCACCGATGCGGCAACGGATCTCTATAAATGGGCAATGTTCATGGCGGATCAGGACGAACCCATTGGGCTGGAAGAAGCAGATTTCGAGGAGTTTGATGAAGACCCCCCTTATTTTGACCTAAGCCCAGTTTGCGGAGAACCGAAAATCGGTCGCAATGAACCTTGCCCCTGCGGCAGCGGCAAGAAGTACAAGAAGTGCTGCCTGGAAAAGTATCTGAATCGGGATTTGCAGGATGAATCGGATGGACCGGAATAACAGCCATCAGGGGATATTATAGAGAAGTTTCTCGGCCAGGAAATACTGGAAGAAATGTCGAACCGGAGAATTGAACAGGCACAGCGAGCGCATTACTAATAATTCCTCTTCTATCTGCAATCCTCTTTGAGGTAAAACCGTCAACTGGGAGCCGTATGCGGGAAATCCGCCTTTACGGTTCGGAGGGAGGGGGAATGAGTGATCATCTCTCCCTCCCCCTGCCCGAGCTGCAATCAAATTACCTCAATTTATAACCGAGGACTTACTTTGGCTGGTACCTTCCACTTCTTCCCGCCTCATCTTCCGCTTCTCCTTATGGTTTTCCCAGGCATAGTAGAAGGTCGGGGTTACAATGAGAACGAGGAGAGTATTGAAGAACAGGCCCCAGAAGATGGCCCAGGCCATCGGCGCCCACCACTGAGTCGTTTCGGACCGCGTCACAAAGCCCAAATGGAGGAAATCGATGCCCACGCCGGTTGCGATGGGGAGAAGGCCGATCATGGCGGTGATGGCGGTTAAAAGCACCGGGCGTAGCCGGGTTGCGCCGCCCTCAATAACCGCGTCCTCTACGGACCGGCCGCTTTTCCGCAGCCGGTTCATGAAATCTATGAGCACGATGCTGTTTTTGGCCACAACGCCGGCAAGGGCAATAATACCGACGCCGCTCATGAGAATGGCGAAGGTAACATTCGTAAGGCCTGCCGCCCCGTTGGTCAGGAAATTAACAAAGGCGTAGAACTTGTTGATGATGAGCAATCCCCAGAATACGCCCCCGAGCGACAGGATAATACCGATAAGGATCAGGAACGGCTGGAACAGCGAGTTGAACTGGAATACCATGATAAGGAAGACCAGGGCAATGGCGATTAAAAACGCCTTGACAAGAAAATCCTGCGATTCGGACTGCATGCGATTACCGCTTCCCGGTCGGATCGAATAACCCAGGGGGATGTTCATTTTGTTCACGTCGGCCATGGCAAGCGATTTCGGCCCGCGTTCGTCCTTCTGGCCCGGTGCCAGCTCGGCGGTCACCATGATGGTCCGCTTGCCGTCCACATGCTTGATGGACGCGATATTGGCTCCCTGGCTGACAACGGCGACGCTCGATAACGGTGCCTGCTTTTCGTCCTTGAATACCATGAGTTCGCTCAGGCCGTTGAGGTTTTCGCGTGCGACCGGGTTGAGCCGGACCATGATTTTGTATTCATCTTTTCCAACACGGTATTTCCCCGCCTCATACCCGTATATCGCCCCGCGGACGGCCGAGGCGACGTCATAGGTGGAGAACCCGAGGCGCTTTGCCTGTTCGCGATCGACGTCGATCCTGATCTCGGGCCGGGCCGGATCATAATCCGTAGTAACATTGGTCAATCCGTGAATGGTCCGGAGCCTTGCCTTCAGCGAGTCTGCAAGCTGGCTCAGCTGGGAATAATCGTCGCCGGTGACTTCGAGCTCGACCGGTTTGCCGGTGGGCACGCCGTTCTCCTGTTTTATGACCTGAAGCTTCCAGCCGGGCAGCTGGGCCGGCAGGGTATCCTCAAGCCAAGCCATCGTTTTGTAAGCCGACACCTTGCGCACCTCGTAATCCTTGAACACGATATCCAGGTAACCTTTATTGCTTTCAGCTTCGCTGCTCGACATCCGAGAAGACTTGCCCGAGCCGACGATGGCCACGATCGATTGGACCGAGGCCCGGTTAGCCGGCATCGCCATGCAGATTTTTTCAGGGACCTGGAGCGTGGCGTCGGTGATGGCGATTTCCTGGGAGAGCGGACCCTCTATCTGGACCGAAACGACGTCCGGTTCACTTATCGGAAAGAATACGACGCCGGGACCGAATTTTCCATAGGCGATAATTCCCGAAATCACGAACAGGATGCAGGCGACCGCCAGCAACCAGGGATGATGGAGTACGCCCTTGAGCGTCGAGCGATATAAATCCTTGAACCGTTCGAACCCGCCCTTTGACCCGCCTTCGATTTTGCTTGCATCCGAGGTGGTCATGGTGAGCGAGGCGAATACCGGGTTGAAGATAAAGGCGACAAAGAGGGAACCGGACAGGGTTATGCCGACGGTAATGGGGAGGTATTTCATGAAATCGCCCATGATGCCGGGCATCCAGAGAACCGGGGCAAAGGCGGCAACGGTAGTGAGCGTTGCGGTAAACACCGGGATCATGACTTCGCGCGTTCCGTCAAGAGCCGCCTGGAAGCGGTTTTTCCCCATCTGCAAATGCCGGAAAATATTTTCGACCACCACGATGCCGTCGTCGACCAGCATGCCGAGCGCCATGACCAGCGAAAAGAGCACGACCATGTTGAGCGTTACGCCCATATAGCTCAGGACGATCAACCCGATAGCCATGGAAAAGGGGATCGCCGTGGAGATGAATATGGAATTCCGGACTCCGAGAAAGAAACTCAAAACCAGGAGCACCAGCAGGATGCCCATGAGGAGGTGGTTCTGCAGTTCATCCACCATTTGACGGATGCTCTTTGACGTGTCGTAAGTTATTTCATAATGGGTGCCCGCGGGCCAGCGGGGTTGTTCCTGCGCAAGGATAGCTTTGGCCTCATCGATGATCCGGACGATATCCTCACCCGTGCGTTTAGCTATTGTCAGGGTAAGCGAAGGCTTACCGTTGATACGCGAAATAGATTGACGATCGCGTGTGTAGGTGTAGGCAACCTTCGCGACATCCCTGACGCGGATAATTTTATCGTTGAGCGAACGCACCACGAGATCGTTGAACCGGTCGGGATCCGTCAGTTCGCCGGTTACCTTGATCGAAAAGCGGAAGCCCGAGGCGATGAGCGTTCCGCCGGGGATATTCGTATGCTGCGTCGAAATCGCCTTCGAAACATCGGCCAGGGTGAGGCCGTACTGCTGCAGGAGCGCCGGGTCGGCATCGATGGCGACCTCCTTGTCCTGCTTACCCTGGATTTTGACTTCAAGAACCCCGGAAATCTTCTCCATGCGGTCCTTGAGGTTGTCCGCAAGCGCTTCGAGGCGCCCGATATCGTAATCGGACGAAAGCGCAATGTTGATAATGGGGATGGACGAGAAATTGAGCTCCTGGGTTATCGGCGCATCGGCATCGACCGGCAGGTCGGGCTTGGCCAGGTCGACTTTGTCTTTGACCCGGCGCAAGGCATCCTCTACCTTTACCGAAGGGTTGAATTCAAGGAAAATATTGGAGAAGCCCTCGTCGCTGGAACTCGTCATCTGCTTGACTCCGTCGATGCCGTCAAGCTTATCTTCGATTTTCTGGGTGATGAGATTTTCCACCTCCGGCGGGTTGGCGCCGCGGTAGACGGTGGTCACGTAGATATAGGGAATTTTTATTTCCGGAAACGATTCCCGGCGCATGCCGGCGAAACTCACCAGGCCGCTTACGAAGAGAATCACCGCCAGGACGATCACCGATACCGGATTTTTAAGTGCAAATTTGGTCATTGCCGATTCCCTCCTTAATAATGGACTCTGGTTCCTTCGCTTACCTGAAAAGCGCCGGTGACGATGAGCAGATCGCCTTGCGATAACCCTTCGGCAACCATGGTACTGTCGCCCGAATTTGCCCCGATGCGAACGATTCTTTGCCGGGCAACGCCGTTTTCCACGACCATCGCCGCAATTCCATTCTGCAATCGCACCAGCGCGGTGGAGGGAATGACGATTGCCTTGTCATACCGACGGCGGAGAATGCCGGCGCGACCTACCATACCCGGCCGCAGGCTTCCATCCCGGTTAGGCACCACGATCCTGGCGGTCACGGTCCGCGACCGGGAATCCACAGCAAGGTCGCAGCTCGCGAGCCTTCCCTCATAGACATGTTCCGGATGTTGCAACAAGCGGAACTGCGTCGGCATCCCGGGCGAATAGCTGAATGCTTCGGTTTCCGGAATGGCAATCACGGCTTCCAGTTCGTTGATCCTGGATACCCGGAGGGTGGCCGCACCGGGCGTTACCGTCTGAAATTTATCGATTTGCCGACTCGTGACAATGCCGTCGAATGGCGCCTGGCACTGTGCGTCGGCAAGCGTCCGCGTTGCAGCTGCAAGCGCCACCCGCGCGTTTTGATAGGCAAGATTCGCGGCATCGAGCGTGGCACGACCGACCGAGCCTTTTTCAACGTTCACCTTGGCGCGTTCGAGGTCGCCGCTGGTCACGTCTACCTGCGCCCTGGCTGCTTCGTATGACGCTTCGTACCGGTCTCCGTCAATATCGCACAGCGCCTCACCCGCTTTAAATCTTGTGCCGACCTCCTTGAGCCAGTTTACACGGCCTCCCATGGAAGGTGCGGTGAGCGTGGCGTCCTCGATGCCGCGCAGTTCGGCCGAGTAGCTGCCCCAGTCCTCGAAGGACCGTTCCTGGACATTGGCGACAACGACCGAAACGCCGCCGGAATCTGCGGCCGATGGTGCCGCTTCCGCAGCAGCGTGTCCTTTTCCCCGGCACCCCCCCGTTCCGGCGCAGAGCGCCGCGCATAATGCGGCAGCGGTCAGGGTGAGCGCAACTTTTTTTCCCGGAATTGTCATGGTTCCTCCTGATGTATGGTAACGATGTCTTTTCCCATTGCAACGAGCAGCGCAGCCCTGCTGCGTAATCGCCGGTATTGTGCATTGGTCAATCCAAGCTCGGCCTGCTGCAGCGTTTCGTCGGCAAGAAGCAGGTCGGCAAACTTTCCGCTGCCCTGTTTGAAATCGCTGTTGGTCAGATCGTAACTCTCCTGCGCAGAATGAAAGGACTCCTCCGATGCGGCAAAGTTACTGTCCGCCGCATTGCACTCGGCAATCGCCGAGCGGATCTCAATTTCAACGCCCTTGGTCACCTGGTTATAAAGGATATCGTACTTTTCCGCATTGGAAAGGTATTGGGCCGCTTTGGAACTGCTCGAAAAACCGTCGAAGAGTGTCCATTGGGCGCCCAGGCCCACGGTCCAGTTGGTTGTTCCGGGCGCATCCTTGAAAAGCGATTCGCTTGTATTAAACTTTGAATATCCGACCGATCCCAGAGCGGAAATGGAGGGGAGGTAGTTGGCCCGGTAGATTTTGGCACCGTTTTTATTCGCTTCGGAAATGAGTCGGAGCGCCTTGAGGTCCTTGCGATCCGCAAGCGCGGTTTTAACTGCTTCATCGGCCTGCGGCAGGGGAGCGCTGACGAGCGCGGCGGGGAGGGCAGCCGTATCGAGCGGTGTGGAATCGGTAAGACTCCTGCCCATGAATGAGTTTAAATTCATACGCGCCGTAAAGGCATCCCGCCTGGCGATGATGGCGGTTGCATTCTGTTGCGCGACATCGGACTTTACCGCGAGAATCTGCTGCCTGCTGCCTGAGCCAAGCTCAAAATTTCTCTCCTGAAAGGCATTGACCTCTTTTTTTCGGGCAACGGCATTCTCCGCAATGTCCCCCTTTTTTTTTGCGATGACGGCATTGGAAAAGGCGTCGAAGGCCGCCAGCTGCAGGGTCTGTATCTCTCTTGTATAGTTGTTGCGCGTCGATTGGTCGTATTGATGGGCGATCTTGATCGCCGTACCGATTTTACCGAAGGTATATATTGGCTGCGTAACATTCAGGCTTGTACTGTAAGTCAAGGAAGTTATCGGTTTGGATAATTCCGATAGAATACTGTACAATTCGGCTACAGAATCAAATGATTGTGAAGCGGCGCCTGTTACCTGCGCCTGTTGCTTTACCTGCTTGGCAATGGTACTCGCGTTTTCTGCCGAACCGACATCGGTTTCCGCGTTTGAACCGGAACTTGAGCCGGATCCCGAACTCCCGAAAAGAGAAGCACGACTCTCCACAGCGGACGCTGAGACGGAAACGGTGGGATAGGCGTGCGACCATCCCTGCTTCACATTTTCCTCGGATTTCCTGATCGTCTGCCGCATCATCTTTGTCGAGTCGCTGTTTGTGCAAACCTCCCGTATCGCCTGTTCAATCGTAATTCCCTGCGAAAAAGTTCTTCCCGATAAACACAGGATGATTCCGCACGAGACAACGTACCGCAATTGCGTTCTCATAGTACTCCCCGTGATTGTTCTTGGGTACGGGACGATGCCCCGACCGCGCGATAGCCAAGCCCGTTTGCCATGAAAGAAAGAAGCTGATGTATCTCCTGCCCGGCATTGCCCATTTTACCGTTGAGCTTCCATTGAAAGAGAATGCCCCGGACAAGAGCGCTGAGGTAGTTTGCCAATTGCAGGTCCTCTAACGGGCTGGTGATCTCTCCGCGCTGCCTGGCATCGTGAATAAGAGCTATTTGCAGGTCCAGGAGACGGTGAAATTTTTCAGGCAACTCTTCAAGGAGCCGGCGGTGGTTCTCGGTAATTTTATTCCGGTCTAAGCTGCAGGCTGATTGGAAATTTGTCACCGACAGCAGCAAAGCAAAATTCTCTCCTAAAAAGGAAAATGTCGTTTCCAGCATAATTTCAAGATTCTTAATGAAGCTCAGAGCCGGGTTAATCGCACTGGATAGCTGCTGGCATAGCCTTTCAAGATCGCGGATTGCCAGGCTGAGAAAAATTTCTTCCTTATCCGAATAATATGTGTACAATGCCGCCTTGGAAAAGCCCGCCGCCACGGCGATATCTTCGAGTCGTGCCTCGGAAAAGCTGCTGTTCGAGAACACTTTGCGGGCAGCGTTCAAAATCAAACCGCTTTTTGCTTCCCGGATTGCCTGCTCTCGCATGACTTTTGGATCCATATTGTGCCCTCAAAGGTTATATTGCTAACTTCGAAGTTAATATAATAAATGCAAAGTCAAATTGCAAACATTATATTTAATTGATTGGAAATCCTCTCCAGGGGGGGGTGATAAACGAATGTGCAAGAATACCGAATGATTAGAAACTTGAAGGCTCAAGAAATGTTCTTCCGGCATATGGACATTTTATTTTCCGGAGTGCATACTCTTAAGTTCAACCTTAGATAGGAGGCAGAGTGAAAATGGGATTTCTTTTTTCCGGGCTATTCTGGGGAATTATTCTTATATTTCTCGGCGTTACGGTGATTATCAATCTTATTTTCCATGTTCATATCCCCCTTTTCAGGATAATTTTTGCCCTGCTGTTGATTTACCTCGGCTTTCGGGTCATGCTGGGAGGCAATTGGGGAGGGCATTCCCACTGCAGGAGCGCGGGAAATGCAATAATGTTCAGCGATGCGACTATTGCTTCAGACTCGGGTGATGGGGAGTACAGCATTATATTCGGCAAGGGGGTAGTCGAGGCGGGGTCGATTTTCGGCGCCGATACCCGGCGGCGATCGCTGCGTATCAACACGGTATTCGGTTCTACCCTGGTTAGAATTCCAAGGAATATTCCCATAGCTATCCGGGCCTCTTCGGCATTCGGCGGAATTACGCTTCCTGATGGATCGACGACTGCATTTGGCGAGACGATCTATAGAAATGGAGCTTGCAGAGCAACTGCCGATGAATCGGCAATCTGCACGGTCAATGTCAGTGCGGTTTTTGGAGCGTGCCGAATTGAGGAACGTTAAGCCGAATCGCTACAGCAAGCGAATTACCGGTAATTCTTGCCATCTTATTTATTGAAACTCCCCGTAGCATGCATGCTGCGGGGAGTTTCAATTCTCTGCAATCTGCCTGATGGCCTTTTCGCCGAAAAAACGTTGACCGCCTGTGATAAACCATATTTCTTGAACAGCGCAGGTAACGACCCTGTAACCTTCTATTTCGCAGGTGTTTAGGGCCTTGATGAGATAGAAAATTATAGTATCGACTCAAGGATGCAAATACTTTCGGTACTTCTGAAAAAATGTAGTAATTTTATAAAGGTGGCACGCAATTTGCACTTTTGTTTCCAGGGAAAAGATACCCATTGAGGGTTTTAAAATCTACGGCTTTGCTGTTCTGCGAAAAAACCCAAAGAGAAGGGGGGCTTTTCTATGCGCCTTAACGGAGGGATAATGCAGCAAAAAATACTGAATTGCGCTTTTATTCTGGCTTTGGTTGTTTGCGGATCCTCATTTGCCGTCACCGTGGGGAAGTTCAGCTATCTTGGAGCTCCGGAAGATTATAACGGGGATACCATGAAGGTGAACGACACCATCGTTGCAATGTCGAATCAGATTTTTGTTAAAAACCAGACGATTACCAGCGCAATCCCGGATACCCCGTGTGTTTTTTTTGTTATCGACAACTCGTCCAGCATGAGTTATTACAATTTTGATGGCAACCATCCCCTGAGCGATTCTCTCGGATATCGTTTCAAAGTCGCCAACGCATTGATCGATACGCTCTACAAGCATTATCCCTCGGCTCAGGTCGGTATCGCCGTCTTTGATTCCGGACTCGATTACAACGTGTCTACCGACCCTACCGTCATGACCGCCTGTCCCGCACCCTACAACACGTCGGGTCTGGGAGCCTATATGAAGCTCCTCACCCTGAACGGCTCCTATGAGGGAACCACCGGGCTTGCCCTGGCGCATAAGTACCTGCATGATTCACTGTACGCTCTTAGTACCGCCAATCAATATCAGGGCCAGACCAAATACTACGACCTTGTGTATAACGCGCATAAATTACGAGGCAATACCAATATCGACATCGGCTTTACAGCTGCTAAAAATGCGATGCTCCTGGCAACGCACCCGAAGCAGGATCGGTATGTCATCTTCCAGTCCGACGGGGCTTCGAATTGCTGCGGAACCACTACCTGGAACTTCATGAATCCGGGCGACTCGATGCCTACCACCTATACCATTTATTACAACAGAATTCCCGCCGACTCCGTCGCCGATATCGACAGCATGACGAAAATGAATACCAACATCCGGAATGACGGGTACTCGGTCAACAACCCCCGAAGCACGTTATATCCCTTTTTAATCAGTTCCTATTCTTCACTCCTGACCTTTTTAATGAATAACGTTTATACGGCGATCGCCACCTCGACCCTTGCCGGACCGGCAAGCATTACGATCGGAACCCAGACTGCCACCTCATGGGTCGATTCGTCTTTTACCTTCAACAACCTGTTCCCGCTCACCGGAGCGTTTACGCCATTCACCTACGATATTAGTTACGCAATTGCGATAAACGGTACCGTCTTTGCCGATACTACCCACGTCATCAATTTCGAGGTAGCACGGATACCGGGCCAGGCCATCGATACCACGCAATTCCAGATCCAGCGATGGGACCGGTCGCTCGTATGCCGGTATAACGGGGAGGTAGTTTCGGCGATTACCGACCAGATGGATTCGATAGAATTGCGGTTCGGCTTCTCCCCCGGAACGGCAAATTACAGTTACAGTACGGTAAAGGTGCAGCTGTCCACCACCACCGGCCCGCAGACCGACAGCGAGGTTTATACGCTCTCGCGTATCGGGACAACCGATACCTTCTCGGTAAAATTCAAAGATACCACGCTCATTCCTTCGGTGAAGGGCGACGGCATTCTGGAACACTCTTCCCCCATTGATACCATCGTCGCAGTATTCAAGAATCGTGAGACGCCCCAGCTTCCCATGGATACCCTGCGGTTTGCCTGCCCGGTTTATGTTTCACCCGGGCAAATATTTCTATCGGTCATTAATGACACCATTTATGCCGGCGATACCGCTACCATTTCCGGCTGGGTAGCGACCGCCAGGGGCGATACGCTCCCGTCGCTCCGCAACTCCATTTCCTGGACGCAAAACCCGCCTGTTGACCCCGGTGATGCCCTTATCGGCGCAACCGGCGGTACGACTCGCTTTACCGCGACCCAGGCCTTCGATTCCACCGGCAACTATCGCAGGATTCCCATCATGGCCTCGGTGGTCAATCCCTACAACACCGCCAGGACCGTAACGGCCACGGCCTATGTCGTCGTTCTGCCGCGACCTTCCGGATACAGCATCGGGGTCGAACGATATTCAGACACCGCTCTGTCCAGTAATAACATCCTCACCGGCCGGTCGAACTTTTACTGGGTCGCAGCAGGGTTACCAACCATCCCCATGAATTCGCAGATCGATACCCTCTATACATATGCCGTGGTTCGCGATACCTTCGGGAACTATATCCGGTTGACCGATTCGGCCACTTCCTGGACCGCGCTCAATCCCGACACGGTCGGCGCCCAGGTGAAGAGTGCAAAGGGTATTGTAAATTTCGGTCTTATTTCACGCGTCAATGGCGTCTCTTCAGGAAGCGGGGCGGTAGTCGTTACCGATACCTCGTGCCGCCGGCCCGATACGGTGCTTGTCCAGCTTCACTCGGGTTCGCTGGTTGCGATAGGCCTGTTTAGCGCCGCCGACACGGTCCATCCTATCGATACTCTCAGTTTGAGTACCGACCAGTCGATTAACCTGCTGGTCCAGGGAGAGTATTCCGGAGCGCCTGCGACGTGGGTCCAAATCCCCGCACTGTGGAGCATGGCGCCCAACCCGGATACGCTCAAATTTACCGTCCCGGTTCCTGCAGTTAACGCCATTACCTGGACCTGCACCCCGCTTACTGCGGGACATGCGCTCCTTACCCTGAGCTCTGCAGGGCAGTCGGTGACCATACCGGTGATTATAACGGCTTCCAGTGTTGACACCGTACATCTTGTCCTGGTAACCAATCCGGATTCCTGCTTTGCGGGTCGACCCATTAAGCTCGCAGCTTCGATCGGCAATACCCATGGGCTCCTTCCCGGTTCGTCGGTGCAGTCGAGCGTTTACCACGATTTTCTCAATAACAACCTGCGCCCCGAATTCCTGCCCTGGCTGATCGTCAATGGCGGAGCGACTCCGGACTCGCTGGATAAACCGCTGCAGGAGTCGTTTTCCAACGGTACGGATACCCTGTACCTGGTGCTGTACTATGCACCGGGGTCGCCCGACAGCCTGCACCGGATTCAGCTGACGCTGAGCAGCGTCCTTCAGGCGACGACGGTTCCCTTCAGGCTCCATCCCGCCATCATCGATTCCCTGCAGATTGAGGATACCAACGGAGTGCATCTCATCGATACGGTCATCCTGTCGCAGACGAATCCAAGCGATTCCCTGCTTGCGCGCGGTTTCGACAAGTATGGAAATCCGGTCAACCTCGATTCGAGTGCCGGGGCGATCCTGAATTCCACCATCTGGTCGGCGGAAGGTTCCATTCCGCAACCGGCGGTCTCTACGGGAGCCGACATTTATTACACCGCCTCAGCGGTGCGGGCCATCCAGACCGGCAGTGTCTGGGCCACGCTGGTCACCGACTCCGCCACACTTCGGACCTCGGTACCGGTTAAGGTACTGCCGTCTCTTCCGTATCTTGTTTCCGCCATTACCCGGGACCGGATCGGGGGCATTTACGATTCGTCCGACGGCTTGATTGACGAGATAGACTGCTACTTTAATACCGCGGTGAACATCACGAGCGCGGATTATGTCTATTTCTCGGCGGTCTACGGCACGGATACCCTGAAAGTCACCGGCATTACGCAGTTGAGCGACAGCGCCTATGCGCTCTCGATTCACGACTCCTTGACCAACCTGAGCGTGCCGCAAACATCCTGGAAACCTGCCGTAACGATCAATAACCTGCCGGTTACGATCAACGGCTCTGTTGTGGCGGCAGACGGGTGCGCCCCGGTGGTCTGGCAGGTGATCAAACATGCCAACGGGCCGAGCCACCAGAACGATGTCGTCGAGGTGCTTTTCAGCGAAAACATCTTCAACCGGTCGGGCGGACAATTTACGACTGCCAACCAGCCCTCCCAGACCCTGATGGCATATACCCTGACCCCGACGGGGTATGTCGCGATCGATTCCATGTTCAGCAATATTGTCGGGTTCAACAGCAACCAGCCCGACAGCGTTCTGTTTTTTACCATGAGCAACGGGGCCAATCTGACCGACACGGATTATGTCAACATCGTGACGCCGAATTGCCTGATCCAAGATCAACACGGCAATGTTCCTCCGGAAGACAACCATCGCTGCCGGGTGACGATTACCGGCAATGCGATCAGCCTGGTAACCTTTCCTAATCCGAGCAAAGGTATCTTCACGCATCATACTTCGAGCGGGAACAACGGCGATATCGATTTTTTCGACCAGCCGCAGGCATCGCAGTGGGTCCAGCAGGATAATGCAGGATTCATCCTGCAACTGCAAGGGGTCAACTGGCCGCAGATCGGCACCGGGAACGTCGGTGCGCACCTGGAGATTTACGATATCGTCGGCAACATGGTTAACTCCGCGCAAACCGACAACCTGCTCAGGAAAAACGTGCAGGGCAGTTCAAATGTGACCAGTGTGTCAATCTATTGGAACGGCGGAAACCGCAAGGGAATGCTTACCTCTCCGGGGATTTATCGCGCGGTCGTCTCCATCACCTATCCGGCCAATACCCTTAACTATAAGAATGCCCGGCTGATAACAAAACTCGGAGTCCGATAGTTTTATTGAAAATTCGTTACTACTCAGGTGGGGAAACCATGAAATGGTTTCCCCACCAGAGGCACCAAATGTCTAAGAAGAGCCTAAATCCGCTTCGAGTTTACCGGCGTACCAAATGTTCAGCGATGACGGATACCGAGCTTCGGAAGTGCGCTTTCAGAATTTATAAACAGGAGCACGTCGACACCGCCCGGGCCGTGTCGCTGGTCTTCTGCTCAGACTATATCATTCGCTCCCTCAATGCCCGGTACCGGCATATCGACCGGGCCACCGATGTGCTCTCCTTCGGCTTCGATGATCCCGACCTCCTCGGAGAAATCTATATATCCGTTGAGCGGGCAGCGGTGCAATCCCGCCGGTTCGGCTCCTCCCTGCGGGAGGAAGTTCTGCGGCTTTTTATCCATGGCCTCTTCCATTTACTGGGCTATGATCATGAAGCGGAGGACGACCGGGCAACAATGGAACAAAAGGAACGGCTATGCCTCGCCGCAGCCGTCGATCCTCGCTGATACGGTGAACGATTCCCCGATTGAAGCTCCCAAAAACTATTTTTTATCGCTTTAGGCCTTTTTTGCAACCTTTCTGTATAAAGGAGTTTTGCCGTGAATATTGCAGTCTGCATCAAGCAGGTACCGGGAACGACGCAGGTGAAGATCAACCCCGAAACGGGAACGCTCATGCGCGACAGCGTAGAAGCTGTTGTCAATCCATTCGACGAATATGCTATTGAAGAGGCGCTGCGGGTAAGGGAGCGGATGGGCGGCGGACTGGTCAAGGTGATCACCATGGGCCCGCCGCAGGCGGAGGTCGCCCTGCGGTATGCCATTTCTCTCGGGGCCGACGAGGCGTACCTGGTAACCGATCGGGCCTTTGCCGGCTCCGACACCTGGGCCACCTCCTATACGCTGGCGAGAGGAATCAAGGCGATCGGGGCGGTCGACCTGATTATCTGCGGCAAACAGGCTATCGACGGCGATACCGCGCAGGTCGGGCCGGGAGTTGCGGAAATGCTCGGACTGCCGTTTGTCGCATGGGTCAGGAAAATCGAGGAGGTTACGGAAAAATCCATCAGGGTGCAGCGTCTCATGGATGAGGGTCACGACGTGGTTTCCATGCCGCTCCCCGGCCTGATAACGGTTGTCAAGGAAATCAATACGCCCCGCATGGCGTCCCTCAGGGGAAAAATCAAGGCGAAATCGGCTAAGATCGTCACGCTCAATGCAGAGGCCTTATCTGCCGACAAGGATAAAATCGGTCTTACCGGAAGCCCGACGCAGGTCTTGCGCTCGTTTGTGCCGGTGCGCAAATCCGGCGGCGAAAAGGTCTCCGGCGAGGTAAGCACCCTGGTAACGAAAATCGTATCAACCGTCAAAGAACTCAACGTCATAAAATAAGCGGAGATTATGGGAATAAAAGTCAATCTTGAAAAATGCATAGGATGCCGTCTTTGCGTGAAGGCCTGCGCCCTCAATGCAATTGAAGTTATCAACAAGAAAGCGGTCATCGATACCGCAACGTGCAACCTTTGCGCCGCCTGCATCGAAGCCTGCAGGAAATATGAGGCGATTACGATAACCAAGGACGGCGCGAAGCGGGGAGTCGAGGTTGCCGATTACCGGAATGTCGCGGTATTCATCGAGCAGCACAAGGGAGAAGTGGCCGGCGTTTCCTTTGAAATGCTCGGGGAGGGAAGAAAGCTCGCGGACAGCCTGGGTGAAAAGCTCTTTGCGGTATGCATGGGCGGCAATATGCGGGCTGCAGCCGAAGATCTCATCCACTACGGTGCCGATTCCGTCTACTATTTCGACGGGGAGGACCTGGTCCATTTCACCGATGACCGGTATGCCACGATCATGGCCGACTTCGTCTTCGCCGTAAAACCCGCGATTGTCCTGGCCGGGGCGACCGCAATCGGGCGATCGTTCATCCCCAAGGTCGCGGCGCGCGTCTACGGCGGCCTCACCGCCGATTGCACCAAGCTTGAGATCGATACGGAAAAGCGCCTGCTCCTCGGAACGCGGCCCGCCTTCGGCGGCAACCTGATGGCAACCATCATCTGCCCGGATCACCGCCCGCAGATTGCCACGGTGCGCCATAAGGTAATGAAGCCGGCGCAGAAGGATCCCGGCCGCACCGGAGAATTTCTGGTAAAGCGGATCGAGAAGGACCAGATCCCCGAGCGGACCTCGATTGTCGACATAGTCAAGGAGATCGAGTCGACGGTCAACATTGCCGAGGCGGACATCATCGTTTCCGGCGGCCGCGGGCTGCAGAATCCGGATAACTTCAAACTGCTCCGCGATCTCGCCGCATCGCTCGGCGGGGCGGTCGGGGCAAGCCGGGCAGCGGTTGACGCCGGCTGGATACCCTATTCGCACCAGGTCGGCCAGACGGGCAAGACCGTCTGTCCCAAGCTGTACATCGCCTGCGGCATCTCCGGGTCGGTCCAGCATATGGCGGGGATGCAGTCGAGCGAATACATCATTGCCATCAACAAGGATCCGGCGGCCGATATATTCCAGATAGCCAACCTCGGCATCGTCGGCGACCTTCTGCAGGTAGTCCCGGAGTTGACGAAAGCTTTCACCAGGAGAGCGGAGGGTGCATGAAAGTTTCACTTGGTTTACCGAAAGGAAGCCTTGAAGAGGCCACGATCGCCTTGTTTATCAAGGCGGGGATCCATATCAGGAAAGGGGAACGCTCCTACTTCCCGACCTGCGACGATCCGGAGCTCGATCTCATCGTCATGCGCCCCCAGGAGATTCCGCGCTACGTCGAGCAGGGCATCCTCGATGCCGGCATTACGGGCCAGGACTGGACAAAGGAAAATAACGCCAAAGTCGTGGAGGTGACTGAGCTTGCCTACAGCAAGAACTCGCGGGCGAAATGCAAGTGGGTCCTTGCCGTCCCCGAGGATTCGCCGTTCAAAAGGCCCGAGGACCTGAGCGGCAAGCGGATTGCCACTGAACTGGTCGAAACGACCAAGCGGTACTTCAGGAAGAAGAACATACCGGTCAAGGTTGAGTTTTCCTGGGGTGCAACCGAAGTCAAGCCCCCGCGCCTGGTCGACGCAATCGTAGACCTTACCGAAACCGGTTCCTCGCTGCGGGCCAACCGGCTCAGGATCATCGATGTGATCGGGGAGACCACGACCGTGCTCGTTGCCAATAAGGCTGCCTGGAACGAGGAGGAAAAGCGTCATAAGCTCGAGAACCTTACCACGCTGCTTCTCGGGACCCTGGCCGCAGAGAACTATGTCGGCCTCAAATGCAATGTCAAGGAAGAGGACCTTGTCAATGTTATCAAGGTTCTTCCTGCGCTCCATAACCCGACGGTGTCGGCCCTTAACGAAAAGGGGTGGTGCGCGGTCGAGACCTTCATCCTTTTCCAGGAAGCGAAGCATGTGATCCCGAAACTTAAAAGGGCCGGGGCTTCGGGGATTGTGGAATACCAGGTAAGTAAGGTAATTCCATAAAGATTTGGTGGGGGAACCAGGCTTAAATCCAATGGTTCTGATGGGGGAACCGCCTACGGCAGTTCCCCCTGGCCTAAAGCCGNNGTGCGAACCTCACCCCGGCCCAAGAGGGCCGGACCTCTCCCACACGGAGAGGTCTAATAAAAGCATAAAAAGTCCAAACCATTCAACAGGCGCTCTCGCACCCCCGCAACGCTCCTAATAGGTAGAAAACACAAACACGGCAAACCAAAACCGTATATGCGTACAAGCGCATACGCGTTAAGTCAAAAGATTTAATTTCATTATTGATTCTATATCAGCAAGATCAAGGCAAACCGGCCCGTTTTTTTCTCCTCCACACTACAAAACGACACTTTGAGCGCGCTATCGTCGTTTCGTAATTACTCCTCATCCCTGAGACCTCTTTCATTGGAAGTATAGCCGAATCGAACCGAAAATGTGGACCTGTCCGGACAGCAGGGGAAGGGGGCTGCCGGCATCGTAATCAATTTTCAAAATATTAATATTGACCCGAAGGTACTGGCATGGCATTATGCCTTAAGCCGTCAATGCCTTGCGCCATCGTTGCGTACATCATCCATCTCGGTGTAATCAATTATGGTTGCTAACGAGTGCTTTTAAGGGCTTACCCGCCGGCTGATTAGGAATACGGAAACCCTCGAAGTAATGTTTCGACCCGCTTAATTATGCTATCTTCATTTCCCAAAAATATGCACACTTGATTGCTTGCGCATTTTTTATTTATATTGCGATTTGAAGTGTGCTGGTTTTATCGAGCCGGATAACCGGTTCTCGGATCTTGCAGTGTTTATCGATATTTTAAAAGATTATGAATCTTAATCTTCCGGATATTTTTAGGTATAGTGATTTCAGGGCGTATCTTTTCGACTACTTCAGTGCTTGCAAGAGGGATGATCCGGATTTCAGCTGCACTGACCTCCACAGACAACTCGGCATACCGCAATCCCGAAGTTATGTGGGTAATGTGATCAAAGGCCGGAAGGTATCGCCGACGTTCAGGGAACGATTCATACAGGTGCTCAACCTGTCCGGACCGGAAGCCGATTTCTTCAGGCTTCTCGTCAGCCATAACCAGGCAGAGAACGTTGAAATGCAGGAATTGTGTTCCCGCTATATTAAACTATTCAAAATGTCAAAGGCTGAAGTTTCTAAAAAGGCATATTCGGTCCTGCATGGAGCCGCGGCAGGTTGAGAACGAAAGGAAACGGTTTTGCTATCCTGTCGAGTGTCGCCGACATGTTGTCGTCGGCGCACCAAAAGAGTCAGGTAACTAAAAGATATTAGCCTGTCTTGATTTAATATAAAGTAGAGGGAACCGTCATTTAAGCGGCAGGTAACCCTGCAGCCCTATGCAGGGAAAAACGGCGCTCGAAAAGATAAGAAATATTGCCTCGTATTCTTTAACGTAAATGTGTTTCTAACTTGAAAGGAAGGTCGCATGAGTCTCAACAGAAGGCAGTTCCTGAAGAATACGTCCATCGGTACCGCCGGACTTATCGGCGGAGCAAGCATGTTGAGGAAAAGCGCGTTTGCCGGCTATCCGGCACCGGCGACAAGCGATGTCTCTTTCGTCGGCGGCAGCTCTTCGTACACCGGCGGTCGCAAACAGATGATCAAGGACGTACTGGCACCTCTGCAGTCGGTTATCTCAGCGGCGATTTCGGGAAAAACCGTCATTATCAAACCAAACCTGGTTTATGCATCAAGCTCAGGAACCCAGGCGGTCTTGAATTGCACCCATGTCGATGCCGTCGCCGGGGTCATCGAATTCCTGCGCTCGATCAATTCGTCGCTGCCCATCATCGTTGCCGAAGCCAGTGCCGCCACGACGACCACAATGTATGGGTATGCTAACTACAACTCGCTGACATCCACTTATTCAAACGTCACGCTGGTGGATCTCAATACATCCACTACCTACACCGGAACCACAAAGCACCTCTGGAAAACGGACCTCGTCTCCACGCAGGCGGTTAGCCTGTCGTCAATCTTTTTCGACTCGAATAATTATATTATTTCACTTACCCGGCCCAAGACCCATTATAACATGTGCATGACCGGCACAGTAAAGAATATATGCATGGGCGCGCCGCTTACCAAGGGTTCAAGCACCAACGGGGGCAGCTCCAAAGATACGATGCATGGTATTACCGACAGCAATCCCAGCGGCAAGCATACCGGGGAGGATAAGTGCCTTGCTTATAATATTTACCAGGTTGCGAGCCAGATCACTGCCGCTCCGTACAGCTTCCCGAGTCTTGCGGTTCTCGATGCATGGGAAGGACAGGAAGGCAACGGCCCTATTTACGGGACGAGCATCATGCAGTATTGCGCCCTGGCCGGCACGGATTTCCTTGCCGTGGATCGGCTTTGCGCGGTACTCCTGGGGTTTTCGGATACCGCAATCCCCATTCAGCCCACCCGGCCCGTTACCCCTTCGTATACCGACATGCGCACCCTGGTCTGGATGTCCAACTCCGGCTTCGGCAATTACGACCTGAGCAAGATCAACTTCATCAACGGTACGCTTGCCAATTTGAGGACGTTTGTCATATCCGGGCATTACATCATGCCCAATCTTTATCGTGAAGCCAGCAATACGTCGGATACCGTCTCAACAAGCTGGGAGACCATGTGGTTCGATTCGACGGATATCAGCCAGGGTCCGAAGAGCATTCTTGATACTCAGCTTACGGGCGTGCGCGATGGCGCACCGTTTATGAATCCCCAGGCCAACTTGCATATGGATGGAATAGTATGCGGCAACGAAGTGAAAATCGATCTCGCTCTGCCGCATGATTTTTCCATCAATCTACATATTATGAACATGCAGGGCCAGGAAATCCGTCGGCTCGGGAATGAGCATTTGAATAGCGGGCGCTATTCGATTATTTGGGACTGTCGTGATAATCATGGTGCTCGTGTTCCCAACGGTACTTATTTAATCAGGTTGCAGTTTGGTCAGAAACAGCTGGTTTGCGATAAGGTTTCTCTTGCGAGGTAGTTACAGGAGATCGCCTTATTATATAAATATCCCCCGCAGACCCAGAAGGAAATAGCGGCAGTATTTCCGCTGTTCGATTCGGGGAAGCCCTTCATCGGGAATAGAAAACCGGTGGAGGGCTCTTTTATTTTAAGAAGGTTTTTGGCGGGGGAACCGGGCTAAAATCAAATGCCTTTGGTGGGGGAACCGCTTAGGCGGTTCCCCCACCGGAGGCCTTAATTAGTGTCCTTTGCATTTCTCCCCCCGCCCCGACTATTTTTACATAGTTTTGCCGATCTATTAGTATTAAATGTGTTCAGAACAGGATTTAAATGATTATCGCCATAGACGGCCCGGCCGGTTCGGGGAAAAGTTCAACCGCCAGGGCGGTCGCCGCAAGGCTTGGCATCACCTATCTTGATACCGGCGCGATGTACCGGGCGATAACGCTCCGCTGCCTTCGGGAAGGCATCGAAGTCGATGATACTGCGGCACTTGCAACAGCGGTTGCAACTGCCGACATCCGCTTTGAAGACAGGGACGGAGCCACGAGGATCTTTCTTGGCGGCGAGGATGTGACCGAGGCTATCCGCAGCGAGGCGGTAACCGGGAGGGTATCCGATTACTGTGCCCCGGCGGTTGTGCGGCAGAAGCTGGTCGAGGAGCAGCGGAAGATCGCGCTGGGCAGGTCCATCGTCTGCGAGGGCCGCGACATCGGCACCGTGGTGTTCCCGGATGCCGAACTGAAATTTTTCATGACCGCCTCGCCGGAGGAACGGGCGAAGCGGCGGCAGCTCGATTTCCAGGCGCTCGGGGTCGTCAAGACGACCGTGAAGCTGGTGGCGGAAATAACGGAGCGGGACCGGAAGGACTCGACCCGGGACTTAAGCCCGCTCAGGAAGGCACCGGATGCCGAGGCAATCGATACGACGGGCATGACTCTCGAAGAGCAGGTCGATTATATTGTCAATAAAGCGGTAGCATACCTGCAGCAAGGCAACGGTACGGTACCGGCATCTAACAACCTTAACCCCTAAAGAGCAGGAGCAGTCGAAGGTATGACCAACTCATCATCGGAAGAAAACAAAATCGGTAAAGGCGTCGATTCATCGGGTCAGGAAGTCGATTTGAGCGATTTCGAAGAAGCGTATTACACTCCCGACCAGGTGGAGAGTGCGCTTTCGGAATACAACAAGTCGCTTGACGGACTCGAAGAAGGCCAGGTTGTCCGGGGGAAGATCCTCCGGATCACCAACAAAGAGGTGATCGTCGATGTCAATTTCAAGTCCGAGGGCATCATTCCGCTTTTTGAATTCAAGAATGTAAAGGATTTTAAGCCCGGCGATGAGATCGACGTCTACCTCGAACAGGTCGAGGACAGCGAGGGGCAGATCATCCTCTCCAAATCGCGCGCCGATTTTCTCAAGGTATGGGACCGGATATTCGACAGCTACGAAAAGCAGGAGACCATCGAAGGCAGGGTATTGCGCCGTATCAAGGGCGGCGTCGTCGTCGACCTGTTCGGCATCGATGCGTTCCTCCCGGGGTCGCAGATCGACCTCCGGCAGATTCCCGATATGGACACGATCCTCGGCCAGACCTACAAATTCCGGGTTATCAAGGTCAACAAGGTCCGCCGGAACATCGTCGTTTCGCGTCGTGTCATCCTCGAAGAGGACCGTTCAGCGATGCGCGGCAAGATCCTTGCCGAGCTCGAAAAGGGGCAGATCCGCGAAGGAACGGTGAAGAACATCACGGATTTCGGCGCTTTCATCGACCTTGGCGGCGTGGACGGCCTGCTGCACATAACCGACATGTCGTGGGGCCGTGTCAATCATCCTTCCGAAATCGTGGCGCTCGGCGACCGGCTCAAGGTCAAGGTGCTCGACTTCAATGAAAACAAGGAACGCATTTCGCTTGGAATCAAGCAGCTCAGCGAACATCCCTGGAAGGGTATCGAGGAGAAGTATCCCGAGGGCGCCCGCGTGCGGGGCAAAATCGTATCGATCACCGATTACGGAGCTTTCCTGGAACTCGAAAAGGGCATCGAGGGGCTCATTCATATCTCCGAAATGTCATGGACCCAGCACATCAAGCATCCCTCGAAGATCGTCGGTGTCGGCGATATCATCGAGGCGATGGTGCTGAAGATCGACAAGGCGAACCAGAAGATATCCCTCGGTATCAAGCAGCTCGAACCCGATCCCTGGGAGAAGGTGCCCGGCGAATTCCATCCCGGCGATATCGTTACCGGCAAGATCCGCAACCTTGCGGCGTTCGGCGCATTTGTCGAACTCAAGGAGGGCGTCGACGGGCTTATCCATATTTCCGATATGTCGTGGACGAAGAAGATCAACCACCCGGGCGAGCTCGTCAAGAAGGGCGACTCGGTTGAGGTGAAGGTGCTCGATGTCGATGTCGAGAAGCGCCGGATCTCCCTTGGTGTGAAGCAGCTCAGCCAGGATCCGTGGCCGAATCTCGTGGCGCTCTACGCTCTCGGTACCGAAATCACCGAGTGCGAGGTCGTGCGGATCCTCGATCGCGGGGTCGTCGTCAATCTCAGCAGCGATGTGGAAGGCTTTATTCCGCTCAACCAGCTCGGCATCGAGACCAACCACCCGTCGCGGCTGTACAAGGTGGGCGACAAGATTCCCGGCGAGGTCGTGGAATTCGATCTTGACAGTCACAAGATCGTGATCAGCGTTACGGATTACTTCAAGGACAAGGATGCTGCGCTTCTTGCCGAATTCACCGCGAACTTTCCGCTGAAGCCCATGGCGGAGGTTGCAAAGCCGGCCGGTAAGCCTGCACGGAAGAAGTCCGACGATGCCCAGGGTGATGCATCCGGCGAAGCTGCACCGGATGCCGAGGCCCCCGAGGCGGCATCGGAAGCGCAACCTGAGTAAATTCGGTTTTTGAATAAATATAGGTACAGGGCCCCGGGGGTTATTTCGCTTCGGGGCTTTTTTATTTATATATCGGGTTAATGTTGGCGTGCCGGGTTTTTGACCTCTCCCCGGCGCGCCCCTTTTTTCTGCAAAGCCGGAAAAAAGAAGCGCATTATTAGAGCCTGAATTGTAAGCGACGCGTTATCCCCTTCGCTACAGGGGAGGGGATTGGACATAGCGTAGACTTTATTGCTGAATTTCCCTGCGAATCCCCCGCCTTCGGCGCCCCCTTATTAAGGGGGTCAAGGGTGATTCGTCAAGTAGTTGTTGTTTATATGTTTTCTACCTTAGGCGAGCGTTTGCCGGAGGCAAACATAGCCGCCCACTCCCGCAGGAAGTGGTGTGCCAAAGACCCCGCAGCCCGNNTTTGCGGGCGCGAAGGCTTTGGCCAAGGGGAACCCGCAAAGCGAGGTTCCCCCACCAAGGGCCTTTTTATTAAGCTCGGTTCCCCCACCAAAAGTTAGAATACTTCCACTCTATTCCTTCCCAGTTCCATTGCCCGGTAAAGCGCCTTATCAGCCTGTCCTAGTAATATCTCAAGGTCCGCCACGCCCGAAACCATCCGCGGCGGCAGGATTTTCATCAGTCAGGCTCTCCGGCGGGCGGCTCGGGGCTGTCCGGAGGATTTGCAGGGGAGAGGAGCTTCTCCAGAAGGTCGAGGACCGCAGCCTTTTCCGGCGGCTTGGGAATGATGCCGCTGAACCCCATGTTTGCGAGGCTCTTTACCGGGTACTCGCGTGAAAATCCGGTGACCGCCACGACCGGCACGATTCGCCCGGAGGCATTTTTTCGCAGGTTGTTGAAGAAACGAATGCCGTTCATGACCGGCATCATGATATCGGTGATGATGAGATCCGGGGCCAGTTCTTCAAATTTTTTCAGGCCTTCGAACCCGTTCACGGCGGTAATGACCTCGTAATCCTTGTAGAGGATAATCTCCAGGAGATCGAGCGTGTCGGGATCGTCGTCAACCAGCAATACCTTCAACCGGGGACTCATTGGGACGCCTTTCTGAAAAGAAATAAACCGAGAATAAAAAATATCGCATTGCCGATCCAGGCGCCGACCATGACCGGCAGGTGGCCGTTCTGGGCGAAAACGATGGCGAACTGGGAGATGAGCCAGTAGACAAAGGTCATCATGAGGCCGATGCCGAAGAGCGCGGCCGAGCCCTTGCGCCCGGCCCGCGCCGTTATGGAAATGCCGAGGAGGATGACGATGAAGTTCATCCAGGGAAGCGCCTTCTTGAACTCAAGCTGGCCCTGGTATTTCTGCACCGGTTCGCCGCGCCTCTCCGAGGCCCGGATATAGCGGTCGAGCTCCCAGTACGACATTTCCTCCGGACTCTTGATCTGCGCGACCATATCGACCGGGGTTGCCCGCAGAATGGTGTCGCGCAGCGTGTCGAAGGGAACCAGCCGTGTACTGTCTGCTGTAAAGGTTCGGACCGTGCCGTGGATAAACCGCCATCCCGTGCTGTCGTAGAGCATCTGGTCGGCCTGGACCCGCTCGCGGATGGAGGAGGAGTCGAACGACTCGCGCCATACCCCGCGCGCGGTTTGCGGCAGGGTGTTGAACTCCTGGAACATATACATGGTCGATGTATTGCCGAAATAATAAAAATTCCGCCGGAACTCCTTGACAATATTCTTCGCATCGCGGTTGCGGTGGGTCCGTTCCGGAGAGTTGCGGGGCTCGTTGAAGCTGTCGTTCAATTCCTTGCGCAGCATATTGCTTTTAGGAATTATCCATTCGCCGCCGTAGAACGTACCGATGGAAAGCAAAACGCCGAGGAAGAGTAATGGCAGGGTCAGCCGCCGGATGCTCACGCCGGCGGCCTTCATGGCAATGAGCTCGCTGCTTTTGGCGAGCTTGCCCATTGAGAAAAGCGACGCCAGGAGCAGGACAATGGGAATAGAGATCTGGATGATCCACGGGAGGTAGTACCAGTAGAAGAGGGCCACTTCGGCGAAGGAGGCCTTTTCGAAGCGCCCCAGGTTGCTGACGTAATCGATGACCACGAAGATGACGATGAGCGCAAGGAGCACTCCCACCACATACCCGGTAAAGAGCCAGATAAGGTACATGGGAAGCGTGCCGATGGTTCTCTTCAGTGCCCACTTCGGCCCCTTGAAAGCTATGGATGGGAGGCGGCCGATTCTGCTTGAACCGATCCTGGTCAGCGGGGAGGTTTTCCTGCCGAAGGTCTTCTTGAAGAAGACAAGCAGACCGTCAATCCGGATGGTCGATTCCCGCATCATCAGGATGAGCAGGACCACTCCGCACAAAGCGATGGCAATATTCCCGGCCCACATTGAGACCCAGGGCGAGAGGATCATCTTGTCGCCCAGGTTCTCTCCTTCGATCAGGAAAGCCCAATAGGCGATGAAGAAGAAGATGCTGTAGCTCGCGCCGACCGTCAGCCCGCCGCGCCGGGCCATGATCCCGAGCGGAGCCCCGATAATGACGAAGAGGAGGCAGGCGATGGGAATGGCGAATTTTTTATGCACCTCGACCATGAACTGGCTGATGACCGATTGATTGGCGTGAATTCTCCTGAGCGCATTCTCGGCGTTTTCCTGGAGTCCTCGGATTTTGTCAAGAGACGAGGCGGTCGCCGATGCTTCCCGGGGCAAAACGACCGGCTGGGAAGGTTTGACTATCGGATTGTGCTGAGGAGGCGCAAGCCTGGCAGTCTGGGGTGCCCGCAGCGGATGACCTTGCCTGCTGATCGGTCCGCTTTTCGGGAAGATAGTGCTCCGGGTCGGCGGAAGCTTTGCCTGGCGGTTCGCTACCAGATGCCCCGGCGGAGCCGGATGCACCGGAGCAGGGGGTGCGGGAAGCACCACGGGCGGCGGCGGGGGAGGAAGCGAGGCAACCCATGCCGCGAAACTGCCGGGCGCAGGGCGGGCGGTCGGTGCCGGGGGTGCGGGGACCGTTTTTGCGAGCGAGTCCAGAGCCCGTACCGTGCGGGTGAGCGAATCGATTCCGCGGCGGTAGCCGTCGAGGCAGGACCGGTCGTCGGCCTTGATTTTAGCGACTTCGTCGAGCATTGCCGCTGAGCTCATTTCGCGGTTGCTGCGATAACTCGAGTTGGTCCGTTCGAGCCGGGTGTCGATGTTCTGGATATAAACGACCTGGCGCATGAACCGGCAGAGGAAGTAATCGGTCCAGTTTTTCCGGGAGATGCTGTGCGTTTCGCCATTGAAGAGCGTGAGCTCCAGGAAGCCCTGGTCCGGCGTCATGCGGATGATGCCGCGCGAAGCGACCGTGGAGGAGGGGTCCTGCCCCGGCTGGTCGCTGAATATGCGGACCCCCTTGAGTTCGCCGGTCCTCGGGTTGACATCCTCGGTATAGATGGTATAGCCGGGAAAATCCTTGATGAGGATCTTCGGTTCGATAAAAGCCGCGGGCCGCTTGCGGGAGATATCCGAGAGGAGGTTTGCGGTCCTGTGGTTTGCATCAGGGAGAATGAGGTCGTTGAAAAAAACCAGGAAAACCGTCAGGACCGAGGCTGCAGCCAGGACCGGAAAGAGGAGGGGCAGCATGCTTTGCCCCGATGCCTTGATTGAGGTGATCTCATTGTCGCCCGACATGCGTCCGAACACCCACAGGGTTGCGGTCAGGATTGCCATGGGAATTGCCAGCGCGATGATCCACCCGAGCTGGATGAGGAAAACCTCCAGGACGACCTGCGGGGGCAGTCCCTTGGAAATAATTTTATCGAGGAGCCAGAGCGCCTGCTGCATGATGAAATAGAATACGATAATGCTCAGCGAGGCAAGGAAGGGGAAGAGGTGCTCTTTTATAATATAGCGGTATAATATCATAGGTTTATACTTCTAATGCCTTTGGTGGGGGAACCGAGCTTAATAAAAAGGCCCTTGGTGGGGGAACCTCGCTTCGCGGGTTCCCCTTGGTCTGAAGCCCCCAAAGCGGGTCTTCAGACACACCCCTTCCTGCGGAAGTACGAGGCTATGCCTGCCTCGCTTACGCTCAGCAGGCGCTCTCGTACTCCCGCAACGCTCTCATTAGGTAGAAAGAACAAGAAAAACAGATAAACCCGTAGGGGCGACCTGCGGTCGCCCCTTTTTCTAATCTCGAATTAAAACTCTCTCAATCTTTTTTCAATTTTCTTATCCCGACCATCATTGCCTTTCCCTATTTTTTCTACCCTGAAAGAGGGAAAACCGCCTTAAGCGGTTTTCCCACCTGAGCGTATAAGCGTAACCCTGATCTTATGATAATCCCACTGCGCTCCCGTCCGGCAAAATCTTTATTCTTGCCGCGGCAGGGACTTTCGGCAGACCGGGCATGGTGACGATGTTGCCGCAGATGGCAACCACAAACCCGGCTCCTGCCGATACGCGCACCTCGTTCACCCTGATCCGGAATTTGTGCGGGCGTCCGAGGAGTTTCGGATTGTCCGAGAGCGAGAGCGGCGTCTTCGCGATGCATACCGGGAGCCCGCCGTAGCCGTTTTTTTCGATCCCGGCGAGGTCGGTTCGCGCTGCGGCATCGAAATCAACGCCATCTGCACCGTAAATTTTGGCGGCCACTGTTTCAATCTTCTTTTGAACCGGTGCAGCGAGGGGGTAGAGGAAATTCAGCTTCTTCCTGCCGTTCTCCTTGATGGACCCGACTACCGCTTCGGCAAGGGAGGCGGCTCCGGCTCCTCCCAGCTCAAAGTTTTCTGCAATCTCCGCCCTGATGCCCTTCTTTTCGCAGAACCGGATAATGGCGTTGAGATCGCGCGGACGGTCATCGGTAAATTTATTGATTGCGACGACCGGCTCCAGGCCGAAAAGCCTGATATTTTCGATGTGCTTGGCCAGGTTGCCGAGCCCCCCATTTTCGGTGTACCCGCCATGGTAGGCAACTGCCTTGCAGGTGGCAACGATGACGGCTGCGGCAGGGCGCAGGCCGGCGATCCGGCATTTGATATGGAAGAATTTTTCAGCACCCAGATCGGTGCCGAAACCGGCTTCGGTTACGACGTAATCGCTCAGGGACAGCGCGGTCCGGGTAGCTATCACGGTGTTGGTTCCCTGCGCAATGTTTGCGAAGGGACCGCCATGGACAAATGCCGGCGTTCCTTCGAGGGTCTGGACGATATTCGGATTGATCGCATCCCTGAGCAGCACCTGCATGGCGCCGACTGCATCGATATCGCAGGGCCGTACCGGCTCGCCTTTCGCGGTATAGGCGATAACCATCTTTGCCAGCCGGATGCCGAGGTCTTCAAAATCGCGGGCAAGGCAGAGGATCGCCATTACCTCGCACGCCGGTGTGATGTAGAATCCGTCCTTCCGGGGGACCCCGTGCATGACGCCTCCAAGACCGATGACTATCTCGCGCAGCGCCCGGTCGTTTAAATCGATCACCCGGCGAAGCACGATTCTTCGCGGATCGATCTGCAGCTCATTTCCCTGCTGGAGGTGGTTGTCGAGCATGGCGGCGAGCAGATTGTTGGCTTTTTCTATCGAATACATATCGCCGACGAAGTGCAGGTTGATCGCTTCGGACGGACAGACCTTCGAGCGCCCGGCTCCGGTGCCGCCTCCCTTGATGCCGAAATATGGGCCAAGCGAGGGTTCCCGCAGGCAGATGGAGGTCTTCAGTCCGGAGCGGCGCAGCGCATCGCCCAGGCCGATGGTCGCCGTGGTTTTGCCTTCGCCCTGGGGTGTCGGGGACATGGCGGAAACGAGAATAAGATTGCCGCGCTGGGGCTTTAAAGGAGCGGACGGGTCGATGGGGACTTTGGCGATGTAATGGCCATGAGGAAGAATCGTTTCCGGGTCCAGGCCAAGCTCAAGGGCAACCTCCTGAATACGGCGCGGAGGGGCATCATTTCGAGTCTGCGCGGCTGAATCCATCTTGCCTGTCCTCATTCTCAGCGTAAAATTCGTGAGCCTCCCTGGTCGGAGCGGAGGTTGGGAATCCAAAAAATAATTGACGCTCCCCCCGGCCCGGCGATTGAGGCAGGGTCATTCCGAGGTTTTTCACCGACAAGTCTTTACGGCAAGAGGTAGAAGAGATTATTTTTAAAAGCTTCCTCTTCAATTTACCCGGCTCTACCCAGTTGAAAAAGTCGGGTAAGGGCGGGATACTTTATATCATGAAAACCATATGCATTAAAATTGGCGGGGCGACCATTGACGCGCCGGGGCTGCTTCAGGAACTCGGTAAAAGCGTTGCCGGGCTCATGCGCGGACCGGAGCCGGCTTCGTTCCCGGTCATTGTTCACGGCGGCGGCAAAGACATTACCCGGCTGCTCGACTCCCTGAACAGGAAATTCACCTGGGTCGAAGGTATGCGGGTAACGGATGCCGGAACCGTGGAACTCGTTGAAATGGTGCTCTCCGGCGGGGTGAACAAACGGATCGTTAACGTTCTGCAGACCGTGGGCGTGACCGCGATCGGAATCAGCGGTGTGGACGGGAACCTCTTCGAGGCCTCTAAACTGCTCATGAGCGGGAAAGACCTCGGGTTCGTCGGCACCATCGACCGGGTTTCGCCGGGCATCATCGAGCTGTTCCGGCAGAAGGGCATGGTTCCGGTGGTATCGCCGATATCGCGCGATGCGGCGGGCAACACGTATAATGTCAATGCCGACCTTGCGGCCTCGGAACTTGCCATGGCCCTCAGGGCCGACGACCTGGTCTTCGTCTCGGACGTCGCGGGGGTCAGGGTACACGGGTCGGTCCAAAGCGTTATCCGGATTACCGATATCGAGCCGCTCATAGCCTCCGGGGAGATCACCGGGGGAATGGTGCCGAAGCTTCGTTCCGCAGCCGATGCGGTTCGCCGCGGCGTGAACCGGGTTCATATTTGCGGCTGGGCAGGGGCGGATACTTTAGAAAGGGAGTTGGCGGGAGAGGGATCGACGGGAACGATTATAAGTGAATAAGTCTAAGGAACAAGTCAAAGGAATAGGTCAAAATCTAATTCTAAGGGGGGAAGTCTCCCCCTCGCGGAATCCCGGCCGAAAAGAAGGCCGGTATTCCGCTGCCCCCTCTGTGTGGCCGGAGAGTATCTAAGTTGAGGACCGCAGCGTCTTCGCGGTACATTGGAAAAAGAGTTGATTAAGATTAAGAAACAGCGAAAATAAAAAGTATTTCCCCCTTGTAAGAGTGTTTTAGGAGGGATCTATCAAGAATCTGGTGCAGTTCATGTGTTTTCTACCATAAAAGAGAGCGTTGCGGGAGGGGGAGGGCGTTTGCCAAAGGCAAACATCGCCTCCCCCTTCCGCAGGAAGGGGNNGGCTTTGCGCGGCTCCGACCAAGGGAAACCGCTTCAGCGGTTCCCCCACCGGAACTACTAAAAGGAATGAGAATATGACTAAATCCGACTACAATAAATATTTCGTCAATACCTTTTCCCGGTCCGGGTCGCCAATCGTAAAAGGCAAAGGCATGTATCTCATCGATGCATCCGGGAAGAAGTTCCTCGATTTCGGGGCCGGGATCGCGGTGAGCGCCCTCGGGCACGCCGATTCGCTCATTGTCAAAGAGCTGAAGAAGCAGGGATCGAACCTCCTGCACATCTCGAATCTTTATATTACGCCCTCGCAGATCGAGCTCGCGCGGCTGCTTATTAAGCACAGCTTCGGGGACAAGGTGTTCTTCTGCAACAGCGGGACCGAGGCCAACGAGGGGGCCATCAAGTTCGCCCGGAAATGGGCCCGGCAGTATTCGGATAAGAAATATCACATCCTTTCCTTTTCCGATTGTTTCCACGGCCGGACCTACGGCGCGCTTTCGGCCACCTCCCAGGAGCACTACCACCACGGGTTCGAGCCCATGGTACCGGGCTTTCACTATGCACCCTGGAACAACCTGAAGGCAACGCGCACGATCCTTGACCAGCACGAATTCGCCGCCATCATCCTCGAACCGCTGCAGGCCGAGGGCGGCGTCAACGTTGTCGACGGGGAGTTTCTCCGGAGTCTGCGGGACTATGCCCGGGAGCACCATATCTGCCTTATTTTCGACGAAGTCCAGTGCGGCATGGGCAGGACCGGCAAACTGTGGTGCTACGAACATTTCGGGATCGCGCCCGATATGATGACCCTTGCCAAGCCGCTCGGCGGCGGCATACCGCTGGGCGCCATCGTCTGCCGGGATGCGGTGGTCGAAGGGGTAATGCCCGGTGACCACGGCACCACCTTCGGGGGCAATCCCCTTGCCTGCGCGCTCGGTTGCGTGGTGCTCGGGCAGATCACGGGGAAGGGATTTCTGAAAAATGTCCGGGATACCGGGAAGTACCTGTTTCAGGAACTCACCGCATTGAAGAAAAAGTTCCCGGTCATTGAAGAGATCCGGGGCCTCGGGCTTCTCCTTGGGGTCAGGGTTTCCGGCGATGCGGCCGGGATCGTCGCGAAGTGCAAGGAGTCCGGCCTGCTTCTTATCAAGGCCGAGCACAATACCATCAGGTTTCTCCCGCCGCTCATCGTTACGCGGAAGGATATCGACCGGGCGGTTAAAATATTCGAAAAGGCGCTGTCGCAATAGTACAAGACAGTTCATAAATAATGCTGCATAAAACCGTTCATGGTGAGCCGAGCCTGTGCTGAGCTAGCCGAAGCAAGCCATGATTATCTGAATTTCCGATACTCGCCCTTCGACAGGCTCAGGGCGAACGGTGTTTTTTGCACTATGTACTGATAACTAATAACCGTTCATGGTGAGCCTGTCGAACCATAAACCGGAGAGGACTTGTATGGACAAGGTTGTTCTGCTGTATTCGGGCGGGCTGGATACGTCGATCATGATTCCGTGGCTCAAGGAGCACCATCACTGCGAGGTCATCGCCATGTGCGCCGACCTCGGGCAGCGGGAAGAGTTAACGGGCCTCAAGGAAAAGGCGATCAAGACCGGCGCGTCGAAGCTCTATCTCGAAGACCTGCGCGAAGAATTCATCACCGATTTTATCTATCCGACCCTCAGGGCCGGGGCTGTTTACGAAGGGTCGTATCTCCTCGGGACGAGTTTCGCCCGGCCGCTCATCGCAAAGCGCGCGGTGGAGATTGCGCACAAGGAGAAGGCGGTCGCCGTCGCGCACGGGGCAACCGGTAAGGGCAACGACCAGGTACGGTTCGAGCTGACCGTCATGGCGCTGGATCCGTCGCTCGGCATCATCGCGCCCTGGAAAGATCCGGCCTGGAAGCTCAGGTCGCGCGAGGATTGCATCGCTTATGCGGAAAAACATCACGTTCCCATCAGCCAGTCGAAAAAGCGCATTTACTCGGAAGACCGGAACATCTGGCACATCAGCCATGAGGGCGGGGTTCTCGAAAGTCCGGGCAGCGAGCCGCCCGCCGATGTCTATACGCTGTCCGCCACCGAGGAAACCGCGCCGGACAAGGCCGAATACGTCGAGCTGACCTTTGAAAAAGGCATACCGACAGCGGTCAACGGCCGCAAGCTCGCGCCGGTCGCGCTTCTTGAAACGCTGAATGCCCTGGGGGCAAAGCACGCGATCGGCCACGTCGACATGGTGGAGAACCGGCTGGTCGGGATCAAATCGCGCGGAGTCTACGAGACCCCCGGCGGCACCATCCTGTTTGCGGCGCACCGGGAGATCGAACGGCTCGTACTCGACCGTGACACCATGCACTGCAAGGAGGCGCTGGCTATCCGGTATGCCGAACTGGTATACAACGGGCAGTGGTTCTCCGCCCTTCGCGAAGCGCTCGATGCGTTCGTGACGCGGACCCAGGAGAACGTCACCGGAACCGCCAGGCTCAAGCTCTACAAGGGGAATATCATTCCGGCCGGAACCACAGCCGATAAATCGCTCTATCTCGAAGACCTTGCCTCATTTACCGATACGGAACTTTACGATCAGAAGGATGCCGTCGGCTTTATCAGGCTCTTCGGCCTGCCCATGAAGGTGGCCGGGCTCGTGGAGCGGAAGAAGGGTTAGGTCGTCGGACAGAAAGTTACACAGTTATCAGCTATGCGGGACGGTACTACCCATCATCAATCCACGCACAAGGTAACGTACGAAAGGCCGGCGGGAGCGATCCCGCCTTCCGGTAACTATGAAAAACGAATCGATAGCGGCGATAATCGTCGCCGGAGGCTCCGGAGCCAGGCTCGGCGCCTCCACGCCCAAGGGATTTGTCTCGCTCGGCGACAAGCCCCTTTTCCTGCACGCACTCGAAATTTTCCTTCGCCATAGTGCCGTCAAGGAAGTGGTGCTGGTGGTTCCCGCAGGATTCGAGCCCTACGCGCGGATTATTCTGCGCGAAGCCGGTATGCCGCAGGTTTTGCTGGTTGTCGGCGGCAAGGAGCGCTGGCAATCGGTGCAGAACGGGGTTGCGGCAACGTCGGCGCACTGGGTGCTGGTGCACGATGCCGCCCGGCCATTTGTCACCAATGCGGTTATCGACGCCGTGCTTGAAAAACGCGTGGCTTTCGACTGCGTTATCACGGCAACGCCCGAGGTCGATACCATACGCATGCACTCCGGAGACCTTGCCGGAGAGGTCATCGACCGGTCGAAGCTCATCAGGATAGGGACCCCGCAGCTTTTCCGGAGATCGAGGCTCAAGGAGGCCTTCAAGATTCCCTCCGACCTCTCCGCTCCGCCGACCGACGAGGCGGTGCTCATGCAGCGCATGGGGATCCCGGTGGGAATCGCCATCGGCGATCTTGCGAACTTCAAGATCACGACCCCGACCGACTTTGCCGTTGCGGAGGCGCTCGTTGCATACCGTCAAAAGGTGTGACTGGGCCGGCAGCGACCCCGCATACCTTTCCTACCACGATAATGAATGGGGCATTCCGGTCCATGACGACCGCCGGCATTTCGAAATGCTGACGCTCGAAGGGTTCCAGGCCGGGCTTTCGTGGCTGACCATTCTCAAAAGGCGGGAAAATTTCCGTACGGCATTCGCGTTATGGAGGTGGGAGAGGGTCGCCTGCTTTACGCAGGAGGACATCGACCGCTTGATGCAGGACGCATCGATCATCCGCAACCGGCTGAAAATAACCGCAACGGTCAATAATGCGAAGCGGTTCATGGAGGTGCAGGCCGAATTCGGGTCGTTCGACCGCTACCTCTGGCAGTTTACCGGCAACAAGACCCTGCGGAAGCGGCCCCGGCCGCGCTCGATGCAGGAACTTCCCACCCACTCGCCCGAATCCGACGCCCTGAGCCGCGACCTGAAGAAGCGCGGATTCTCTTTTGTCGGGACGACCATCTGCTATTCGCTCATGCAGGCGATCGGGATGGTGGACGACCATTTGGCGGGATGCTTCAGATGTATGGGTTCAACATGTTGAACCCATACAATAATCCTTCCTACATCGTCACCCTGAAACCGGCGCTGAGCCCCAGGCCGCTCATGTTCCGTGCATCAAATTCTCCCTGCGAATTGCTCGATGTCGTGGTGTTCGCCCACTGGTACTCCAGGCCGAGGTAGAGCGCGCTGCGTTTTCCCATGTCGTAGAGCCCGTCGATGCCGAACTTGACGATAAGCCCGTTGAAGTACGGGCTCAAAGTCTGCGTGCCGCTTGCATTGGTTCCCGTATAGTTGTAGATCATCGAATTATAGCCGATATCGAAATGGGCCACCGGGTGAACGATGAGGTCGGGCATGGGATCGAGCTGGACAAAAGCCATGACCGGAAACATGTAGGCCTGCTGGTCGCTGATCGTAGTGAAATGGCCTCCCGGGGTCTGGGCCGTCGTGGTTTGCACATTCCACAGAAAGTCCAATGCTACGCCGTAAGCCAGTTTCTGGTCCACAATGGCTCCGTACTGCAGTTCGGCGTCTCCGGATGGGGCTGCCGAGGCCAGGGCTTCGGGCCAGGCAAAACCGATCTGTGCTGCAAAAAGGCCTTCAGCCCGTGCCTGAACGAATAAGCCTGCTATGCCGATCGTGCAACAGAGTGCCCTGCTGAGGAAATTCATGGTGATCCTTTCGATGAAGAGAATCGGGAGATGATTTTAAGAAAATAATATAGTTGAAAGGTTAGTGCCTCTGGTGGGGGAACCTCGCTTNNCAAGGAGAGGTCTTATAAAAGCAAAAAAAATTCCAAACATTCAGCAGGCGCTCTCGACCCCCGCAACGCTCCCATTAGGTAGAAAACACATGAAAGAATTTGTAGGGGCAACCCTATGTGGTTGCCCAATCTGTAGGGGTTCAACATGTTGAACCCCTGCGGTTATTTACGAAGTCGCAAATTGTCTCCGCAGCCGCCGCACCTCTGCCGCAACGCCCTCTTTCAGGGAAGAAAACACATGAAACGGAAAAGGCAAAAATCGTGTGGCCCGGGTCTATGACCCGGGAGCCTGAGCGCCCATGGAAGGCTTCCAGTAGGCAGAAACGACATAAAGGAATTCGTAGGGGCGACCCGTGGTCGCCCTGCTCCGCAGCCGCCTCACCCCGGCCGCTTCGGAAAGGGGTGAGGCGGCTGTTGACGTTGCATGAGTGTATAGTATATACCGATCCGTGAAAAACTTCTCGAAGTGATTCAGACCTCGGATGTTAGCCAGGCGCAAACGAATATGCTCAGCAGTTCCTCAGCAAGTTCTTAAACAAACACCGTTCGCCCTGAGCCGGTCGAAGGGCGGGCCGGCGAAATTCGGGTGTTCATGGCTTGCTTCGACGGGCTCAGCACAGGCTCGCTCACCACAAATGGTTTTAGGTAGTTTTTGTTCGGTGAACGGAAGTAGTTGACTCAAGGGAAGCCGTCGATTATGATGAATGGCAGGGTAAGAATAGCGGGTTTTAATCGAATTTAATAGGGCCGAGGCCTTAACAGCACCCTTCCTTTGATGTTTTTCCGCTTTCAGAACCTTTCCCGCCTTCGCGGCTTAGAGAGCCCTTGATGGAATAAGACGCTTCATTAATAGTATAATCAATGGATAACCCCTGCTTTAATACCAACGTAGATGACGTTCACATAAGGAGAGCTGATGTATGAGCCCCGATTCAGCTACGGGAACAGCATCCACCATATTTAGTAGCCCCTTTGAAGGATTTTTCAGCCACCATAATGCTATGATGCTGCTCATGGATGAGACCGGTAAAATTATTGATGCCAATGATATGGCACTTTCATTCTATGGCTATTCATTGCAACAGATGATAACGATGAATATCGGCGATATTAACCTTTTTTCTCCGGATGAATTAAAAACATTCCTGCACCAATCGTTAACCAATACGAATAAGCATTTCAAGAGAAAGCATAGGTTGGCAACAGGAGATAATCGTGATGTTGAAGTCAGCACGACTGCCGTTGAAATTGATACTAAAAAGCTCCTGTTCGCTATCATTTATGATAGAACAGGCTACACGTATGTTTCAAAAGCTCTGCTTACTAGTCAGGAACGATATAGACTGATATTTAATAACGGCAATGATGCTTTATTTGTCATGCGTATCAATGAGGACGGTTTTCCCGGTTTTTTTACTGATGTCAATAT
Source organism: Fibrobacterota bacterium (assembly GCA_003164335.1). Taxonomy (GTDB): domain Bacteria; phylum Fibrobacterota; class Chitinivibrionia; order Chitinivibrionales; family Chitinispirillaceae; genus BOG-1184. The sequence goes on from PLTF01000072.1 coordinate 54,577, forward strand.
TATAGCCTGCGACAGGCTTGAATATAGCCGTGATGAATTGTTGAGGATGTCTCCTAAGGATATTGATGAAGAAGGGATACGTGATACCAAAAATGATTTAAAGAAGTTGTCGGAAAACGGTCAAGCTATTTTTGAAAGAGTCCATGTCAGCAAATCAGGAAAGAAAATACCCGTAGAGATTTCAAGCAAATCGTTTATTGATAATGGCAAACGATACGATTTATCAATAGCACGAGACATTACCGAGCGCAAAAAAATGGAGGAAGAGCGAGCGAAGCTTATAGAACAAAACCGGCAACTTCATAAGCTGGAGTCACTTGGTGTTCTTGCCGGAGGTATTGCCCATGATTTCAATAACCTGATGGGTGGCGTATTCGGATATATGGAAATGGCAAGAGAAATATCCAGAGATGAAAAGGTTACCCAGTATTTATCAAAAGCTATAAATACGATACACCGTGCGCAAGGGCTGACCGGTCAGCTGCTTACTTTTGCAAAAGGCGGTGCTCCAGTTCAAAAAATAGGTTCATTGTTCCCCTTTATCGAAGAAACGACACGATTTGTTTTAAGCGGTTCGAGTATTGCCTGCCGGTTTGATGTTGCTGATAATCTATCGCAGTGTAATTTTGATGAGAACCAGATAGGCCAGGTAATAGATAACATTGTCATCAATGCTCAGCAAGGGATGCCATTAGGCGGAACAATTGAAGTAGCTGCAAAAAACCTGACCGTAGGCACCAACCATCTTGTTCTTCAGAAAGGTGACTACGTCAAAATATCTATAAAAGATACCGGGATTGGGATACCTAAAGAAATACTCCCCAACATTTTTGACCCGTTTTTTACCACTAAGGCCAAGGGTCATGGACTTGGACTTGCAACCTGTTATTCAATAATTAAACGTCATAGCGGCACCATTGATGTTGAATCCGAGCCGGGCAAAGGAACAACATTTAATATTTATCTTCCTGCTGCAACCGAACCTGTTGAAACAAAAAAGCAGAAAGCACTAGGAAAGCATACCGGAAGCGGCAGGATTTTAGTAGTTGACGATGAGGTTGTAATGCGGGAATCCATTGGCGATATGCTGGAAATGTTCGGGTATGAGGTTATTTTAAAAGAAGAAGGCCGGAGCGCCATAGATTATTTCGAAGCTGAAACAAAAGATAATCATCCCCTTGCAGCAATACTATTAGACCTTACCATCCCCGGTGGAATGGGTGGAAGAGATTCAATCTTGGAAATACGAGTTTTAAATGCTGCTGTTCCGGTTTTTGCCCTAAGCGGGTATGCTGAAGATCCTGTTATGGCGTCCCCTGGGAACTATGGTTTTACCGACAGCTTATGCAAACCATTTAAGATTGCTGACTTGGCTGCGAAGCTGAACAAATATTTATAAAATTATCCACGAATCAATACCCGTTCCTGCTCTTGAAATCCAGGTAGAAATGTCCGCCTACGTCAAAAGATTTTTTTGAACAAAAAATAGTTTAAAGGTCAAACCCCATCGTCCACGCCACATCTCACCTCACCTTCTTGAAACTGGAACCGGACCCCGCCAGAGACCATGCCGCCCCGTTTAATTGGTTTTGTTCCCGATGCGGCGCGATATACGGGGCAGCGGCAATGAAGGCCTATGCGTTGTAACGACAATACGTTACGGCAATAGTGTCGTCACCGGGGTGCCCATCAATAATATCTTCCTCCCCATCTCCGTATACTAAGGGCTCATGAAATTCCTGGAAAGCGTTTCGCATGTAACTGATTGGTTGAAAAACACTTCTTTTTTTGGGAAAAAGGAGAATAGTTGATGAAAAATATTTTCGTCGCTATCGCGGTATTCATTGCCACTATTTCCGTATTCCATGATAAAACGGAAAAGAACGGCGAAAAAAACGGGAAAGAGAGGAATCTAATCGACCGAAAAAGACTCGAAGCGCAGCTTGAACGTGATGAAGGGGAAAAGCTCGTTTTCTATCGGGATTCGCGTGGAATATTGACAGTAGGCATCGGGCATCGTGTAACTGCAAAGGACAGGATTCATGTCGGTGATTCCATTAGCGAAGAAAGGTGCCGGGAGATTTTCAAGCAAGATGTTGATGCCTCTATCACTTTCTGTGGAATGCAGTTCAAGTCGATTTATCAGTATCAACCTTATTCCGTGCAGGAATTGTTGGTTAATATGTGTTTCAATCTCGGCCCCGGCGGCCTTGCAAAATTCCCGCATTTTCTGCATGCATTGGCAGGAAAGGATTACCGCCTTGCAGCCGGTGAGCTGCAGAAGAGCTTCTGGTATACCCAGGTGAAGGGTAGGGCAAAAAGAATTAAAACCGCGATACAAAATGAAAAAAATGCTCCGAAGATTGAGATAGTAATGAATAACCTGTGATACAGCCGGAAAATCCGAACATTGAAAGCTCCTCGAAGCAGAGCTTCGGGGACCGCGAAGCAGCCTCACCCCTGCCGCTGAAACGGCGTCTTCCCCTCTCCACTCGTGGAGAGGATCAAGCCGCGGGCGAAGGCCGCTTCGGAAGGGGTGAGGCGGATGTTGACTTTGCGTTAAGGTGTAGTATATTCTGATAGATCCCCACCGCAACCATCAAAACCGCATTCTAAAAAAGGAGCTGCAAACCATGCTGTATAGAACTCTCGGGAAGACCGGCAAAAAGGTTTCAATTCTCGGATTCGGTTGCATGAGGCTCCCGACCCTGGATGGGAAGTTTGATAAGATCGATGAGGAAAAGGCAACGCAGATGCTGCGGTATGCCGTCGATGCCGGCGTTAATTACGTCGATACCGCCTATCCCTACCACGGCACGCTTCCCCCGCACCAGGGAGGGACGAGCGAACTGTTTGTCGGAAGGGCTCTGAAGGAAGGCTATCGGGAGCGGGTCAGCCTTGCCACCAAACTTCCCAGCTGGCTCGTTAAAAGCCGGGCCGATATGGACTACTTTCTCAACGAGCAGCTCAAAAGGCTGCAAACCGACAGCATCGACTTTTACCTGCTGCACGGCCTCGGCGCGCGTTCCTGGAACAATCTCAAGGAAAACGGGGTCATCGAGTTCATGGACACCGCCCTTGCCGACGGGCGGATAAAATACGCCGGATTTTCCTTTCACGACGAGGTGAAGCCGTTCAAGGAAATCGTGGATTCCTATGACTGGTCGTTCTGCCAGATTCAGTACAATTTCATGGATGAAAATTACCAGGCCGGACGGGAAGGCCTTGAATATGCCGCCGCACGGGGAATAGGGGTGGTGATCATGGAGCCGCTGCGGGGAGGCAGCCTGGCGGCAGGAATCCCCGAGGCGGTCAAGGCTGTCTGGAACACGGCCGAAACGAAGCGCAGCCCTGCTGAATGGGCGCTTCGGTTCGTGTGGAATCATCCGGCAGTCGGCGTCGTCCTGAGCGGCATGTCGACTATGGAGCAGGTCGTGGAAAATTGCCGCATAGCCGAGGAGGCGTATCCGGCATCACTTACGGCAAGCGAGACGGCGCTCTTCGCGGAGGTCAAAAAAATATACCGGTCAAAAATCAAGGTCAATTGCACCAGCTGCGGGTATTGCATGCCCTGCCCGAGCGGTGTCGCCATTCCCGGCAATTTCGATCTCCTGAATAACGCCTATGTGTTCGATGATATCAAGACTTCACAGATACGGTATAATTTCCTGAAAATGGGGAAGGCCGATGCGGCCAACTGCGTGCAGTGCGGGGTCTGCGAAGAGGCATGCCCCCAGAAAATACCGATCCGTGAAAAACTTGCCGAAGTGGTAAAGACGCTGGATGCCGGCCCGGCGTAAACCAATGGAGCACTTCACGCTTCCACCGGAGGGGCAGGCCATGAAGGGCTATTCCGCTGCTGCTATCGGCAAGTTTTTAATCGCACTGGCATTTATTACGGCCTCGGTTTTCCCGATGGATTCCACCACTGCACTATCCATGAAGGAGGGAACTATGAAGAAATCTCTTGGAGCGAAAACCATCGTCTTCCCCACGCCCGTTTTTGTCGTGGGATCGTACGATTCTACCGGCAGGCCGGATGTCATGGTGGTTGCCTGGGGCGGGATCTGCTGTTCCAAGCCGCCCTGCGTCGCTGTTTCCATCCGGGAAGCGACCTATACCTACGGCAATATCATGGCCCGCAAGGCCTTTACGATCAGTATCCCGTCGGAAAAATATATCCACGAAGCGGATTATTGCGGTATCGTCTCCGGCCGGACCGAGGACAAATTTACCGCAACGAAGCTCACGCCGGTCAAAAGCGACCTGGTGGATGCCCCGTATGTCAAAGAATTCCCGTTTGTCCTGGAATGCACCGTCATCAAGGTCGTTCCCCTGGGGCTGCATACGATGTTCATCGGCGAGATCAAGGACGTCAAGGCCGACGAGGCGGTACTCGGGAAGGACGGGAATCCGGACATAAAAAAGATAGAGCCGATGATCTTTGATCCGGTGGGCCGGGCGTATTACGGGGTCGGCGGGTATCTGGGCGAGGCTTTTGAGGAGGGGAAGACGATTAAGAAAAAGGATTGATGCCTTTGGTGGGGGAACCGAGCTTAAATCAAATGCCTTTGGTGGGGAAACCGCCTACGGCGGTTTCCCCTGGTCGGAGCCGCGCAAAGCCGCGTCTCCGACACACCCCTTCCTGCGAAGGTGCGAACCTCACCTCGGCCCAAAGCGGCCGGACCTCTCCCACAAGGAGAGGTCTTATAAAAGCAAAAAAAATTCCAAACATTCAGCAGGCGCTCTCGCACCCCCGCAGCGCTCCCGTCAGGTAGAAAACACAGGAAAAAACATATTATACCGGGTTGCCTTCGTAGGGGCGACCTGCGGTCGCCCTGTATTTACGTCCGAATAAATCACTGTCTGAACGGTGATTTCCATGGTTTTTATGATTAGAATGATCTTTTTTGATCAGATAAATCAGGAGAATCATAGTCCAACGCTCACAGTAGGTAGAAATCAAATCTAAAGGCTGTTATAAAAGAATCTTTTCTGAGTTTGCCTTATGCAAAGCTCCTGTATTCGGCTCGGTCATCAAAAAATATTCTCTTTGATCGCTTATTCAACCACCACCGGCACCCGTATTGCCCTGCCTCCCGCATTGACCTGCAGCATCAGTAATCCCCGTGCCAGTCCGGCTCTCTCGACTCTGAGGCGGGTTGTTCCGCGATCGGCAAGATTCCAGCTGCGGATAAGGCTGCCCTTCACATTATAAAGTCGTACCTGGATTGCTTCCGGCTCCGGATTCGGCATGACGATCTCAACCACGAAGCCGCCAATAATGGGCGTGGTTTTCACCGATAGGGCAGGTCGGGACTGTATGGTGCTATGCACTGCAGTCGATGCAATAGAGAAACCTTTGGCCAGAATGACCGATGGCCGGCCGATGGTTTGGGTCACTAGTAGGTCCCATAACCCTACGCTTGCAGAAATGGGCAAGGTGAAATACGCCTTGCACACCGTACTGGAAGTTATGCTGAAACTATCCGCTTGAATGGATGCCGTTCCTCTGAGAAGCTCGATTATGCCGATATTATTTATGGCGGAATCAGTTTGCACATACCGGAAATGTGCATGCGTCGCATAAATGGTAATTGCTACCCTTAGTCCGGCATTGCTCCCAATTGGGCTGATGCTGTCGATCAGGGAATCACTGGCAGCGGAAATCAGAACCGCATTGGTAAGCTGGACGGATCCAGCTATCAAGTTCCAGAAGCCTGTGGCAGCCGAATCAGGGATATTGAATGTTGCATTTGTAATAGTAGCCGTCGGCACATTAAAGGAAACGGCTGGTAAGGACGATGCACCGGATACCAGCGAGGGCGTTTGCAGTATTGTATAGCAGTAGGGATACTTTCCAGAAGTAACACATTGGGTGAACCCTCCTCCCGTTATGGTAACCGGCAGCACTTGCCCGGCATCGGCCGCAGAGGGTGATACCGACGAGATCGTCTGGGCAAAGCATGCGCCTGAAAAGGCCGCTACAGACAGAAATGCAGACAGCACCTTCATAAAATACCTCCTTTGGCAAGTTTCGCGGATATGATCTTATAAAACTGTTCATAGCGCGGATCGATATGCGGCGACGGGCACTTGGCTAGCGCCGCCCAGGCTTCGCGATAATCTCCGGCGTTATAATAGACCGCGGCAATATTGACAAGAGTTGGTTCAAACGCCGGCGAAATCGCCAGCACTGCTTTGTAGCAGGCCTTCGCCTGCTCCTGGTCTCCCCTGAGGCTGTAACAGGAACCGAGATCATTCAGGACCAGATATGGTTGGGGTTATTTCGTCGTGCCTGCAGGTAATCAGAAAGCGCGTTCCCGATGTTTCCAAGGTGAAAATTCGCTGCGCCACGGTACCAGTGCAGCGGGGTCGATGTCGGCTCAAGGGTGTACAACGGGGAAAAGGCCTTGTCGGATTCGGTAATGACCGATTTCCAGTCGCCCGTATACATGGCGCTCCGCATCCTGATTGTGTGGATATCGCCATTCAATCGATACCCGCCTAGAATGATGCATCCGGTACTGACGAGCAAGATCGACATCGCGATAAGCCGGTATGACACTGAAGAAAGGGTTCGCGTAGAACGACCGAGCGTTGCACAGGAAGCAAGCAATATGCCCATAAGGACGAGATGCTCCACTCGTTCCTTCGGAAAGTCAAAAAATGATATGATCGCGAAGCCGAAGAGCACCGGCATCAGAGTTATGGCGACCAATCCATTGCGTCTGATGTTTTGCCCTGACAATTGCCGCATCGCGACTATTGCGCAAAGCAGGAAGATTCCGCCGTAGAAAAGGAACCCCAGAATGCCGGTTTCTGAAAAAACCTGCAAAAAATCGTTATAGGGCCGGATTTCGATATACGACATTGATGTGTAAGAACCATTGAGAAGGTTGCCCACCCCGTAACGAGGCAGGCTAATCTTCCAATTTCCTGCGCCGACCCCAAGAATCGGGTGCCCGCCGATCATCCGCAGCGTCTTACTCCAAAGAAGAAGGCGCTCTCGATTAGATGCATTCGACGGATCGGCAATCGATTGTACCCGTGCAGAAATGGCAGGCCGCCCGTATGATTGGGCTTGTTCCTTAGAAGCAACTGCCAGACATAAAGCGATAACCGGGATTGCGATAATCACGACCAGTAGTTCCTTATGCCTTAAAATTGTTTGCAATAGTTTTGGAATACCGGAGCGCCTTGCCAGGATAGTCAGACATACCGAAGCCCCTGCTACTCCCAGCCAGACCGCCCTTGATTGCGTTACGAGGAGAGTATAGGCGATCAGCAGCAATCCTGCCGAACCGGCGAACTTCCAAAGTCTGCGACCGGTGACCGCTGTGTATGCGGTACCCGCAAGACATAGATAGAGAAACGATGAGAGGAGATTGCGATGCATGGCGGTTGCACTGGGCGGCACTCCGCCGGTGATGGGCCGGAGAATGCCCCAGTACTCCATGATCCCGAGAAGTGCCATGATAGCGCCCGAAAGGGTGATCGCCTTCGCCACGATAATGAACCTGCGGGGGTTCGCAGCAAGGAGGAGTGCTGCAAACCAGGTATATGATGTAAATAAGAAAGCTTTCGCGATTTCGAAAAGCGCTTCCGATTTATTAATTGCAGGAATGATCGATAGAGCGTATGCAAGAAAATAGCCGATAAGAATCAGGGTAAACGCTATCGGCGGTGCCGTTATCGGCTCGCGATCACTGCGGAAGGAGTGGAGAAGTGCAATTCCACCGAGAAGCAGTAGAAGAAGAGCGAGCAGGATGAACCTCAGCGGCAGGACAGGGTCGAACGCCTTTGTGCAATAGGAGAAGGGAATCAAGAAAAAGGAAAAGGCGATGAACAGAGTAAAGGAGGCCTGCCCGTTCCGGGGAAAAACCCGTTTGACCCTCATGATTTCTTGAGAGGCCATGCAATTCGCCCTTCTGCGCCGTTAATGAGCTATTGTGTTCGACTACATTGATGGAGCAGGTATAAGACTGCTGAAATAATAAATCAGGTTCACAGATCGAATCAATTAAAAAAAAACAAATCGTGTTCTAATAGAACACCCACAATGTTAAGCTTGATTGCAGATGTAAAAAATTATTTCTGATTGGTTAATGCTCAGGTGGGGGAATCCGCGTAGTAAGGTTCTCCAACGAAAGGCATTAGGATTAGCCTATCTTATAATCATCCAATCTTCCCCGCCCAAACCCGCTTCAAAAATTCTTTCCACGACGGTATGAGTATCCGATCCTCCTTCTGTCTTGGTTCCGGATCAAAGGAAACAACCAGCGCGTGCTTTATGGTGGATGCCTTTTCGGTCAATTCATGCCCTGTTATACATGCAATAATAAAGGACAGTTTTATTTTGGCATGAAAATCAAGGCCTGGTCTATGCAATTTCGGGAAGAAGGGAGCAAGAAATGCTTTTTTATGGGAAGGTTGTTACTGCGATCTTTTAAAATCCATGGAATCTTTTAATCTATGTAATCCAGGTTCAGAGATCGTTTTTATTTTCCATATTTTCAATCTGATAGATATTCCTTTGTTTTTTTAGTAAAAAACTATTGACTTTTATCTCGAAAATGTTTATATTATGGTTAGCAGGCATACTGCGGTGAGCCACGGGGCCCGTCGTGAGTTTGTGCTGGCCGATGTGCGGCCTAACGTTCGTGAGTATTCGTGCGTGATTGGTGGATAAAGCACGTGTGACAACAGGGGCAGAGGCAGCGCTGCCCTGCCCCGGCAACCGCCTGTTCTTTTAAATATTCGGACGAAAGGGCGACTCGCGGTCGCGCCCGGCATTAATTCTGGGATAAATCACTGTCTGAACTGTGATTCTCCTGATTTTCGTGATTGGGGTGATTTTTCCGAATCAAGGAAATCAGGGGAATGATGGTCCAACGATCACATTAGGCAGAAATACCGGGAAATAGATTGTGCCGACAGGTCTATCGCCCATAAGAAAGTTGCTAATAGATTTATTTGAAGCTGTATTTTAGTTAGGTTGCCCTTTTTTTGGCAGTTTTTCGCAGAGGCTTGTGGGTCCCTGCCGCAGGGTGCCTATTATGAAGCACTCCCACCTCGTGCGGCTGGTTCAATCAAAATTATAATAATCCGTCCATTTTGCCTTTTGGGCAAAATGGGTTGACCCGGCTCAGCCATCCATAAGAATTTGAATTTTCTTTTTCTTTTGGATTCCCCGGCATTGCTCTGTAGAGGAAATTCACTGAACTGCCTATTCATTTCCATCCCTGCCCACGCGGAATATGATTTCAGCCGCTGCTGCGAAGTATTTTCATTTTTCTGTATCCCCTGCATCCGGGGAGAGGCCCTTTGACGGAGGATCGTGTGAAAAAGCTGCTCGCTTTCCTTTTTATTTCCGGTCTTGTCCTGTCCGGTTCAAACTGCTCAAAAACCAGCCCGACGCAAGCGGCCGCGTCGACGAACCAGGTCCGGGTCGAGATTATCGATTCGGTAAATTGGGCCAGTGTCCTCATATACGCAAATAATAAGCAGGTTGCCGGCTTTGATACCACCTTCAATTTAGCGGTACCCGATTCGACGGTAGGCTGGTTCCCCGCCGTCGATACCTTCTTAATGGTTCCCGATTCCTCAAAGCTCACGGCGCGCGATGTCGATTTTACGCACGACACCATTGCAACCGCCAACCTTGTCTGGGTAATTCATAATTGACTTCAGCGTAAAATCAGCCCGCAGGATGCTTTCGTTATTTTGGGTAACTGATTCACCGAAAGCCTGATTTCATGAGCGGCGGCCACTTTGTGCTTGACATTTAATCCGGCAGGAAATATATTTTAAAGTGAATTATTGGTAATCGTATAATCGCGTCTTCCGTATCTCCTGCCCGAATGAACAGGGTGCGGTCCATCAGTATACGAAATCGCACGCACTACCGTACCGGGAAACATATGCCGAAGGCTAAAGAAGAAATCATAGCGTCTATTAACGCCTATATCATGAAAAAAGGCGGTGATTATGCTGCCTGGTATATCGGTATCGGTGAAGATGCAAAAAAACAACTTTTTACGGTTCATCATGTTGAACACGGCTGGATTTACGAAACTGCGGCAACTTCTTCGGTAGCGAGGGCAATACAGGACTATTTTGTCAGTACGTTCAACGCTGTCGGCGGCTGCAGCAGCGGCGATGATGATGCGATAATGGTATACGCCTATAAAATGAATTCAAAAACCGCCCCGTAGAAATCGAAGATACTGTTCGCCGTTACTCGTACTGCCCCTGCAGGCTTTCGTGTCACCCCGCTGTTCACCGGATTCTGAAGATTCCAGAATTACCAGTATTTCGGCGATTCAATATGGTAATTCATTATAAAAGACCCGTTCGCCCTGAGCCTGTCGAAGGGCGATCAGGCAACGATGCTCCGCTCATGGTTCGACAGGCTCGCCACGATCGGCGGAACATTACCTATAACCATGGGCTGATGCAGTACCTGCCGGTTTACCGAAGCAAGTCACCGGAAACGCTTGCATCGGCTGCACTGAACTTAGAGCGGGAGTCCCCGTTCGGCATACTCGGTAAAATCCCGCTCAATGGGTGTGTAGGGCGCTTTCATGAGCGGAGAAGAGATAATAAAGTCTGCCGTCGATCGATTGCAGGCCGTGGGTATATTATAAAGTACCGCTATGCGGAGCAGGGCTTTTACATCGACATCGTGCGGGTGCGGCTGCATCGGATCCCAGAAGAAAATAACGACATCCACCTTTCCCTGGGAAATGAGCGCGCCAAGCTGCTGGTCGCCGCCGAAGGGTCCGGATTTAAGCTTGACTATAGGATACTGCAGGCGGGCGCCGTCGCTGAGCTTCGACAGCAGTGTTTCCTCAACCAGTCTTCCGGTCGTTCCCGTGCAGGTAAGTTTATGTTCGAGTATGGCCTCCCAGTTCCAGGCGGTCCATTCCATGAGGTCCTTCTTGCAATTGTCATGCGCAACAAGCGCTATCCGTTTAGAAAGATTCATCGGGTGCCTCTTTTCATTAAAAATTATTTTGCCAGGATCTTCCACTCGACCCGGCGGTTTGCCTGGCCGCAGGCTTCGTCGTCGCCGCAACCGGTTTTCACCGGTTTCTCTTTACCGTAGGAAGTAGTCTCGATCCGATCGGCACCGATTCCGTACGAGGTCAGGTACCGTTTCACCGCTTTGGCCCGATTTTCTCCCAGCCCCAGGTTGTATTCCTCGGAGCCTCGTTCATCGCAGTTTCCTTCAGCAAGCACGCGATACGTCGCATGTGCCTGGAGAAATCGGGCGGCAACGCCGAGGCCGGAAACGGCATCGGGCCGCAAGTTGTATTTGTCAAAATCGAAATAGACGGTTTGCAGCGCCTGGCGCGCCTGGGAATCCATGTCGGTCGGTTTGAATTCTTCGGTTGCAGCCGTCGGCAGGGGAGCGGCTGCTTTCGGGGTTTCGATCGGTGCCGTCGATTTCGATTCAGGAAACGCGGGCTGCGGCATTTTTGCGGCATGATGACAACCGCCCATGCCAATCCCCAGCGCCGCAATGGTTAATGTTGCTATTTTGAACAGCGATTTCACAGGATCCTCCCGATCTTAACCAGACTGCGATATGCAGCAATTGAGTGCGATTTATAAACCTATTTTCCTGTAAAATATACCTTCAGCCGGGCCGGATTGCAATGAATGCATGGATTATTCACTTCTTGATAATCAACGACACTTGACATTAAAAACAATTCCGGAGCTGCCGGTCGTTGCCGCCGTACCATCCCGCGGAGGAACAGGAAATATGCTCCGGGCCCTTTAGCGGAATATTTTTTTCTTGTTAGCAGTTGTCGCAGGTACGGTTGCCGGCGTTCATCGATGCGCCCGGCGGGGCACGGTTATGGTGCGCCTGAACGTCTGCGTGCCGATTTGTTTTTTCAGCAATCCGGCAATGCCCGAGCGGAGATTATTCTGGATCGTTTCGATGGACTGATCGGCGTCAATCATGGTAAACTTATATTTCTGGTTGAGCGATGCAAAAACCTGGTTTATAAGGTGCTGGTATTTGTCGAAGCAATCGAACCAGTCGCGCGACAGGGACATGTCCATCCCTGATTCCCAGTAATCAAGATGCTGGTGCGCCTTGAGTGTCCGCAGGGCGAGATGCGAAGGAGATGCCTTCAAAAAATACACCGCATCCGGCACCATGGCGCGCGAATAGAGCGAATCGACCCAGCTGGGGTCGGCGCCGCGAACGAGATCGCGGGCCATGAGGGTAAAAATATAACGATCGGCGATCACGATTGACCCCGCGCAGAGCGCCGGTACGATATCATTCTCCATCTGGTCATAAAAATCGGCGGCGTAAAAAAGACTCATCGTGCGGGGGCTCAGGACATTGCCCTGCTTGGCTTTCTCAAGCTCATTGCCGACAAGCATGGAACGCTTGAGCCCGACTTGTACGACCGGACAACCGGCCTGCTCGATCCATTTCGAAAGGAGTTCTATTTGCGTTGAGCGTCCGGAAGCGTCCGGACCCTCGATGACGATAAGCTGCCCGGTGAGGCGGGAAAGTTCGACCCCCGGGGGAGGCATAGCAATGCAATGGGCAGGGCTCATATCAGTGTTTTCCTTCTTTGAATTCCTTAAGATCGATGGTCGTCTGCAGCATTTTCCGGATGATCTGCTGCTGTTCGGGAATTTTAAGCGTTGCGTCGATAAGTTGGAAATCGTATTTCTTTGCCATTGCCAGGTATTCATTGTGCATCCGGCCCTGAAACAGCCGATAGCTTTCAAAAAGATCCTGCGACAGTTTCAGATCCATGCCCGCATCGAAATAGGAGGGTTCTATGCGGGCATCGTGAAGCCGTTGCATGGTAAGATGGATCGGAAGATTGAGGTAAAAAACCAGGTCAGCCGGCATGGCGAATTGATAGAGCCCGCGTATCCAGGTATCGTCGCATCCCCGGATCCGGTCCATGGCGTACGACGTAAAGACATATTGATCGCAGAGAACGATAAATCCCCCCTTGAGCATGGGAAGAATCTGCCGGTCGTAGCGGTCTGAAAAATCCGTCGCCTGGATGAGGCTGAAGGTCGTGGGTGTGAGCATTTTGGTTTTCTTCCCGCGGCGGTACACTTCATTGACGATCTCGCTGGTGTTCCACTGGCTGTAAAAAACCCTGCAATGCATGCCGGAGAGCCATTCGTACAGGAGATGCACCTGCGTCGATTTACCCGATGCATTGAGTCCTTCTATTGCGATAAGCAAACCCGGATACTTCCTGCCCGTATTATTTCTTTTCATAACTCAACCCCTCTATAGCGTAGCGATTGCCGGTACGGTTTTTCATCGGTTCGGTTGTGCCGGGCACGTGCCGGCCCGTTCGCCTGAGCAGGGCGTCCAGCATGGCGACGGCGCTGCATACATATTCACCCTTGTTAAGCATGATGCACTCCGCATCGAATCCCATCGCCGTATCGCTCATTTCGGCGCGCGACGGCATGCCGAATTTGACAAGGTTTTCGAGAACCTGCGTGGCCCAGATGACCGGGACATGGGCTGCTTCACAGATAAAAAGGATCTCTTCCTGCGCTGCGGCGAGGTTATCGAAGCCAAGCTCGACCGCGAGATCGCCCCGTGCGATCATGACGCCGATCGGGTGCAATGCCATTGCGGAAAGCAGCAGCGCAGGGAGCCGCTTTAAAGCCTGGCGGGTCTCGATTTTAAGGACCACGCCGAGGTTGGAACAGCCCAGGCGCTGCAATTGCCGGTGGAGAGCAATGATATCGGACGAGTCGCGCACAAACGACAGGGCGATGATATCGGCATGCCCGGCAATAAACGCAAGGTCGAGCATGTCTTTTCCGGTAAGGCCGGATACCGATAACGTACTGTCGGGCAGGTTGATGCCCTTATCCGCCCGCAGTTTGCTTCCCTGCCGGGCGGCGTTAATGATCCTTATCCGAAGCTCGCTCCGCGACGCCGCTTCGATAACGCCCGTAATTTTCCCGTCGTCGATGCAGACACGCTCGCCGATTTTGACATCGGCAAATATTGCGGGGAGCGTGCAATGAATAGTTGCCGGCGAGAGGACCGTCCCCTCCGAAGAACGCCGTTCGGGTATCCCGGGAATATTTTTTTCCGTAAGCACGAGCGTATCTCCCGGTTTTAAAAGGAGGAAATCTTCGCTTTGCGGGAGCGCAGCCGCCTTTCCGATCGTTCCAAGAGTCCGGCCGCCGCGAACGACTTGCAGTTCGGTAGCAGGAACAATATAGCCGGTCTTGCCGGCGGTCGCCAGGCAACCGGATTTTTGTTTATCCGTGACAAGCAGGTGCCGCACTTTATTCCGCGCATCATGATACACGATGGTGTCGCCGATCTTCAGGTTCCGGTGCCATCCATCGAGAATCGGCAGAACGGCTGCGCCGTAGGGAGGGGCGCCGCCCGCCGCATCGGAAAGCCACACGGATGCCGGCTTGATGATCGTTCCCAGCGCATTGCGCAACGGCCGAAGCCTGAGTACCTGCGGCCCGGGAGACAACGGACCGGTGCGAAGTTTGGGCCCGGCCAGATCCATGAGAATCCTGCATCGCCTGCCGGTCTCCTGCTCGGCCCGGCGCACGTTGAGGCACATGCGGTTCCAGACCGATGCATCATCATGAGCGCAGTTGATGCGTGCACAATCCATGCCCTTTTCAACCAGGCTGCGCACCAGGCCGTAGTCGGCAGCGGTTTCGCACGCAAGGGTAACCATAATCCTGCCGCGCCGCTCCTCCGCTTTCGGCCCGAAAAGAGACTCCGCATGCGCCTCCAGAAGGGAGTATCCCTGCTCATGGGTTACCTGGCGCGCGTATGGGGCTCGAAACCGGATCGGGCGATCTACCAGGCGATTCAGGACGTTGAGTACCGAAATTAAACTCGTCATGACATGGGATTCGCTTTTTCCCAGGGAAGAAAGACCGAATCCGGACAGCGTTTTCCTGATAGGAGTCAGGTCGTGTCTCTTGAGGGCCACATAATGAAGCAAATTCCGGGCGCTGGTTTCATAGGCGTGATGAAGCCTATTGATGCGGGCGGTATACTTTATTTCAAAATCGATGAGATCCCTGATGATATCCTCGATTTTCTCCGCCAGCTCCGAAGCTTTCGTTGCGTCAAAATCGAGAATATGCGGGCTGCTGGCATACTTTTTCGGATACCGCATTGAAATCTTTCTTCCGGTCCTGTTTCATCCGGCAGAGAACCGTCACAATTGACTTATTCCAAAATAAATCGCGCACTGCAAAATGTCAAATGTTAATAATGGTCCATGGGTGAGGAGAAAGATAAAAGAAATGTTACTGCCTTGGTGGGGGAACCGAGCTTAAATCAAATGCCTTTGAGGGGGGAACCCGCTTAGCGAGGTTCCCCCCTCAGAGCAGTAACCTGGATTTTATATGGCTTTAATTGCTCAAAGTAGATTGCTGCAAAAAACCGAGGAACTTATTATCGCGTCAGGTCTATCGTCTTGCTGATCGAGAACCCGGTGCCCTCGACCTTGAAGACAACGACACCGTTTAAGAGCTTCTGGTTGTTGAAGCTGATCCGGTGGGTTCCGGCATCAAGGAATTTCTCGCACGCGAGATTGGTGACCTTTTTTCCGGTCATGACGTAGGCCGAGATGGAGAGCTGCTGCGCATGATCGACGGTGATAATGAGCATCCTGGTATCGGCATTGAACGCAAGGACCGGCTTTGAAGAGAGAGACCCTTCGAGAGCCACGACCGGAGATGCAGCTGCAGTGGCAACCCCGAATACCAGGCTGGACGCCGCAAGCACCGCACCGGCACATACTTGTATGAAAAGCGCTGATCTTTTCATAGCCCCTCTTTGGGAGTTCATGGAACTGCGCGAACGAGCTGATTGTACCATTCTATGATTGAATATACCACATAGGCAAAGAATAATCAAATAATATCTTTGCCGGATCGTACACAACGATTCCGAAGCAGGACCGGGAGCAAAATCGCAATCGCGCTAATCACGCCGCAGACGAGCGGAAACCAGTCTCCGAACCTGGTGTAGAGGGTGGGGAAGGGGGTGATCCCGACC
Organism: Fibrobacterota bacterium; assembly: GCA_003164335.1. Taxonomy (GTDB): domain Bacteria; phylum Fibrobacterota; class Chitinivibrionia; order Chitinivibrionales; family Chitinispirillaceae; genus BOG-1184. The sequence goes on from PLTF01000072.1 coordinate 70,640, forward strand.
CTGGAGGTCAGTGTGGTTCGTTGATAGAGCCGCGTGCCCCCGAGGACCCGGCCGTCGGCATTAACCGCCATGCTGATGCCGGAATTGGCGCTGCGGGCAAGCGGTACCCCGTTTTCAATGGCGCGCATCCGTTCCATGACCGCATGCTGGTATGGTCCGCTCGATTTGCCGAACCAGCCGTCGTTGGTGATATTCACGAGAAGATTTGCGCCGCTGTGCACCCGTTTGCGGACGAAATCCGGAAAAATGCCCTCGTAGCAGATGAGCGGCGCCGCCCTGAGCCCGGGCGCTATCGAAAAAACCGCATCGCGATCCCCCCGGCGGAATCCCGCATCGCCGATATTGACACGAGAGAGTATGGGGAACGATGCTTCGAACGGCATCGCTTCGCTGAAGGGAACCAGATGGATCTTATGGTAGGCCTGAAGGTCTCGGCCCCCCGCGTCGATGAGAAATGCTGCATTATAGATGTAATACCGGTACGCCGAAGCCTCCCGGCTACGTTCCCAGTCCAGTGCCCCGAATATAAGCGGCGCTCCCGCGCCCCGGACGTTCGCCTGGAGTTGCGTAATCCGCTCGCTCTCATGCGTGATGTAGCATAAAAGCGCGCTTTCAGGCAGGATCATCAAGTCGGGCTTCTGCGGAGCGGCGGCCGCAATCATGGATGCGGTAAGCGCGAATGCCGTATCAAGCATAGAGTTGTCCCAGTGGAACTGATCGATATTGGGCTGCAGGAGCGATACGGTAATGCCGGAAGAATCTCGTTCGATGCGCTCCATGCGATGCCATCCCCAGAGGGACAGGGCGGCAAGCGCTGCGAAGAAAAACAGGGCCGGGCGAAATGCCTTCCAGGCTGAGTTTTCGCCTAACCTGGAGAGACCCTGCCGCAGCAGCATGGTGCCGAGAAGAATCAGGTAGGTAAGTCCCCAGACGCCGGTGATCGACGCAACCTGTGCGAGCGGAAGAATCGGTGTCAGGGAGTAGCCGAGGAACGACCAGGGGAAGGCGAGGTCGCCAAGGGTGCGCGAATAATCGACAATGACCCAGATCGCAGGGAAGATCCCCACATATGCCGCGGGAAAACGGTGCAGGGTAAATCTGAAGAGCATTGCGGCAGCGCAATAGAAGAGTCCGACTGCCCCGGCAATGAGGAACAGTCCGACGATCACATAGATCCAGAGGCCCGCCACCCTGTCGAAAACCAGCCAGTAGAACTGTCCGAGCGAGGCCGCAAATCCGAACAGGAACGAATGCAGGAGAGCTTGCCTGCGGTTTTTCTGCGCGGCAGCGGCAAAGAGCGGCAGAAGGACGATAAAACTCAGGAAGGGGAACAGGAAGAATGCCGGATGATACTCATGGTTGAATGGCGGCAGGGCAAACAGATAGAACGCGCCGCAGGCCAGGGGAACCCACCATCGGTTTCCGGAGGCATAATACGCCGAAAGCCGCCTGATCGCGTCGCGCAACATGGGGTGAAAATACAACGCGGGGCCGGCGGAAGGACGAAGCGGGCCGGAGGGCTGCATAACCCGCTTCATTAATCCTTTCGCCGTCAATTACAGTGAGTTCAGTGCGCTGGCAAATCCATGGCTCAGGTCGTCCAGAACTTCATCGGAATTGTAGTACCCTGATTTGATTTTCTGTTTTACCGATTTCATGAGTTCAGCTCGTTCGGGCGAGCCCGATGCTTCGGTATCGCCTTCCGGTTGCTCCGGACCATTGAGGCCGGTTTTTCTCTTTCCCGTTTTTTTCCGCTCGACTTTTTCAGTCGCGGAAAGAAGCAGTTTATCCAATCCCTGGATAGTCATTGGCTTAGTCCATTCAAGCAGGTCATATCCGGCGCCGTCCCGGTGCCGGGTCCATCTCCTATTCAAAGGTATCGGCAGAAACTTAAAATTCTTAAGAAATTTTGAATAAGATTTTTGATAAGTGATTTTGTCGGTGGGAGTACTTCTTATTTATAGGCCATTGGTGGGGGAACCGGGCTTAGGTCAAATGCCTCTGGTGGGGGAACCGCCTAAGCGGTTCCCCCCGGCCAAAGCCTCCGCGCCCGAAAAGCCGGGCTGCGGGGTCTAATGATGGCCTAAAAAAAGAGGGACCCATTGATAATCAATGAGCCCCTCTTTTCTATGAGAAGGATCACATGCCGTCCCTTCAAAAAGGGAACAATCCGGCACTTTTACCACGTATCCCTTCTATTTCAACACTTCTTCCTGCTCGCGGAGGCGATGGCCGCGCCTGCGCCCCCTTCTATCCGCAGGCGCACCATCACTTCTAAAGCAGGAACCTTCCTCCCTCTATAAAACCAGAACGGCTGCATCTTCCCTCAAAAAGTTGCATCGTCATTAGTAATATATATATTTCCATGGCAAGTGTATAAAAAAAAATTAAAAAAAAATGCAAAATTTTATAATAATGTTTTTATAACCATATAATTGAAGCTGTTATATTAAATCTAACGAATAAAAAATTAAATAAATATTGCAATTTTCCTGTTATTGTATATATTATAAGGTATGGAAAAAGCCGTGGCTGCTCCTGTAATCTACGCCTATCTGGATTATCGCCATTACCTGAACGATTGCTTTGCATCGCTCAAGGCGAAGGATCCCTCACTCTCATTCCGGTCCTTTGCCAGGATGGCAGGGTCCAGCTCGCCGAATTTTCTCCAGCTTATTCGTGACCGTAAATTGAATATCGGTATCGCGGGAGTCCATGCACTCTCGAAAACTATGGGGTTATCTGCAAAGGAGAGAAAATATTTCGAGTACCTGGCAGCCTTCGACCATGCGAAAACCCATGAAGAAAAGGACCGGTATTTCCGGCTCATCCTCCAATCGCGTGAATACACGGCGATCCGGTCGCTTGATAAAAAGCAGTACGATCTCTTTTCCCACTGGTATATCCCGGTCATCCGCGAGCTCCTGGTGCTGCCATCCCTCGGCGGCGATCCCGCCCGCATCGGCGCGGCGATTATTCCGCCCGTTTCACCGGCAAAGGTACGGAAGGCGATCGACCTGTTGGTCGCGCTCGGGCTCATAGTACCGACCCCGGAGGGCGCATGGGCACAGGCAAGCGGGGCCGTCAGCACCCCGTCCGAGGTGCTCTCCCTCGCCGTCACCTCGTATCACAAGAAGGTAATCGGCCTTGCCGGGGAGGCAATTGAACTATTTTCTGCGGATGAGCGGGACATTCGGTCGGTTACCATCGGCGTGTCGCGGGAAGGGTATGACGAGGTGAAAAAACGGATGGAAGCGTTCTGGAAGGAACTGCTTGCGTTCAGCGAAACGCAGAAGGCCGGTGACCGGGTGTACCAGGTCAACCTGCAGGTGTTCCCAATGTCAATTTCCAGGGTCGATGGGGAATGATTTTCGCAGGGATTAAAAAAGCGGTCGGTATCGGCCTGGTGGGCCTGATGCTCCTGACTATGCGGTGCGGCTCCCTGACCAACGAGGATCCTGCGGTCGCGACGGGCGGCTCGGGGGCGGGTAACCCGAGCGGCATCGTTAAGGTCTCCATGGGCGTCTCGTCGACTTCTTCCTCGGCGAAGATGACGGCCGTTGCAGCCCTTGCCGACGACCCTGACGGGTTCACCGGCCCGGTTACGGTTACGACGACCGACGAGGGAGGGACCAGCATATCGCTGACCACCATTGAACTCTCCGGCGTCATCATTCATTTCCTGGTGGATTCCTCGGAAAACCCGGCCAGTCTGCTCGCCGCCATGCATAGTCGGCCGGCCTATCTCTCAAGCGACAGCAACAGCATTATTTATACCCGGCAAGCATCATTCAATGTGCTGTGCGACTCGGCGGACTCACTGCCGTCCACCCTGTCGCTGCCTATTGCGAAATACATCGGGGTTAAAATTACCCTGCCGCAGGTCGCAAGTGCGGGGGGGGCGGGTACAACAGGGAATAATCAAATAGTTTTGAACGGAACTTTCGCCTATTTCGGCGTGTCTCATTCCCTGAATGTAGGAATCGCCTACTCGCAGGGGTCCTGCAATCAAAACTATTCGTTTGCCGGAGGCATTTTTACGCTCTCCGCCTCCGATACCACTCATTTGCAGCTTCAATTCAAACCCAGCCGGTGGTTTTCAAGCATCAATGTGGCCACTGGATTGGAAAACGGCGATTATTCATTCGATGGTGGCGGAACACTCAACCTGTCCAATTACTCCACGCTGCCCTCGGTAGAGTGGGCCGGAGAAACCGTCGCCTCCGATTTCCTTGCATCCGGCAAGCTTACGGTGTACTGAGAGCCGCTCCTTATACCAGGGCTCCTCCTCTCCCTGCTCTGCATGCCCTCCCGGGCCGGGCATTTGAAATCTCCCCGGGGCCCATATATTTTTGAACTTGAGGCCGGGTTGGTCGGCGCGGCTCCAAAGCGCTGAGAGGCTATCCGGCGATGTTCCGGTCGATTTTAAAGAGAAAGGATTCCTATGAAAGAGCAGGTTCAGGCAGTTATAGATGAGATCAGGCCCAATCTTCAGGCCGATGGCGGCGATATCGAACTTGTCGATGTGACAGAGGGAGGAATTGTGCGCGTCCGTCTGCAGGGTGCCTGCCACGGATGCCCCGGAGCCGCCATGACCCTGAAAATGGGAGTAGAACGGTTGCTCAGGCGTCGCATTCCCGAAATTCAGGGAGTCGAAAATATCGGTTGATCCGATATCCATGGAGCTTCATCAAACAGTGGCGGCAGGTTTGCACGAAAAAGGGTTGCCTGAGGATCCCCCATGGAGATCATGGTGGTCAAAGGCTACTTTCCTGGGCTCATGCTGGGCCAGCCTCCTCATTCTTCTTTGTCTCGAAGGGGCGGTTTTCTACCTCGTCGAACCGCGACTCGCCCGCATCGACCACCTGCTGCTCCTGGCAGTCGGTGCCGCGATGGTCTCATTTTTTTTCGTGCCCTTTGTCGGTTTGAGTCTCATTACCGCCACAGCGCTCACCGGCATCGATCTCCTCTGTCCCCGCGCAGTTACATCCATTACCATTGCCGTGCTCTTCTCGATTGCGCCGACGCTGGCGCAGCTTCTGGGCATAGAACGGAACCGGCTCCGCACCTCCTTTGTAAAGGTTAACAACGCCCTGACCAGGGCGCAGTGGCGGCGAATCCGGGGCGACCGGGTAGTAGTACTCCTTCCGCACTGCCTCCAGATAGATGTCTGCAACCGGAAACTCACCACGGATGTCAATAACTGTCTGCGATGCGGGAAGTGCCCGGTCGGCCGGCTTCTGGAACTCGGGGATAAATACGGGCTGCATCTTGAAGTGGTGAACGGCGGGACCCTGGCGCGCCGCAGGGTCGCGGCCTTCCGGCCAAGCGGCATCATTGCCGTTGCCTGCGAGCGCGACCTCACCTTCGGCATCCAGGACGTCCATCCCGTGCCCGTTTACGGCGTCATCAACGACCGTCCGAACGGGCCCTGCGTCAATACCTGCGTGGATATGGATATGGTCGAAGAGGCGATTAAATTTTTTAAAAGACCCAGCTGAACTTCTTACAATCCCCCCAGCTTATCCAGGCTATCCTTCGCTTCCTGGAAATCGGGTTTGAGCCTCAGCGCCTCCCGCATCTGCGCGACCGCCGCCTTCCGGTTGCCCGCTTCCGCAAGGGTAGTGCCAAGAAGGAAATGGCCGTCCGCATCGCTGGACTCGATCGCTATGGCCTTTGTATAGTGCGCAATGGCACCCTTCAGGTCGCCAAGCTTCCGGCACGCGTTGCCCGCGCCGGAACAGAACCCGGCATCACCAACGACCGTCCGCTCGCCCTGAGTAAACCACCGCAACGCTTCCCGGTACTCGCCCTTCTGATAGTTTGCAAGCGCAAGGTTGTAGAGCGCATAGGGATCGCTCGGAGCCTGCCGCAGGGCGGCACGGTATTGATCGATGGCGCCGTCGAATTTTTTCATTGCCAGCAGTGCATTGCCGAGGTTGATGCGGGCGAGGTTAGAAGAATCGATGCCGAGCGCTGCCGAGTACTCTTCAAACGCGGAGTCGAGATTGCCGTTATTCTCGAATATCTTGCCCAGGCTGATGAGCGCCTTGACGTTTTTCGGATTGAGCGAAAGCGATGCCCGGTACTTTTCAGCGGCATGGACGAAATCGCCCGCCTCCTCGAACGCCTTTCCTGCCCGCCATAGCGAAACGTCGTCGACGAACTGCTCATTGATTTTCTGTATGGCGTCCGGCGCACCGTTCATGAATTCGGGAATGTTGGCTGCACGGTCGGACTGCGTAAACTGTTCGAGCAAAACCGGCGGCGCATCGTTCCCTGCCTCGTCCACGTGTGTGAGGAAGAGCTGGGTGTAGGGCGTATTGACCTTGGACGAAAACACGATCCAGCGGGAGTTCGACGACCAGCAGTGCCAGGAGTTAAGAAGGGGAGTGTTGCACTGCATGAGGCGCGGCTGCCCGCCCTGCGACGGCATGATCCACATCTTGCTGTCCGGCTGCAGCAGCATGAAGCTCGATGCCCTGCAGAAGACAACCCACTTCCCGTCGGGCGAGACGCGCGCAAAGTAGTTGCTATAGCCGTTGTCGGATGCGCCGGGCAGCGGCTCGGCCTTGCCGCCTTTGCCGCCGCTAAAGGGAATGCGGTAGATATCGAACTTGAACTCTTTTTCATGCGACAGGAACTCGCTGCACTCGTCGGGTGAGAGCAGGAGCTTGGTGAAATCGTGCGCCATTTTCAGGTGATAGACCTTGCTTCGGGCAAAAAGCAGGTAGCTCCCGTCCGGGCTCCAGGTGGCATTCGACTGCACGTAGTCGGAATCGTCCGCCCCCGGCAGCGGGAGGAAGGTTTTATTCCGGCGCGTGTAAATGAGCAGGATTCCCTTGATAGGAAAGAAAAGCTGCGAAAAGGCGAGGTCCGGACGCGGCACGAAGATGGAGAGGTCCTTGACCGTACTGACGACGAACCGCCCGTCCGGGGAGACCTGCGACAACAGGCCGAAGGTGGGCACCTTGTCTTCGCGTTTGTAGTCGCTCCAGGAGATGATGTCGCTTACCGCGAGATTCATCCGCTTCGCCGTTCCCGTGAGGGCATAGGCTCCCTTGTCATTGGCATAATCCACATCCATGCCGAGGACACTCCCGTCTGCCGAAAAGCTGTGGCAGTTCCCGCAGACCGGCAGGTGCTCCAGTACCACGGGCGGCTGCTCCTCCCGGTCGATGGAACCGAATCGCCAGCGGATGCGGGAGGGGTCCTTGACCGCGTCGGCAAAGGGGAGCGTTACCTCGCGATAGAAGATCGGGTTGCCGACCGGGTCCCTCGATGTGGTAAATTCAAGCGGGGCTGCAGCCGCACCGATTTTCCCGCCCCTGAGGCCGATGATTGCCACCCGCGCGGCTCTCCCTGTGGAGTTGGCCTTGATCGACTCCCATAAGCGGTGCCCGGGTCGCCACTCCTTTTGCCGGACGAAAACATTGACTCGCTTCCCGCTATTGAACCTGATCGATACGAGCCATCGGTTGCATAAGGAGGTATCGGTCCACCGGAAGGTCGGTGCAACGATCTCAGGGGGAAAGATGCAACCGGAAAAGGGATTGGTCACCAGGATGGCGCCTGCACCGGCAGTGATGCCGCCGCGCTCGAAGGTCCCGTAAATCCGCGCGGCCCGGAATGAAGGGAGGTTATAGATCAAAAAGGCCGCAATAATCAGCAGAAAAAAGGCTGTTGAGGAAATAATTTTCGATTTTATGGTGGATTTCTGCATTTAATTAAAATAGGTTACTGCCTGGATGGGGGAACCGGGCTTAAATCAAATGCTCTTGGTGGGGGAACCGCTGAGGCAGTTCCCCCTGGCCTAAAGCCGNNGCACGCGTCTTTAGGCACACCCCTTCCAGCGGAAGTGGGCGGCTATGTTTGCGTTCCGCAAACGCTCGCCCACTCCTGCAACGCTCACATTCGGTAGAAAACACATTAAAAGGCCAAAAAAAAAGGAGCGGTTCGATTTTTTTTCCTGAAGCCTGAAGCCTGTGTTTATCCCCGCAACGCCCTCCATTAGGTAGAAAAACACTGGAAAGAAAGAAATACCAGAACCGGCAAATTAAAACCATATCAAGAGTATTATATTCCTACATGTCAAATGGCATACGTAGCGAGTCTGGATATGCGAACTGCGCAAGAGAAGTCAACGTCATAAACTGTACTGGTCACGGATGCGGAGGTACCCATGGTTCGCAATATTACCTGAACCATAGCTGCGCTAATGAAGCGGATGCATTATCGGGAGCCGGATGCCTTAATAGGGCAAGTCCGGTTCTGAGAGGGGGGCGGTCGGTAACGGTCGTCCCTACCTCACCGGCTTTGGCATTAAGCCCGGGTTCCCCACCTGAGCTGTAATTTCTATTTTGCCCTTTCTTGCCCTCGCCCCCGCTCATCGCCTATTTTTTAACGTCACAATCGCTATTTTCGAAGGGAGTCACCACCTATGGCAATTAAACTTCGCAGCGCTGCAACCACCGAGGGCCGGCGCATGGCCGGCGCGCGCAGCCTCTGGCGGGCAAACGGCATGAAAGAATCGCAGATCGGAAAACCGATCATCGCCGTCGTCAATTCCTTCACCCAGTTCGTGCCCGGGCATGTGCATCTTCATGAAATAGGACAATATGTCAAGCGCCGGATCGAGGAGCAGGGGTGCTTTGCCGCGGAATTCAATACTATTGCCATCGATGACGGCATCGCAATGGGGCATGACGGCATGCTGTACTCGCTGCCCTCGCGCGAGCTTATCGCCGACAGCGTCGAGTATATGTGCAACGCGCATAAGGCAGACGCCATGGTCTGCATCTCCAACTGCGACAAGATCACGCCGGGAATGCTCATTGCCGCCATGCGGCTCAATATTCCGGCAATTTTCGTATCCGGCGGGCCCATGGAGGCGGGAGTCGGCAACGGCCGCAAGTACGATCTTATCGACGCCATGGTCATGGCGGCCGATAAAAACGTTTCCGACGAGGAGGTCGCCTCGGTGGAGCGTGCGGCGTGCCCTACCTGCGGGAGTTGTTCAGGCATGTTTACCGCCAATTCCATGAACTGTCTCACCGAGGCTCTCGGCATGGCGCTGCCCGGCAACGGCACGGTGGTTGCAACCCACAAGCAGCGCCTGAGGCTCTTCGAGCAGGCGGCGAAGCGGATTGTGGCGCTTGCAGCGGCCTATTACGAACGCAGCGACGAGTCGGTCCTGCCTCGTTCTATTGCCACGCGGCAGGCATTCTTGAATGCCATGGCACTCGATATCGCCATGGGCGGGTCCACCAATACGGTGCTCCATCTCCTCGCAATCGCGCGGTCGGCCGGTGTGGACTTTACGATGAAGGACATCGATGCCCTTTCCCGCAAGGTGCCGGTACTCTGCAAGGTTGCTCCGAGTTCGCACTTCCACCTCGAAGATGTCCATCGTGCAGGCGGAGTCATGGCGCTTCTGGGTGAACTTGAGCGCAACGGGCTGGTCGATGCCTCGGTCCGCCGTGTCGATGCTCCGGGCCTGAAAATGATTCTGGACGATTACGATCTCATGAGCCCCAGGCTCCTGCCCGAAGCGGCGCAACTGTATACGAGCGCGCCCGCCGGCACGGTCGGCAACCTCGTCCTTGGTTCGCAGGAGACCTACTATCCCTCCCTCGACCTCGACCGCAAGTGCGGCTGCATCCGCGATTTCTCCCACTGTTACACCCGGGAGGGCGGACTGGCGGTGCTTTTCGGCAACATTGCGGCCAGGGGGTGCATCGTGAAAACCGCCGGGGTCAGCGAATCGATTTTCACATTCTCCGGGAAGGCCCGGGTGTACGATTCCCAGGATAGCGCCGCCGAGGGGATCCTCGGCGAGGTGCAGGCGGGCGATGTCGTGGTAATCCGCTACGAAGGGCCGAAGGGCGGGCCGGGGATGCAGGAGATGCTCTACCCCACCGCCTACCTCAAGTCGCGGCATCTTGACAAAGAGTGTGCCCTGATCACGGACGGTCGTTTCTCCGGCGGCACCTCGGGTCTGTGCATCGGCCATGTTTCGCCCGAAGCGGCATCGGGCGGCGAAATCGGGCTCCTGCGCACCGGCGATGGTATAGAAATCGATATTCCGAACCGCACCATCAAGGTGCTGCTCACCGAAGACGAGCTGGCTCGCCGGAGGCAGGAAGAACTGGCGAAGGGATCAGGCGCCTTTAAACCGGTTCGGGAGCGCATCGTTTCCGATGCGCTCCGGGCCTATGCGCTCTTTGCGGCTTCGGCCGATGAGGGTGCGGTAAGAGTGGTGCCGGAAAAGCTTTAAAATACCTGATCTTATCGAATAAAAAAAGGGGGGGGAGGGCGAATCCTCCCCCCATCTAATAAAAAAAATCCGGATCGCATATCAGGATCCGGATTTTTTAATTATCGATACCATTGCCACTAACTACAGATTATACCGAAGCTCGACATACCATTGCCAGTCGCCATGAGTACGCATGAACTGTTCGCTGCAGTTCTGGTCCTGCGGACTGAACGTTTTGTAAATATCATGGTCATTCATGGCCATCAGCTTGAGTTCAAATTTTTGAATCGACTTGTCCAGATAAATACTCCATTTCACCTGGTTCGGATAACCATACGTACTCATATCGCCCTGATAGTCCATCGGCTCTGCGTTAAAAGTTCCGTTAGTCGCAGCATATCCGAGCCAGTCGTTCGGATAGGGGTATTTCCACCATTCAACCTCGACTGATAGAACATCCCAGGTATATCCCGAAAGGAGCTTGCTGAAGGAGGGAACGTTGAAGCCCGCCATCATCGGCATATTCTGCAATGGCAGCCCATTCCAATAGTATGGCCTTGGAATACTAAGATCATTAGGATAATACTGGTATGATTTCTGGCCCAATACCGCTGCTTCTCCGTAAATCTTGAAATCTTCGGATCCGCAGATTTTATCCAGACCGCCCACCAATGGCTTGGGATCAAAAATAAGCGTTGCATCTTCCTTGGTCGCCTTATAGAGCTTGTCGAGGCTATCCGGGAAAGCCTGAGCATTGCCATTCATATCAAGAGCATGATCAAAACAGATGCCATACATCAGGCTAAGGACATCACTCGGTTTATAGGTGGCGGTAAAACCGAAGTTCCAGTCGTGCCACGGAAGGTAAATATAATCGCAGTTAGCAAGCGCTTCGATTTTAAGCTTGTCATGAAATAAACCCACCTGAGCCCGCGCTCCTTCGAGATTGGCCACCGGGTAATCCAACTGGGTCTCAATGTATGCCGGATAAGCCTGGGTGCGGTATAAATAATTTCCAAGATCCTTGGTTTCGGCATTATTGGTATATTGGAAAAGGCCCGATTCAAGCAGGAAAGAAGAAACGGTAGAACCCAGGTTATTCCAGTGAAAAATTCCTTCAGCAGAAGGAATGTCTGCGTTATAGACCTCATAGTATGAAGATTTATCCATTGAGCCATATTGCAGAGTCAGGAAAGTCGACATTTCCAAGGCCGTTTTCGCGGTAAACCATGGGGTCGGATTTGAAATCACTCCGATATGAGCGAATCCATTATTCTGGCCATAATGAGATACGGCATGTCCCCCGTTATTCAGCGGTCCATCGGGATAGTAATCTCCTGCAACGAGTTGCCCGAACATTATGTAACCAAATCCTTCCACTTGTACTATGGGCTTGGCCGTGTCTTTAACATGGATAGTATCCGTTTCGGCCAGCGCCATTGCCTGAAAACCAACAATAAGTAATCCCACTGCAATTAAAGCCTTTGCACGTTTCATGAAATAATCCGCTCCGGTGAATAGTGATTGAAAAAGAAAGGGGATTCCCCGTAAGCAGGGAATCCCGACAAATACGAACTACTTGTTTATCGATACGGTCCTCGAAACCGATTTGCCTGCAGAAGTCAATCTTAGTACCGCAACCCCGGAGCCGACCCATGAGCCCTGCGAGGTCCTGCCGTTCCAGACATAATTGTGCGATCCGGCCGAAGCGTATTCGTTCATGATGGTGCCGATCCGCGCACCGTTTACAGCGAAGAGTTCCATTTTAACCGCCCCAGACGAAGCTACAGCGAAACGAATCGGCGAGTTCGCGCCGATGATGCCGCTTACCAGCGCAAGAACATTCTGGTGCATTGCGGCTTTTACTACACCCCTGACGCCGACTGCGCCGTTAAATACTTTAATCTGGACGCCCTGCTGAATTGTGATCGCCGGGTTGAAGGTCAGCTTGATCACCTTTTCGAGCGGGGAGGCCAGCGTGTCGGTCGTTACCGTGACCCCGGTTACCGTAGAACCGTTGATTCTGACCAGAACCCCCGGGGTGTCAACAGTAGTGTTGTTTTTCAAAATGATCTGGTTGAAAGTAAGGGCTGAATCGAACGAAACCGTCATGTTTTGATAGCAATTATCAACGGTGCTTATTTTGTCGGTGTAATTCAGCGTTCCCCATCCGTTCGGGTTGATCAAGGGGCAGTTAGTCAGAACATGCGCCATGGAATCCGCCGCCGTATCAGGAATGCTTGGCCTGATCCACAGGCGATGGTTCGCATTGTCGATAAGTGTTCCGGTCATCTGGAAATAGCCGCGCCAGACATCAGGCGCCGTCGAATAGCTGGCAAAATTATTGTTATCGGCCTCAAGATCCTGCCAGAATACATACGGCGGATTTCCAGGAAAATAGTACTGCCAATCCCAATAATTGACTAATATGCCGGTATTCGGCAATCCGCTTGAAATCGCAAAGCCGCCCCAGTGATCGTACGTGTAAAAATGCCACTTGCCAAGTCTGTCACGGATTCCGGATAAATTAGCATAATTGGCATACAATCGGGAATTGGAAGCATTAACAATATTCGTATCGAAAATTGCCGGCAGGCAGAAATAATGAGCCCACGAGTACCCGGCGACATCGCCTTCAGAATAGTTGGACCCGGTTGCAAAATTGGAATTAAAGCATGTACTGGGGAATTGCGCCCGTGCACTATTGTAGAAGGCGGTGTATTTATTGGCTGAAGCTGTATCACCCAGCCATTGGGCCATTGCAATCAACGCTTCCCATGCGGCAAGGGCAGTAGACGAGCAATAATTTCCATCGGGCACTCCGGTATTATCGTAAGAGCTATATGCTTGGTTCGGCAGATAGCCGCTGCCATAACCGCTAGCTGTAGTGCTCATGTATGCAAGGCGAGTTGCCGTGTTTTTAAGGCTGTCCCAGTATTCCTGCAGGGAATCCTTGTGGGCAGAGGCAAGCATCAACTCATACGCCTTGAAAATGAACATGCAGTTTAAGTCTGCCCATCCTGTGGTATTGGGCTGATACCAGTAATCGTTGTGGGTAGTATTGTGCCAGCCATCCATGAAATGATTTGAATCGCTACTATTGTAGTTCCAGGATCCCGATGCACATCCGTTGAAATCATGATGTACTTGTCCTAGCAGATTACCACCTTCGGAAGCTACATGTGATGATGTCGCCCAAAATTTCAATTCGCGCCAGAAGATGCTCGGCCAGATGTAGTTGTACCACACCGCTGCATGCTCGGTCTGATCGATGGTACCGATAATCGGATATGCTCCCTCCCATATACCAACGCGGCCATCTTTTGCCATGACTGTGTTATGGACCATGGGGTAGAGATCGTTGAGCAGGCGATCCTTATACCAGTAGGGAAAATTGCTTGCCATTACTCGATTGACGATTGAAGTTGCTCCGGCCTCGACCTGCGCGAAATAGGGCCAGCCAAAAACGCCTGCTGCTTTCGAGTTCGCATACCAGTTATGGTAGTAATGTTGTTCTGGACCTTTGGCGGCGTTTACCCATGGATTCCACCAGGACATGAGGAACCTAAAATGAACCGTTGCTCCAGCCGCAACATGAATTTTGTCTGCGACGAGGTTGCCCGCACCGGAGGTCAAAAAACCGGTAGTGGTAAGGAAAGCTCCCATGGAGCCACTGGATACGGTATCGGTAACCTGATCGCTTCCAACCATCATGTAGGCATTGCCACTGTTAGTGTCGCCTGCCCACGTAATAGCATTTGCACCATCGCTGGTGCCGATATTTGCACCGCCCATAAGATTGGTGTTGCCGGAGGTTATGTTCGAGAATTCAAGGGCTGCTGCAATATCGACGGCTCCGCTGTTCGTATTTTTTGCCGCAACATCGAAATAAGCGAGCGGCGATTGTGCGAGTTGTGCATAAAGGGGGGCATCGCCCGGAATATAGGGCCCGAATGCCGTCAGCGTGAGGTTCACGCCGCCAAGGTTCGGAAAAGTATCGTAATAGACGGGTACTTTAGCATCTTCCTTCATGGTGGAAGCTTTTTGCTTGTAGGTAATTGTCCCATTGTTTTTTACAAAAAAATGGAATCCGCATGATGAGGATCCATAACTCGTGAACTCATTTTGTTCAACGGAAGCCGGTGGCATGACTTTCCCGACAAATGCCAGGCTTCCCGTCTGTGCATTAAAAGTGACATATCCTGTTCCCATGCCGCCGAGGGGAGTTCCCCCGGTCCCGGCATAGGCCCAAAGACTCGATGTTGCTCCCAACACCGCCAATACTCCTAAACGCAGCACGTACTTGAATAGCATAGTCCTCCTCCGAAAATGTACTTAAATGACTGGTTGGTAGAATGATCCATCATCATAATCTTTTATAGAATATAGTAATAAAAATCTCAACTTCCAAACGCTCAATGCCATGCAAATATACGATATACAAGAAATCCAAAACCTATTACCGAAAAACCGCTGCAAACCTATTTAAAATAATACTATCCATGAAAAAAGCAAGACAATTCAAAATAGGACGGTCGCCGAAAAATCCCAAAAGTAATTATTTTGCCGGATTGTTGCATTTGATATATTTATGAATAGGTAAGGCGAGCGAATTACAAATATTTCCTGACATATAGAAGATAGCGGGCTGCTTCGCGGTCTCCGCAGCTTGCTGCGGGAGCTTCAAAATACCTGTCGGCGATAATGAGTGCGAGGCATACCATTTCAGGGGACACGCTTAAAATGCTTTGACGGACCTTCGGAGCAAGGTTTTGGCAGCCGCCGGACCGAGGGGCGCTGAGGAAACTAAAGGATATTCGCATGAATAAAGCGGTAAGAAGAAAGCCCGGCATAAAAAAAGCACTTGAATTTCTCATAGACGGGATCGATTCCGGTCGCTTCGGGACATCCTTACCCTCTATCCGGCGCCTGGCGAGGAATGCCGACGTTTCATTCGTCACCATGTGGAAGGCGATAGGTCAATTAAGGGAATCAGGGGGTATCGGCCCCTTTTCCGCCGGTCGGCCGGTCATCCAGGGGGCGGCTGCAGCAGGGGACCTTTTTTCCTATGAAAAAGGAATGACCGGATCCGATGCCGATAGCGACTATCCCGGAGCACTGTGGCTCAAGCTGAAGGCGCAGATCCGCAAGGATATCCTCACCGGGAGATTCGTGCCGGGAGAGGCGTTGCCGTTTATCAAAGAGCTGCAGTACCGGTACGATGTCTCGTTCGCGACCATAAAAAAAGCGCTGGAGTCGCTCGAAAGCGACGATACGATCCGCTCCAGGGGGAAGGGATATATCGTTCCCTCACTGACCTCCGCCGACCGTAACGACCGCATCGTTGCCATCGGATGCGGATGGGAGGACGCAAAAATCTGGTCCGACCACCAGGACAAGCTCAGTTTCCGCCTGCTTGAAGCCGAGTGCATCCAGAAGAAAATCGGCCTCGACATTGCGGTATATTTCCATCAGAACGGCAGGCTCCGCTATATTCACTCTGCCACGCGGCTGCCGTATAACCTCAGGAATGACGCGCTGCTCGGCATTGCCTATATAGTAGCCAACCTCGAAATCGATCCGGCGGACATCCTGCGGGAACTTGTCGCCTTTGATAAGCCCATCGCGGTTCTGGATGTCGTGGGCGGGTGGAGCGTTCCCGATTCCCTGCGCCGCCACCACGCCATACGATTTTTTACGGTAACGGCATCGTTCCATCCGGCGCGGCAGATTGCCCGGTACCTGTTGAATCTCGGCCATATAAAGGTCGGTTTTTTCTCGCCGTTTCATAAGGGGGCATGGTCACAGCTCCGGCTTGAAGGGGTAACGGATATTTTCCGCGATGCCGGAATCACGGACGGGGTAACGCCGTTTGTGCTCAACACCTATGCCTATCAATGGGAGTTCATTCACCATTCCGATAATAAGGAGGATATCCGGGCGTTTTTCGAACAGTATGAACCCGGCAAATCCCGATTGAAATTTTCAGGAAAAGGCGGCATGATAAGCTACAGCATTTCCAAGTATCTTACCGAACAGAACTGCGCCACCGGTGAAATTTATCAGAAGATGCTGCCGCTATTTACCCGGGCGCTTAGTGACCGGAACATAACCTCCTGGATATTCGCCAATGATTTCGCAGCAACGCTGGCCCTGGATTTCCTCAAAACCGCCGGTCGAAGCGTCCCGCAGGATCTCTCGGTCATCGGATTCGATAATTCGCTGGATGCCATGGAATATCAGTTGACATCGTACGATTTCAATACCACCGGGATTATCAACGCGATGATCCGGTATATTATATCACCGTCAATATTTCCCATGCAAACCGTTATCGAAGCCGAGGGTACCATTATCGAGCGTCGCTCGACGGCACGGATCCGCGATCCGGCGGCGAACGTCGATACTGCAAAAAAAACAATGGTTGAAACCGATAAGGGGAGCGTTTGAGGCCCGGGTCGGGTGGTTTCCGGCAACAGGCTCAAGGGATCCGCCTGAACAGCCTCGGATGAAGTTTTCAGGGAGGGATAGTGCATTTTCAGTTGAAGGCATTCTGGCTCTGTTTTGTGCCGCTTTTCGTTGCGGTGGATGCGCTGGGCGTGCTGCCCATCTTCGCCTCGCTGGTAGGAGCCGCCGAAGACGGCCAGGTCAGGAGGCTTATCCGGACCTCGGTGATAACGGCTCTCGGCGTTGCTCTACCTTTCATTTTTCTCGGGGAGTGGGTGTTGCGGCTTCTCGGCATCACGGTCGCCGATTTCATGATCGCCGGGGGACTCATCCTGCTCGTCCTCTCCGTTCGCGATCTCCTATCAACCGAAAAACGACCGATAGCGGTCGATGTGGAGGAACTGGGGCCGGTCCCGCTTGGTGTTCCGCTTATCGTCGGGCCTGCGGTGCTGACTACCATCATGCTCCTGGTCCGGCAGCACGGGTTCGGGTTGACGGCCATTGCAACGACCCTCAACATCGGGATTGCCGGCGCTGTTTTTATCTTTTCGGGGAGGATCATGCGCTTCATGGGTGCCTCGGGATCGCAGATCGCCTCTAAAATTGCCAATCTGCTGCTTGCAGCCATTGCAATCATGCTGATGCGCAAGGGGATCTTCATCATCATCGGTTGCAATCCCTGAACCCTGTGCCTATGGAGCGCGCCTCGACTATCAGGGAACACCTGTTCAGCCTTACCACGCTCGGGATCAAGTACGACCTCGACCGGATGGTTGCTGCCGCATCGGCTATCGGCAATCCGGAGAGGAGCTATCCCGCCTTCCATGTTGCCGGGACTAACGGCAAAGGGTCGGTCTGCACCTATCTCGAATCCTGCCTTCGGGCGGGCGGTCGCAAAACCGGACTTTTCATGTCTCCCCATATAGCCCATTTTGAGGAGCGTTTTCTCATAAACGGCAGGCCGGTCGCGGAACCCATCTGGCTTTCGGCTTACGACACATTGCGCCCGGTCATCGACGATTTGCAATTGACCTTTTTTGAGGCGACGACGCTCATGGCTTTTGAGATTTTCAAGCGGGAGCGAATCGACTGGGCGGTGTTCGAAACCGGTCTCGGGGGAAGACTCGATGCGACGAATGTCGTCATTCCCCGGGTGTCGGTCATAGCCCGTCTTGCCATGGACCATACCGGCTATCTCGGCGACGAGCTCCTGTCGATCGCCGGGGAGAAGCTCGGGATAGTCAAGAACGGCGTTCCTCTTGTCATGGCACGGCCGGAGTTGCCGGGGATCGCGATGCTTGCGGAAAAGGTTTGCGCCACGCGGCAGGCACCACTGCATCTGGTCGGCCGGGAGATGGCTTCGGAAACCGTGCTCGACGATTCCGGCGCTGCTTTCGTCTTCGAGGGGAGGCGACATCGGATCAACCTTGCGGGGGAGTATCAGGTGACAAACGCCCTGCTCGCCCTGGCGGCACTCAGGGAAGCGGGTATCGATGACCATTCCGCACATGCACGAGGCATGGAAAATGCCCGCCTGCCGGGCCGGTTCCAAATTGTCACTGCCCGGGGCAGGGAGATCGTCTTCGATGTCGGCCATAACCCCGATGCAGCGGAATCGTTCTGCCGGGCCCTGGAGCGGCATATTCGCCGTCAATCCCGCGAGATAGATGCACAATCCCTCTGCATAGTCCTCGGCATCATGAAAGACAAGGACATCGCAGGAATGCTGCCGCACTATGCGGGTCTTGCCCGGAGGCTCATTCTCGTACAGCCCGCTGTCGATCGCGCAGCCGCGACCGCCGACCTCCGCCGGTGCGTGCCGGTTGATTTTGCTGGATCGTGCCTCGAATGCCGGGATATTCCGCAGGCAGTCGACCTGGCGCTTAACGGAAGTGAAGAGGTCGTCGTCGTTGCCGGGTCGTTTTATACCGTCGGTGAGGCAATGCGGCACCTGGGAATCGAGCCGTATGAGAGTTAGAGAGTTGAAGGGTTAGAGGGTTACTAAGCAGTTCATAAGTAGGGGTACGTACAAACCGTTCGTGGTGAGCAAGCCTGTGCTGAGCCTGTCGAAGCAAACCATGAACGGTGCGAGTCTGCAGCTCACCCTTCGACAGGCCCAGGGCGAACGGCGGCTATTTTCAGGGCAGAGCAAAATCAGTGGTTCTCACCGGTGGAAAAACTTCATAATATCGGGCTGAGACCCGCCGACCATCGCAATTGCCGCGACAATGATAATAATGATAACCACCAGGAAAATGAAGATCAGGACTAACGGCAGCAGCAGCGCCCCGGCTGCGCGGGCACGACTGATGCCATGCACCGCACGGAGCCCGGCGATCGCCAGATAGATCCAGGCGATGAAGGAAAGTACCGGCCCGATTGCCGGAATGCAGGTGAAGATCTGCGCGCCTCCCGCAAAGCACATGATCCTGAAGGTCCTCCCGAACGGCCTCGGTTTACTGCCGCTGATTTTCAGCATGAGCTGTACGTACGCGGCCTCGATGAGGAATTGAACTATAAGTAAGAAGGGGGTCAGGATCAGGATCGCCGGAGTATACCGTGTCGCGTTGCGGTAAAGTCCGTTTTCGTCGAAAATCGATGATACCGTCGGGGGCAGCACGGCGGATAGGCCGAGGGTAAACAGGATACCGAGACTGCCCATGACCAGGCCGTACAGGATTGCCTGCTGCGGCACAACGCGTGTACCGATCCCTGCGAAAAAAGCATCGGGCCGGGCGAAGGAGTCGTAAAGTACACGAAAATATGATTTCAGGGGGATTTCGGGCGAATCCGCCGAATTTTTTCCTCCGGGCTGAGAATCCTTCCGGAAAAGGCCCGCCTCACCGGAAACGATACCCATTGCAGATGCACCGCACAGCGCACAGACGCCGGCAATCGAATATTCATTGGTCTGGTGTCCGCACTGGGGACATTTCATGGCACCTGCCTCCTCTGCTCCTGATTAAACGAAAATACTCTCCGGAAGGAAGTCCCGAAGGGTGATGCTCTATGGTACCACCGGTTTCCGCATGCGGCAAATACTGCCTTGAACCCGTATACAATCAATCGTATGATTATGCCTATGAATGTGAAAATCATTTTCTGCATGGCATTTTTTGTGAGCTTGGCGAATATTTGCGGGCCTGCACCCGCCCTGGCCGATTCGGTGGGAAACATCCATTACAGCCTCGGGTTGAAATACAAGGCTGAAAAGCAGTATGAAAAAGCGGTTGAGGAGTTCCGCAAGGATATTGCCGATTGTCCCCAGGATTTCGATGTGTATCTTCAAATAGCCGAAATCCGTGCCCTGCAGGGAAATGCACGGGTTGCTATTTCGGACTTGAAACAGGCGATAGCGGCAAATCCGCTGTGGGGTCGGGCGCACCGGATGCTTGCAGCGGCGTACGAGGACGGCGGGGAACTGTCAAAGGCTGTGGAGCAGTACCAACTATATCGGCAATTATGCGATTCCACGGAAGGCGCGGGGGTGCAGGCGGATCTTACCCGGCTTCTTAGCAGAATCGGGAAGGGACCGTCGGGAGATACGACAGCCAAAGCGACTACCCGCAAGTCGGCAAATTTTACCCCGGACCCGGGCAAAGCACCGGTTGCGGCAGGAAGCATAACCAGGCATGCGGCGACACCGGTGAAACATTCCGGGAAGGGTACGGCGGATCGAGCCTTGCCTGGAACCGAAATACTATCCGCCCGAACCGCCGGAGAAAGCGGAGGGGTACCCGGAACCCTGCTTCCGACTATTGAAATTCGAATCGACTCGCAGTATGCCCTGGTGACCGCCGATACGCTCAGCGAGCCTGGTCAGACCATGCTTTCCGGGATTCACGAATTTCAGAACGGTGACTATGATAATGCTCTCAGGGAGTTTAAAGCTGCATCGGCCAGATTCGCTTCGGGGTCGGTCGGGGCGCAATGCCTGTACAATATCGGCGTCTGCTATCTCCGGCTGCACCTGTTCCAGGAGGCTGAAAATCAATTCCAGCAGGTATTGAACCGGTTCGGGCACGATTCCCTGGCAGCACGCAGCCTCTTTCTCAAGGCCGTCACCTATAGCGAACGTAAAGATCAGCCGACCGCCGAGCTGCTCCTGCGAAATTTTCTGGTCAATTATCGGAATCACCCCTGGAGAGCTGCTGCATGGACACGTCTGGGAGATATCTATGCAGGAATGCAACAGCCCGGAAAAGCCATCGATGCTTTCCAGCAGGTGCTGGCATCAACAGCCGATTGCCGGGAGCGATCCGCAGCCTGGTTTAAAATCGGGAACGCCTACTCCGCACTAGGCAACGATCTGCGCGCCCGGGCAGGGTTTGACTCGGCCGTTACCCTGGGAGATAAATGCGGTTCAGAGTGCATTCCGCAAGCCTGCTACTCCCTGGGAGATGAGGAGTACAAGGCAAAAGAGTATCAGCTGGCCCTTGGTACCTACTCCGGGGCCGTTTATAAATACCCGGGATTCAGGGAAACACCATGGGGTCTCTTTCAGATAGGAAGCATCCACCGGATTCTGCGCCGGTACACCGAGGCGGGTGACTGGTTCCGGGGGCTCATCAGGCGTTTCCCGGAGTCGTACTGGGCGAAGCAGGCGCAATGGAAACTTGATGATACCGCATGGGAACAGGAGTATCAGGCGAGCAGCCGGTAGCGATGAAGACCCCGTGGCGGTTGCTGCGGTCCATGTTTGACATGAGGGGTTGCAGGCGATGAACGAACATGATACAATGGTAATCCGGCGATTGACCTGCTCCTACCGCCGGCAGATCGATTGGTACGATACGCTGTGCGGCGTGGTGGAAAAAATTCTCGGCCGTCTCATTCTGAGCAGGGGAGATTTTTCCGGGGTGAAGGTCTGTTTTGATGAAAAGAAACGGTTGCTGGACCTGATAGAACAGGAGAGGTCTGAAACGATCCGGGAGGTCGAAACCTGGAGAATCCGGAAGGGCGCCTTGCTGGGTGAACCGGAAGCCTGCGACTTCGATCAGGTTCTCCGGCACACCGAAGAGGCCATCGGCCGGTTCCTGGAGACGGAAGGTCAGCTTAAAAGATGCATCGAACAGCGAATGCTGGAATCCTCCCCCGGGCCGGTCGGCCGGTACCCGGAAAAGATCCTATGATGACGGTAAACAGTGAAGAAACGGCGCCGCTGCCGTTTGAACTGATCGAATCGCTCCAGAAGGCCTTCGGGGACTTCCAGGTCCGGTCCGAGGGTCTGCGGCGCGCCTATGACGGCATGCGCGCCGATTTTAAGAAAGTCAACATAGAGCTTGACAGGAAAAATATCGAACTGCAGAAGAGCCTTGCGGTCCAGGAGGAGATGCGCACCTATCTCACGAGTATCCTGCAGAGCATGGATAACGGGGTAATCGGGATCGACATCGCGGGAGCCATAACGCATTTCAACCGGGCTGCCGCAGAAATCACCGGATTTGATCCGGAGTCGGTTCTTGGAAAATCGTATGAGGAGTTTTTCCGCAGCGGCGGCTCCGAACCGTCACTGCTCGCAGCCCTGCGAAAAGGGGTTCCCCTGAAGCGCGACGAAAAGGTAATGTGGCGCAAGGACGGCCATCCGGTGCCGGTTTCGTACCAGACGGCGATCCTCCGCGACCAGACCGGGAATTGCCTCGGGGCGGTGGAAATCTTCAGCGATATCTCCCGGATCAAGGCGCTTGAAGGGGAAATGCAGCAGGCTCGAACCATGGCGGCGCTCGGCGAAATGTCGGCCACGGTTGCGCATGAAATCAGGAATCCGCTCGGGGCAATGGGAATGTGGGCGGGACTCCTCGAACGCGACCTGGCTCCCGGCGACGAGCGCGGCAAAACCCTGAAGAAAATCATCGGAGGACTTTCGAGGCTCAATAAGATAGTTTCGAATCTATTGATTTACACGCGACCCATCAGGGCCGAGCTTCGCAAAATGTCCCTGGAGGACAGCCTTTCGGAAATCGTGGATTTTGTCGAAATCGAAATAGACCGTCTCGGGCTGAAAATTGATCTTGCCAGGGATTGGGCCACTCCGGGAAAGACCCTGGTGCTTGCCGATCCGGAAAAAATCGAACAGGTGGTCATGAATCTCTGTCTCAACGCCATGCAAGCCATGCCCGACGGCGGAGTTCTTTCAGTGGGCATCGAAAACAACCCGGATAAAGCATCCGGATATGTCTGTTTTGCCGTCCGGGATACCGGTGTCGGTATTGCCGAGGCGGACCGGTCGAAGATATTCGACCCATTCTTTACTACACGGGAGAACGGCACCGGGCTTGGTCTTGCCATTGTGAAAAAATTCGTGGAGTTTCATGCGGGATTCATCGATGTACAATGCGAGGGGACGCGCGGCGCGACGTTCCGGATATTTCTACCGAAATTGAAAGAGTAGGCGGGAGAGCAATGGACAGGAAAAAGATTCTGGTGGTCGACGACAATGAGTTGTTCAGGGATTCGATAGCGGATATGCTCATCCGTCAGAATTTCGACGTCGTGCAGGCGCCGGACGGCCGGAGTGCACTCAATGAGGCTTCGCAACGCCGGTTCGATCTCGTCATTTCCGATATGAAAATGCCGTACATGTCCGGCATCGAACTGCTGGATAAGATGAAGCAGGTCGTTCCCGACGTGCCGTTTCTCATCATTACCGCGTTCGGCGCGGTTGAAACGGCGGTTGAGGCCATGAAGAAGGGTGCGTACGATTTCATCCAGAAATCGGATACGCTCATGCGCGAGCTGGAGCTGACCGTAATCCGGGCACTGCAGTACCAGACGCTGGTCGATGAAAACCGGCGGCTGAAAACGGCGCTCAACGGTAAATGGACTTCGATAGGAAAGACCGCAGCCATGGAGGAGGTTCGGGCCATGGTGGCCCGGGTTGCCGACAGCCGCTCAACCGTCCTCATTACCGGCGAGTCGGGAACCGGCAAGGAGCTTATCGCCCGGTCGATTCATTTCCAGAGTCGCCGGAATCACGGGCCATTTGTGAAAGTCAATTGTGCGGCGCTTCCGGACGGTCTTATCGAATCGGAGCTGTTCGGCCATGAAAAAGGCGCCTTTACCGGAGCCATCATGCAGAAGCGCGGAAAGTTTGAAGCCGCTTCGGGGGGGACCCTGCTCCTGGATGAAATAGGGGAGTTGCCGATGGCGGGACAGGCGAAACTGCTGCGCGCGCTCCAGGAACGGGAAATACACAAAGTGGGAGGAGACCAGCCCATCGAGGTCGACGTCCGGATTGTAGTTACCACCAACCGGAAACTCGAGGAGGAGGTCGGCCGGGGCAATTTTCGCGAGGACCTGTACTATCGCCTGAATGTGATGCGAATCCATCTCCCGACACTGCGCGACCGGCGCGAGGATATCCCGAGCCTGGCGGATCATTTCCTGAAGCGATATAACGAGGAGAACGGGTTCAGTGTCGAGGGCTTTGCCGAGGGGTGCCTGGATACTCTCGTGCGCCATCCCTGGCCGGGCAATATCCGGGAGCTTGAAAACGCCATCGAACGGTCGGTGGTTCTCACCCGTACCGGGAAGATACGTCCCGATATATTTCAATTCGTTTCGCCCGCAGATTTCGGAAGGGACGACAGCGGAAATCTTGAGGCCGGTATGACGGTCGGCGAGGCGGAAAAACAGCTCATTATGAAAACGCTCAGCCATTGCGGCGGAAACCGTACCAGGGCAGCCGACATGCTGGGAATCTCAATCCGCACCCTGCGCAACAAGCTCAACGAGTATCACTCAGTCAAGGAGTTGGACCTCGTTGAGGCATAGCCGGACGGATCCCGATCCATCTCCGCAATAGTGGACCGTGCCTTCGGTCCCGGCAACCATCACCTGTTTCCCGCGAATTTTATTGACTGGAATTGCATCTGAAGCTATTTTCATTGCTGCGTAGTTGATTGAATCACCTCGCAATAATTCCGCCGGGCCGTCCGATCGGGGCATGTCTAGTGTTCCCCGGTTTGATGTTTAGGGCAGCAACACCGGTGCTTGAAGCGTTCCCCGACTGAACAGCGTGTTGTCGAAAGAGGGTGGAAGATGATGATCAGATATTGGGTTGGCGGCGCGTGTATTCTCTGTCTCTGCGCATTTGCAGTGAGTGCGGACAAAGTCAGCGCTTCAAGCCGTGCTTTTTCATTCCCTGCGTTCACGGGCGTTAAGCAGGGAACGGTCGTTGCCCATCCATCGTACTTTAAATTTTTGCAGAATTCCGCCAGCGCCCGGGTCATGACCTTCATGTGGTCGTTTCCGGCGCAATCGTCCGGGCAGAGGGGCGCAATCACCGTTTATTCGTTGCGCGGTCAGGTCATTAAATCTTTTCCATGCACTGCTCCCTCGGGCATGGTGAAATGGAATACGGCAAAGGATGGGGCTGCCGGGATTTATGTCGCCAGGCTCGTTTACGGATCGGTCAGGCAAAATATTCGGATGATGCTTTGCAATTAAGGGGAGCGTGATGATTAAAAAGGCAATCGGGGAAATTCTCCTGGCTTCGTTACTGTTTACGGCCGGTGCGACGAGCGTATCGAACGTCCAGGTCAGCCTGGTCAAGGGATATGCAACGGGCCTGAATAACTCGGGCGATTCCCTGTATTATTACATGGGGCGGATTACCTATACCTTTTATGCTCAGGGAATGGATTCGGTTATTGTCGGCGTCACCATCACCAATCGGTCAACCGGGACGCCCCTTACTCTGCTGGAAGCCGGCGGGGATGTCGGACAGGTTCAGCAGAAGAACGCCACCGATACCCTTAAAACCATCTATTTCCGCACCAAATTGGGCGGCAATTATTCAGACTCCTATTTTGCGACCGTGACGGCGAACGGCAATAAGAGCCAGATGCGGCTGCTCGCCGATTCACTGGTGAAGCAGATGACGGTGACCCAGCGGATGTCTCAGCTATTCAATGCTGCGGATAAGCAGTGGTTCGGTGCAGATGATCAGCTTTTGAGTAATGGAAAACGGGTGCTTGGCTGGGCGTGTTCCGATGGACCTAACGGCGTTCGGTGGCCCATAGGGCCCGCCGACGATTCCGTAGGAATTTACGGAGCAGGAAATCCGGCGACGAATTTCCCCACCGAGGTCGCACTTGCCAGCACCTTCGATACCTCTTTGCTGGACAGCGTGGGCTGGGCGATCGGACGCGAAACCCGCGCAAATGACCTCTACTGCAATCTCGGCCCGATGTGCGATGTAGTCGTCAATCCCCGCTGGGGCAGGACCTTCGAGACCATGGGGGAAGATCCCATCCTTTCGGGAAAATTGGTTGTGAACAGAATTATAGGAACCCAGAGCGTGCATTGCATTTCCAGTCCGAAGCATTTTGCGCCTTACCTGATGGAACAGGATCGGCAATGCGGCATGAGAGCCGGTGCGTCGGAGGAGGCTTACCGCGAGTTGAACTGCGTTCCCTTTGAAATGGCGCTCACCCAGGGCTATGCACAGGCGATCATGACCTCCTACAACAAGGTAAAGGTTCCAGGATACACGACGACCAACCCAACGTTGCTGGCCGATTTTTGCGACATCTCCGGTGTCAATAAGCACGGTGTCAACGATATTATCAGGCACGATTGGGGATACACGGGAATTATCATGACCGATTGGAGTGCTCTCTCGTGTGTAACCGACGGGGTCTATGCATACGACACCGCTCAGCTGGATATGAGTACCCCCTACGGCGACGGCGGCTATAGCAACATAGCTACGGGCATCGCTTCCGGAGTATATGATACCGCTCCATTGAACCAGAAAGCCGCCGATGTCGTTTATGGAAAACTATGGGCATGGGGTGGCACGTTGCTTCCCTCCGACAGCGCCATCAATAACGTACCTCCGAATACGATTCTCTGTGCCCAGCACAAGGCCATCGCACTCAAGGCGGCGCGAGAGTCCATCGTACTTGCAAAAAATGATACCGTTGCGGGAAGCCCCATCCTCCCCCTTGACACCAATGCAACATTCAAGATTGCGGTCGTCGGGCCGGACGCGAGTTATGGTCGGCCGGGAGGTGGAGGAAGCAGCTATGTGACTCCGGACACCATCATTTCTCCACTGGCGGGAATTAAAACGCTTCTCGCAGCGCATCCGAATATTTCGCTGGTGAGCAATTATACTTCAGCAACCGGACCCAACGACGTAGCGGTCGTCGTCATCGGAACATTGACGGGGATAATCGGGGGAGAGAGCGAATCGGTGGACCGGCCGAATCTGCTGCTCTCCTCCAGCATGCTGGCGCTGGTTTCGAGCGTGATGAGCGTTGTTCATAAAACGGTCGTTGTTTATACCGGCGGAAGCCCCTCGGACTCCGGAAGCTGGTCGGATGCCCCGGCCGTGGTTATTGAACTCTTCGGGGGAAGGTCCCAAGGCCAGGCACTTGCCGAAATCCTCTTCGGTATAACCAATCCAAGCGGCCATCTGAGCCTTACCTGGCCATTGTCTGAAAACGATCTCCCGAACAATCGGAATTTTGGATCGAATCTTAACACTTCGACACTCGAATTCGATGAACTGTCGGCCGATTCGGCTTACGGGTACTTCTATTTCGAGAAAACCGGCAAGACTCCGCTCTTCTGGTTCGGACACGGGCTCAGCTATACGACCTTTAGTTTTAACAGCATTGAACCGTTAGGCCCGGCCACCATAACTGCCGGAGACCGAATCGACCTTGCGGTTAACCTCAGCAATACCGGCACGCGGACCGGAGACGCCGTGGTCCAGCTTTATGTGCGGCCGACCAGCCTCACGATTCCGCATAGAGTCAAGGATCTCCGGGGGTTCCAGCGCGCGACCCTCACTCCGGGCCAGTCCTCGACGCTCACCTTTACGCTTGGTCCCCGGGATTTTTCCACCTACTATGCCGATTCGGCGCATCGGACCGGACAGTGGCAGGTCAACCCCGGAACCTACGATATCATCGCCGGCTCGACCTCCAATCCAGCGGAGTTAGTAAACGGCAATGGTAAATGTGTTATAACGTCAATAACGGTACAATAACATGCCGCCGGTGCGGGAGGGAGTAACCATGAAGTTTCGGGCGATGGCGGTAGGTCTGGGTGCGGCTATTGCATTATTGTATTGTCCAGGCGTTATCGGGGGCGGAACCGATGACATTGTTTTCACACCTATCGGCGATGCCTATCTGCAGGTCGGTCAGATTGTAAATGGTTATTATCAGTCGAAGGGTTCATCGATTTTTCAAATATACCATATGTGGCAGCAGCAGGCTTATGCGCATGTCGGATACGATGCACTGATAAATAAAAAGCTCGACATCAATATCAGCGTCGGCGGGACGATGGAATACTCAGACCCCCAGGTTTTAGCGGACCCTGCCACGTTGAAAACGGACCAGACATTTTTAATCAATTCCGCCTATGCCAGCTATCCGCTCATCCAGGATTCCCGGCTATTCTCCCTTACGTTGCAGGGCGGATATTTTCCCTATAAATACAACCCCGATGTCCGTAACCTCGGCGAATACCTTTTCAGGGCGAATGCCTACCCCATGCTGGTTTACAGCACGTTCGATTACCCGCTGGTTCGTATTCTCGGCGCAAGGATCGGGATGCAGGCGCTGGATTCGACGATTACCAATGATGTCATCCTTCATAGCGAAGTGCTCGGCGTTCCGGTTCAGGACTGGTCGATTGCCGACATTTTCAATGTTCGCCTGTTCAAGATGCTTACTATCGGCGGTGGAATTGATTTAACCCATTTATTATCGGTATATCCGGGTCCCTACAACAGCTCATTAAACGATGTCTGGTACGATTTTTATTATGATGTCAATTCTAAAAACGATAAGAATTTGATTTTAAGAGATATTACCACGAATGCCGACGGCACAAAAGATACGACCTGGGCCGATACGCTCAACTGGAGATCGGTAAAATTGATGGGCAGATTCAGTTTCGATCCTAAAAAGGCCTTGACGAAATTATTCGATGGAGCTTTTTTCGGCAGGGATGATTGCAAGCTTTACGGAGAGGCAGATATTATCGGCGTTGAAAATTACCCCAGCTCTAACCCTGATTTAGCCGAACTGTATAATCGTAACATGCGAACCATCTACTCGTTCGGCTTTAACTTCCCGACCTTTGGGATCCTGGATGTTGTTAATATGGAGTTGGAATACAACGCCGACACCACGAGCGCTTTTTCGGATTACAATATAGTGAACGCTACAGATGGACCCGTATTAAGTCCCCTCCTCCTGCCGGCCGGTACCGTAAGAAATCCCTGGCGATGGTCAATCTATGTGAAAAAATCGGTGTGTAACAATCATGTCAGTTTTATCGCGCAGGCCGCCAGGGACCATACCAAGATCAATTTTAACTATTGGGATCCAACGTATATGTCCCTGGGGGAGGCGCTGCCTACAACCCGGAACTGGTGTTGGGATTTCAAGACCGAGGTCAGGTTTTAATATCGTTGCGGCAGCGGGTATCTGAACCATATTGTCAAAGGATGAAACATGTTTTTCCAAAGCTGCGTGCGGTTTTTTCTTCTTCTGCCCACGCTGTTTATTTTCTTTTGTACCGCCGGCGCTCCGGTTAATTCCATACCCTCCAAGCCGTTGACCGCTCCTGCCCTTGCATCGCCGGCTGATGGCGCAACGGGTCAGAATACAACGTTGAAGCTTGTCTGGGATAGTGTGACCGCAGCAACGATGTACGATGTGGAGGTTTCGTCGAACAGCGCTTTTTCGAGCGTAACCGTTGCCGATTCGATGATAAAGGGCGATTCGGCAACTGTCGGTGCTCTTTCTGCAAGTACAACCTATTACTGGCGGGTGCAGGCCAGGAACAGCGCCTCCATCGGCGTGTGGTCAGGCGCATGGCATTTTGCCACTGCGGCCGTGACGGCACCGATCCTTGTTTCACCGGCTAACGGCGCAAACAGTCAGCCGGCAACTCTTTCCGTAAGCTGGGAAGGGGTGACAAGTGCAGCATCATACAGCATCCTTCTATCGACGGTATCCAACTTTGCATCGACGGTCGTCGGCCTGACGGGTGTCACGGGGACAGCAGCTTCGGTCAGCGATCTCGCAATTTTCACCACCTACTATTGGGAAGTAAACGCCACCAATACCGACAGTACGAGCGCATGGTCCGGCGCATGGCATTTCACCGTCGGGGGGACCAAAGTTCTCTCCATGGTGCAAATTCCCGGAGGCACATTCCGGATGGGATCAACGGACACTGATTTTTCCGACGAACAGCCGGTTCATCCTGTTACGGTTTCCACTTTTTATATAGACACGACTGATGTAACACAGGCTGATTACCAGGCTCTCATGGGAGTGAATCCATCCTATTTTACCGGGGTTCCGCAGAGACCGGTCGAGCAGGTCACCTGGTTCGATGCGGTTCTCTACTGCAATGCCCGGAGCAGGCGTGATGGGTACGATACGGTCTATTCGTACAGTTCCATTACCGGGGCGCCGGGCAACGGATGCTCCAATCTTGGCAATTTAACGATGGACTTTACCCACCATGGTTACCGGCTGCCGACCGAGGCCGAGTGGGAGTATGCATGCCGTGCCGGAACAGCTACCGACTATTACTGGGGCGGGAGTTACCCCCCGCTCATTGCCTCCGACACATCGACAATAGATGCCGATGCAGTCTGGTGGCATAATTCGCCTGACAGTACCCAACCGGTAGCGAGCAAACTCCCGAATGCCTGGGGACTATACGATATGGCGGGGAACGTCTGGCAGTGGTGCAATGACTGGTACGGCAGCTACAGCAGCAGCGCCCAGTCGGACCCGACGGGACCATCCAGCGGTACTTACCGGGTCATGCGCGGGGGATCGTGGGCCAATTACGATTACAACCTGCGCTCTGCAGACCGGTATGTAAGCGGCTACGCCATTCCGGGAGGCTGGAACGGCGATAATGGGTTCCGCTGCGTCAGGCGGTAGGTTCATCTCTCCGGCAATATCAAGATTTACGAAAGACAAGAGGCTGGGTTTCATGTGGACATGGCGCTATTCATAAGGCATTGAATATATTATAGTTAAACTATTCCATGGTAATCGGGCCTGCCGATATCGACCCCTCTCGATGTTCGTCATTTCCGGAGATCCTCCCAAAACTTTCCGGGAGTTTATACCTTCCATAAAAATCAATAAGTTCCAAGTTTCTGCGAGTCCAAAACGGCTTTCGAAAGGGGAGTCGAATTTGAAAACGGCAGCTGCAGGACATAAATTAATAAATAAGTGGGAGTGCAGGAACAGTACGCATGATAAGGAATATTACCCTCGAAAGGAAGTGTCACCATGGAATTTCTTAAAAAAATGGGGATTTGCGCCGGAATGCTCATGCTTGCCTGCAATGCCATGGTATTTGCCGATTTTGTAACGGCTACCCTTACCATGGGGACCGGCCCTAAGGCAATCGCGGTAAATCCGGTAACCAATGAAATGTATGTCGCGAACAAAGGGAGCGGCACCGTTACCGTCATCGGAGGGTCAAACGATTCGACCGCAACCTTGACAGTAGGATCGGGGCCCTGTGCCGTTGCCGTAAACCCGGTTACCGGCATTATCTACGTGGCGGACAGCGCCGGCAATAATGTCACGGTAATCAATGGAGCGACCAATTCATCCCTTACGGTAAATACCGGAACGGCCCCGGTGGCACTTGCGGTAAATCCGGTGACCGATATGATTTATGTGGCAAACAGGGGCAGCGGTACCGTAACGGCCATAAACGGAGCGACCAATACGACATCCTCAATATCTGTGGGGACCAATCCCGTCGCGCTCGCGGTGAATCCGGTGACCAATATGGTTTATGTGGCAAATTACGGCAGCGCTAATGTGACCTCCATTAATGGATCCACCAACGCTTCGGCAAACATTGCTGCCGGGACGAATCCCATTGCCCTCGCGGTAAATCCGGTGACCGACATGATTTATGCGGCGAATTACGGCAGCAAAAATGTAACGGTCATAAACGGTACGACCAACACCGTTGCCACTACGGTAACTGCAGGAACCAATCCCTGTGCAATCGCCGTGAACCCGGTAAGCGATGTCATATTCGTCGCCAATTACGGGAGTGGAACGGTTACGGCGATCAGCGGGACGAATAATACCAGCACCACGTCCATTGGCGTCGGGACCAATCCTTTTGCCATTGGCGTGAACGCCATGACCGATAAAATTTATGTTGCCGATTACGGAAGTGCCGCCGTGACGGTAATTACCTGGGCAACCAGTTCAACTGCTACCGTTAATGTCGGGAGCAATCCCGATGCCATTGCAGTAGACCCGGTGACCGATAAGATTTATGCGGCAAATTACGGGGGCGGCACGGTCACGGTTATCGATGGCTCGACCAATGCTGCGGCAACCGGACCTGCCGGGTCTTCGCCTTACGCAATAGCGGTAAATCCGGTGACCAACATGATTTATGTGGCAAATAACGGCGGCAGCAATGTCACTGCAATCAATGGGGCGACTGATTCGTCCACGGCCATAGCAGCGGGCTCCGAGCCCTGGGCGATTGCCGTGAACCCGGTATCCGATAAAATCTACGTCGCGAATTACGGCGGCAATAATGTTTCAGTCATTAACGGGGCAGCCAATACAGCGGCGACCGTTAACGTGGGGACGAATCCCGCAGCCATTGCGGTGAATCCGGCAAGCAATACGATCTATGTCGCCAATGAAGGAAGCAATACCGTCACGGTTTTGAACGGAACGACCAATGCAACGAACTCCATCGGTGTCGGATCGGGTCCATTGGCGATTGCGATAAATCCCGTGACCAATATGATTTATACGGCAAACAACGGCGGCGGCAATGTTACGGCTATCAATGGGGCAAACGGTTCAACTGCGACTATCACTGCAGGATCGGGTCCGCGGGCTATTGCGGTTAACCCGGTAACCAACATGATTTATGTGGCGAATCAAAACGGCAATTCGGTTACCGTGATTAATGGAGCATCGAGTGCAACTACAACCATAAACGCAGGAAGCGCCCCTTTTGCACTAGCGGTTAATCCGGTCACCAACAGAATTTATGTGGCAAATTACGGCGGCAGCAGTATCACGGTAATCAATGGAGCAAATAATGCAACCACGACCGTCAGTGCCGGGTCGAACCCCGACGCCGTCGCAGTGAATCCGGTGACCAACAAGATATATATCGCAAACTATAACAGCGGCAATGTTACCATCATCGACGGTATCTCCAATGCTACGACCACAGCGACCGCGGGATCGAGTCCCTTTGCCGTTGCGGTGAACCCGGTAACCGGAACCGCCTACGCGGGAAACCAACTTGATAATGATGTGACCGTGATAACCGAATCGCCGGTAGCCGATACAAAAATATGGGCGATCAACGATTCGCCGGCAGGTCACCTCAGTTACAGCGCAACGCCGGTTTTAAGCGGCAAAGGGGTCAACAGGGCCTTCAGCGGCCAGAGCGGTATCGAGGGAGTATATACCAGGGTCAACACCTGCCAATCGGCCTGGAATATGGCCACCATTACATCGGGAGCCGGCAGCGATTCCGTGCGCTGGAGCGTTAATTGGGGAACCGATTCACTGATTTATGGGGAAAACTTCCTTTGCATGTTTGCCGCCGATTCCCAGTGTGCAACGATCAACAGTCTCGGTCGGGGTACTCCGCTGACCGGGAATGTCATGGTTTATCCGCTCTATCGCGTTAATTCGGGAGTGGCGGTTGCGCGGGAGCCTGCGTTGCAAAATCATTCGGGATTTGCCCTGACCGGTGTGTATCCCAACCCATTCAGGGACCGGTTGGAGGTGGAATTTACCGTTCCGGGGCTCTCTGAATCCGCAATGAGCAATGTTGCCATCGCTATTTATGATATGAGCGGAAGGCTGGTACACCGGATCGCCGGCGGCGCCTATGCGCAAGGGCATTATCGCATAGCGTGGGATGCCGGCGGCAGTTCGGGATTGCTGAGCTCCAATGTATACCTTTTGCAAATGAAAGCGGATAACTTCGAAAAGAAAGTAACGCTGCTCAGGGTACGGTGAGCGGCGGACTACGGGACGGATTATCTTTGGCCCGTTAAAGCCGGCCGGGGACTATTTATCGGGCATGAGGGGGAGGGGAGAGATTATTCGGCGACGGAGCCGGAATCCGGCGTGAGTTCGATTACCCCATTGCCCTCGCCGGTGCATGCTG
Source organism: Fibrobacterota bacterium (assembly GCA_003164335.1). GTDB lineage: Bacteria > Fibrobacterota > Chitinivibrionia > Chitinivibrionales > Chitinispirillaceae > BOG-1184. Next base: position 104,529 of record PLTF01000072.1, read on the forward strand.
CAGCAGAATGCGGTCTTCCGCTCATCACCGAGGTCAGGGCCTCTTGCCCCGTCTCCTTTTCGGCAATCTCGATGGCATAGGAAAGATCGAGTGCCAAGGTGTCAAGGAGAGGCAGCTCGTCGGCATCGAAACAATCCCGGTCGGCAGAAAAAAGGGTGAGTACACCCTGAATTTTGTCCGATGTTGCGAGCGGAAACGATGCCATGGAACGAAATCCGGGATCAGGATCAACCTTCATGCCGGGCGCCGCGGAGGAAGGCGGAGGTTGCAGAATGCGTACGGCCCGTTTTCCTTCCCGCAAAGCCGCGAATATCGGGGAATCCACTGCGCTACCGCTCCGATTAAATGGTCCGCCATCGTCAAAATATCCGGCCGTTTCTCCAGCCGAGGCTACCGGCACCGGTCGTCTGTCGGCAGAACCGGTAAGGCCGATCCAAACCATCGCAAATCCGCCGTCGTTGACCGCGATCATGCAGGCTTTCTCAAAAAGCTCCCCAAGGTTGCGGATGCGGACGATTGCCCTGTTCACATTGGCAAGTACATGGTGTGTCCTGGAGAGCCGCCGTGCAAGTTCCATTGCACGTACCCGGCCGGTGATATCGGTCGATAGTACCAGAACCCCTTCAGGCACCCTTTCGACCGAAACCTCGAACCAGGCAGAATCGCCGTTTCCAAAGTCGAATGCACCGGTCATACGGCCTCCGGCGCCGCTGCGTCGGCATTGCTGGAGCAGGCTGAAAAGGGGGTTCCTTTCTATACCGGGAAACACATCGAGAAGTGATCGGCCGATGAGTTCCTGCCGTGATCTGCGGGCCTGGCGTACCGCCTCGTCGTTGAGGTAGAGGCAGGTCCAGTCGGGTGAAAGAATCCGGCAACCTTCAAGCCGGTCGAATACCTCCCGGTAAAAACCCATTCTGTCAAGCGCAGTCATGCCGGATCCGGCCCTTTCATAAGAGGACTCTCTTCGGATTATACCATCGAAACCGCTGCTGCAAAAAGTAAAATGCAGCGGCAGAGGCAAAATGTCCCTCATTCGCAACAGGCAAAAATTCCCGGAGTGCGGGCAAAAAGCTTCCGCCGGCTTCATCCTCCCCCGACAGCAGGATTTCAATTACACTGAACTCAGCTTCAACCGGTTTATCGTATCCCTGTAGGTAATTAATTGTATGGCATTGAGTTATGATTTTGGATGACATCCCGGTTATTTTCACGGCGCCAAAAATTACCGTCTGGCATCATGGTTGCTCTTTTGCCTCGGTTCAGGGATTGGTGCAGTCCAACCGAATTTTATTCCGGATCGGGATTATGCTCAGCGAGTTGCTATTCAATAAAACCGACTTGCCGATTGTGACGAAATCGCTCGATGCAGCAATGCTTCGGTCGCGGGTCATTGCGAATAATATTGCTAATGTCAACACTCCCGGATTTCGCCGGACCGAGGTGTCGTTTGAAAATGAACTGCGGCAGGCGCTCAACGAGACTTCCCTGCAGGGGAGCCAGACCGATGCGCGCCATCTTACGCCCGGTCGGGCGGACATCGGCGCAGTGGCACCGAAAGCCTACATACCGAATGATCCAACCCAGCCGAGCGGGATAAATAATGTGGATATCGACAATGAAATGGCGAAGCTTGCCGAAACACAGATCCAGTATGACTATGGCATAAAATTCGGCCAGCAAATTTTCAAAAAGCTCAATGCTGCTATCCAGGAAAAATCAATGCCGCAGTAACGATGAGCCGGTCGATGGTAACGGAAAATAAGAGACCGTGAGAGGTCGTGACAAGACGGTTGTGTCTATAAGGAGGAAGTGTCCCATGCCCTTAGCGGGCTTGTTTTCAGGACTATCCATCAGTGCCTCGGGAATGAGAGCCGAACGCATTCGGCAGGATGTAATCTCCACCAACCTGGCGAATGCGGAAACCACCCGATCGGATAAGGGCGGGCCGTACCGGCGGCAGTTCGTCGTTGTTAAGGAGGCCGCGGATGAGCGATCAACCAGCCTTCTTTCGGCAAATACCGCAGATTTGTCGGGTGACGCAACGCAACCCGACCACCTGGCGATTCCCTCGACCGGATTATCGCGGGATGAACGATTTTCCGGGGGCGGTGTTGCGGTGGCTGAAATTCGGGAAGATTCGCGACCGCCAAAGCTCGTCTACGATCCCTCGCATCCCGATGCCGATGCGAAAGGATATGTCGCAATGCCAAATGTAAATGTCGTGGAAGAGATGACGGATATGATTTCCGCCACTCGTGCCTATGAGGCAAATGTTACTGCCTTCAATGCCACCAAGGGCATGCTGACACAGGGGCTGCAACTGTAAGGGAGTGCGGAATGAACATCCAGGCTGCCGGGAATACCGATTCATGGAATCAATTTGTCAGGCTCGTCGCCGAGGCACGCACGCGATCACAGGGGACTGCCGCCGCTTCCGGAACTGCCGCACGGGCACCGGCTGCCACGCCGGCCGGGAAATCGGAAGATCCCGGTACTGCTCCGGAATATCCGGGTGTCGCCGGTGTATCATCTTCAAACGGGGTAACCCGTGCATCGGCAGGAATGGTACGGGCCCTCGGAAGTTTTTTTGATGCATACGCTTGAAAATAGGGTACAATAGAGGAGAGTCGCAATAAAATGGTACCGAACCAGATCAACGCCATCGGCCCAACCGGCATGGAAGGAGTGTCCGCACCGTCGCTCACTGCCTCCCAGAAACCCAATGATGGGCCTTCGTTCAAACAGACCCTCAGTTCGTTTCTCAATGACGTCGATTCTCTTCAGACCAAGGCCGATGTGTCGATTCAAAAGATGGCCACCGGTGAAATAAACGATGTGCACCAGGTGATGGAGAGTGTGGAAGAGGCCAATACGGCGTTTAATATGATGATGGAAATCAGGAATAAGGTGATGGACGCGTACCAGGAGGTCATGCGTATTCGATTGTAACTATACGCAACTTTCCGGCAGGGTGAAAAGCAGCGCGAACGGCGTCGATGGTTCTGGGGCAATCAACGGCAGGAGCGGCAATGTCTGATTTTTTCAAGCAACTTATTTCTCAACTAACGGCTATCTGGCACAAGCTTTCGGTACAGCAGAAGGTTATCACCGCAACGCTCGTGATCTTCACGGTCTTCGGACTGGTCGGGCTTCTGGTATGGGCGCAGGACAACGGACGCAAATCGTCGGATTCGAGCTATAAGGTACTTTATTCGGACCTCGAACTCGAAGATGCCGGTGCAATCACCGAGCAGCTGCAAAAATCCAACTATCAATATAAACTTGACAACGGCGGAAGAACCGTTCTCGTGCCGTCGAAGCAGCTCTATGAAGCGCGCATAGCGCTTGCGAGGGAGGGATTGCCCAAATCGCACGGATTGGGGTATGAGCTCTTCGATAAGACGAATTTCGGCATGACCGATTTCGTGCAGAAGATCAATGCGCGGCGGGCCATGGAAGGTGAGTTGCAGCGGACCATCGAAGGTCTTGAAGAGGTCAAGGGCGCACGGGTGCATATCGTCATTCCCGAGGCGAGCGTCTTCCTCGAACAGCAGAAGGACTCCAAAGCCTCGGTAGTGGTGCTGTGCAAACCCGGAAGGCAGCTCTCCAAGGACCAGATCCGGGGGATCGGTTACCTCGTTTCGTCGAGCGTCGACGGGCTGAAGCCGGAGAATGTTTCGATTCTCGACTGTGACGGAAAACTCCTGACCAGCCCGTTTGCGGACGATGAAACCGCCCTTCTCGGATCGCATAATATTGAGCTCCAGCAAAACGTCGAACACTATCTCGAAAACAAGGCGACCCAGATGCTTTCCGGGATACTCGGCCCATCCAAGGCTTATGTCAAGGTATCGGCGGAACTCGATTTCAACCGGGTCGACAAGACCATGGAGCAGTACAATCCCGAATCCCGGGTGGTCAGGTCGGAGGAACGGACCGACGAAAATGTGAAGAATGCGCCCGACGGCGACAATCAGAAAGAGCGCTCCCTTACCAATTACGAAATTGACAAGACCGTGCAGCATGTGATCCAGGAGACGGGCAATGTCAAGAGGCTGACCGTGTCGGTGGCAGTGGACGGCAAGTACCGGAAGGGCGACAAGGGAACCACCGTGTACGTCGCCCGTTCCGCGGAAGAGGTCAGCAGCATCGAGGATATCATTAAGAATGCCGTCGGCTACGATTTAACACGGGGCGACCAGATTACCGTTTCACAATTGCAATTCGATAATGAGTTCCTGCGCCAGGAACAGGAGGATTTCCAGAAGAACGAACAGTGGCAGTTCCGCCTCACCGTAATCAAGTATGCCATCGGCGCCCTGATCGTAATTCTTCTCCTGCTGTTCCTCCGCTGGGCGGCTAAAACCGTCGTGGAAGCGATGAATCCGCCGCTGCCGGTACTGGAACCGATTGCGCTTCCGCCCCCCAGTGAAGATCAGCCGGACGAACTGCCCGAGGAGGTGCGTAAAGCGCTCGGACTTGTCGATAGACTCGAAGGTATGATCATCGAGGAACCGGCCAATATTTCGGCAATCATCCGCCATTGGATTTCCGAACCGCAGGTTGGAAAGAAAAAGAAGAAAAAGAACGGCAAATAAGCGGCCCGAACCGACGGCGAGCAGTCGTCGGACCCGTCACCATCTACCATCGAAAGTTACGCGATAATGGAATCCGATTCGAAAGCCGGTTTTTTCCGCGACCGCTACGATAAACCCGGCATGGAAGCCGAAAAACCATTCCGAGTCAACATCGACGACCTGTCCGGACTTAAGAAAGCCGCCATCGTCATGATCTCGCTTGGCCATGAGACGTCATCGAAAATCTTCCAGAATCTTGATGAACACGAAATCGAACGGCTGTCCACCGAAATCGCCCGGTTTGAAAATGTTCCGACCGGTGTTCGTGAGGCTGTACTCGAAGAATTCCATACCCTCTGCCTTGCCCAGCAATATGTAAACCAGGGCGGCATTGACTACGCCCGGAAGGTCCTTGAAGCCTCGGTCGGCGCGCGCAAGGCAAAGGACATCCTTGATAAAATCAAGGAAACCATCCGCACTACCGGTTTTACCCTTCTTGAAAATATCGATTCCAAGCAGCTGGTTAATTTTATGCAGAAGGAGCATCCGCAGACCATTGCTTTGCTTCTGGCGCATATCGATTCCAAGAATGCCGCCCCGATTATTTCAGCATTGCCTGCCGAGCTGCAGGTTGATGTCGCCAGCCGCATCGCAACGATGGAATCGATCGCCCCTGAAACCCTCGAACAGGTCGAGGAGGTACTCCTCAATCAGATAAAATCGATGTTCGGGAGCGAAGCTTCGGAAATAGGCGGTATCAAATCGGTTGCCGAGCTGCTCAACAACATGGATCGCGGCGCGGTAAAAAATATTCTCGGCAACCTTGAACGCGAAAACCCGCAACTCGCTACCGATATTAAAAACCTCATGTTCGTTTTTGAAGATATCCTGCTTCTCGACGACCGGTCGATGCAGCGCGTACTCAAGGAAGTCGATACCAAGGAGCTCTCCATGGCGCTCAAAGGGGCCTCCGAAGACCTGCAGGCCAAATTTTTCCGCAATATGTCTTCGCGTGCAGCCGAGATGATCCGGGAGGATATCGAGTTCATGGGACCGATCCGCGTCAAGCAGGTGGAAGAGGTCCAGCAAAAAATTGTCGATATCGTGCGCCGCCTGGAAGAGGAAGGTGAAATTATCATTTCCGGCCATGGCGGTGAAGAAGCGGTCATCATGTAGGAAGGGGAGAGGCATGAGCACCGAAACGTTTATTCCGGGAGGACCCGAAACACTCGCTGCAGCGACAAACCCCTCCGGCAGGGATCCTGCCGCGGTGGGGTTGCGCCGTATTCTCAGCCGCAGGGCTGCAGAATCGATCGGTGCTACCCTGCATCCACATGATCTGGAACAATTACTAGGTAATAATAAGACCACGGCGGCGGCAGCATGCAATGAGCTTCAGCTGGTGAAACTTGAGCGGATCGTTGAAGAAATCCGGGAAGATGCAGCCGGAAAACAGGGACTTGCCCGACAAGCAGTGGCGCGGGCCTATGAGGGGGGATACCAGGCTGGGTGCGCGAAAGGTGCCGCGGAGGCGCGTGCCGAGGAAGAAAAGGAATGCGCGAAAAAAATCGACAGTTTGCAGGAACAGCTTAATTCCTTTTTAATGGCACTTGAACGGGAGAAACGGGCTTTCTTCTCCTCGGCTGAAAACCTGCTCCTTGCATTGAGTTTCCGGATGGCAAAAAAAATACTGGATGCGGAACCGACCCTGAACGATGGAGCGGTCCTGCCGGTATTGAAGAAAGCGCTGGCGACCGTTGCCGATAGGGAAACCCTCATTGTGCGGGTTTCACCCGAAGATCATACCATGGTTACCGGATGCCTTGATTTCCGGGCAACGCCCGGCCAACGGCAGGCGGGTATTACCGTCGAGCCGGACGATCGCATCAAAAAGGGCGGCTGCATCATCGAATCGACCGGAGGCATCATCGATGCCACGCCCGGGGTACAGATGAGTGAACTTGAGGCAATCGTGCAACAGGCCTGGGATGCCTCGATACGGGAAGTGACAAAGTGAAATAAATGACAACCCCGGATACTGCCACTTTGCAGGAGCGATTTCGTTCGATTATGGCAACGGTGGACGAAGCCGACCCGGTCCGGGTCTACGGCAGAGTCATCGAAGTGATCGGTCTCCTGATCGAATCGACCGGTCCCGCCGCATCGATCGGCGATGTGTGCAGGATGGAATTTGACAATAAGTTAATCGGCCTGGCGGAGGTCGTGGGATTCCGCCATAAGCGCACCTTGCTCATGCCCCTCGGGACCATTGAGGGAATTCATCCGGGAATGCTGGTGGTCGGCACCAAGCGGCCGCTCATGGTCGGTGTCGGGAGCGGACTTCTCGGCAGGGTTCTCGACGGGCTCGGGGAACCTCTCGATGGCAAGAGAGCGCCCTGCGCGGAAAAATTCCGGCCCGTGTTTTCATCCATTCCCAATCCACTCACCCGCAGGCGTATCGGTGAAGTATTCCAGACCGGCGTCCGGTCGATCGATGCCCTGATGACGGTCGGCAAAGGCCAGCGCATGGGCATTTTTGCGGGCAGCGGGGTGGGGAAGAGCGTTCTCATGGGAATGATGGCGCGAAACTGCAATGCCGATGTCAATGTCATTGCGCTTATCGGCGAACGGGGGCGTGAAGTCCGGGAGTTTATTGAACGCGATCTTGGCGAAGAGGGTCTTAAAAAATCGGTCGTCGTTGTTGCAACCTCAGACCAGCCAGCGCTTATTCGGCTCAAGGGAGCTATGGTCGCGGCATCGATCGCCGAGCATTTCCGCGACGCGGGGCTGGACGTCTTTTTTCTTGCCGATTCGGTGACCCGTCTTGCTTCAGCTCAGCGTGAGGTCGGACTTGCCATCGGCGAACCACCGGCTACAAAGGGATATACGCCGTCGGTTTTTGCCATGCTTCCGAAATTTCTCGAACGGGCCGGGACCTCGGAGCATGGATCGATTACCGGGATGTTCACGGTTCTTGTCGACGGCGATGACATGGATGAACCGGTCGCCGATGCCGTGCGAAGCATCCTCGACGGTCATGTTGTCCTGTCACGGCGTCTTGCCGGCAGGAATCATTACCCGGCCATTGACGTGCTCCAAAGCATTTCCCGGTGCATGGGCGATGTCGCCGGGAGCGGGCACCTCGCGACCGCCGGGGTCGTGAAGGACCTTGCCGCAGCCTATAGGGAAAACGAGGACCTCATTCAAATCGGCGCCTATGTTGCCGGTTCAAACGACCGGGTCGACCGCGCTATCAGGATCAATGATTCCCTGACAACCTTTTTACGGCAGGATCGCACCGAAACCAGTGCGTTCGAGACAACCGTTACGCGCCTTGCCGGACTTGCCAAAGGAATAAAAACTCCGTGAAGCAGTTTCAGTTCAGGCTCGAATCGCTTCTCAACCTCCGGAAAAGGCGGGAGGAGGAGTGCAAAACGCTTCTCGGCAGGAAGAACGGCGAGATCCTCGGGGCACGACAGACCCTTGACCGCCTCAGTCGCGCATTAAATGAACTCCAGGCCTCGGAGAAAAGAAAACGCTGTGAGGTGCAGAACGTCATTGAATTGCGCTATTCGGTAAGCTACCGGTTCAAGCTCAGGCAGGATATTCTCGGGCAGGGTAAAACCCTCGAAAATCTGAAAGGCCAGGCAGTCGAACTCCGCAACCGGCTTATCCGTGCAACGCAGCAGCGGCGCGCCATCGAACTGGTCCGCGAACAGCGCCTGGCGCTGTGGAGGATCGAAAGAAACCGCGAGGAGCAGAAATTTACAGATGATATTGCGCAGGGGAGGAGCGGGAGGGCGGGGGCAATGAGAATGAAAACAGTTTGACATAATATAAAGCCTCTGGTGGGGGAACCGCTTAGGCGGTTCCCCCTGGTCGGAGCCGCGCAAAGCCGCGTCTCCGACNNGGAGGCGATGTTTGCCTGAAGGCAAGCACCCTCCCCCTCCCGCAACGCCCTCTTTTAAGGTAGAAAACACATTAAAGGCTATAAAAAAAGGGATCGATTTGATACCTTTTACTAAGGCCTGAGGCCTGAGGTCTGAAGCCTTTTCCTGCCCCGCAACGCCTCCATTAGGCAGAAAACACCTAAACATCACCAATTCAGTGGTAGGTCCCCCCTTTATCCCTTTTAATAAGGGGGCGCCGAAGGCGGGGGATACGCAGTAGAATTCAGCAATCCATCCAGATCCTTAGGAGTAACGAAAGAACATACAAAAAAGCCTATTTGGAATTGCGTTGGTAGGGGCACGGCGTGCCGTGCCCAATAATCCGTGAAATCGCCAACATAATAAAAAAGGGGCAGATCTCATGATCCGCCCCCTTGCATTAATTTACAAATATTTCCCGATAATGCCGATTACTTCTCGATGCTTAATAGCTCGACTTCGAAAATGAGCGTGGATCCGGGAGCGATATCCTGGCCCGCACCGCGATCACCATAGGCGAGTTCAGACGGGACGAACAGCTTGAATTTAGAGCCGACCGGCATGAGCTGCAGCGCCTCGGTCCAACCGGGAATGACGCCGTCGACCTTAAGATCGGCGGGCTGGCCGTGCTTGATCGAGCTGTCGAAAATCTTGCCGTTGAGCAGCGAGCCTTCGTAGTTTACCTTGACCTTGTCGGTCTTCTTCGGCTTGGGTCCGGTGCCCATCTTCTCGACGATATACTGCAGTCCGCTTGCCGTTGTTATGACGCCGGGCTTTGATTTGTTCGCGGCAAGGAAATCCTCGCCCTCTTTAGCATTTTTCTCAGACGCTTCCTTCATTCCGGCCATCTGCTGCTCCCGTAATTGCATTGTGAACAACTGGCGGATGGAATCAAGGGCGATCTTATTAATGAGCATCGGACGCTCCTTCATGACATCCCCGAGTCCCTGGACAAGAGCCTCGAAATCGACATCGGTTTTCAGGGACTTGATATTGGTGGCGATATCGACCCCGATCATGTAACTCTTCTGCTCGGTAAAGGTTTTAAATGAGGTTTTGCCCTGGACGCCATCCTTTGACCCGCACGAAAACTGGGCAGCGCAGAAGACTGCAAGTGCGATAACACATGCTGTTTTTTTCACGAAACACTCCTTTGGTTTATGGTGGTCGGTCGATGAGAAATGAAAATTTTCGGAGAATAGGCTCATGAATATATATAAATCTGGTCAAAATTGGAAGGAAAATATGCAAATCAGGACTTCAGCGATTCGGTGCACTGCTTTCAAACGACTTGAAAGCATGGGAGGACGGGCCGTGGCCCGCCCTCCCGGGATCCTTCCTGGCTGTCGGCTATTGCTCTATACTCAGCAGCTCCACTTCGAAGATGAGCATGACGCCGGGACCGATATCCGGGCCGGCTCCACGGTCTCCATAGGCGAGAGCGGCGGGAATGAAAAGTTTGAACTTCGATCCGACCGGCATGAGCTGCAGCGCTTCGGTCCAGCCGGCAATAACGCCGCTGACCTGAAATTCCGCCGGCTGGCCGCGCTTGATCGAACTATCGAAAATTTTGCCGTCGATGAGCGATCCCTCATAATTCACCTTGACCCTGTCGGAAGGCTTCGGTCGTGGTCCGGTACCCATTTTTTCGACGATATATTGCAAGCCGCTGGCCGTCGTGATAACGCCCGGCTTTGTCTTGTTGGCCGCAAGGAACGCCTCACCCTTCCGGGAGGACTCTTTTGCGCCCGTCATCTGCTGGTCGCGCAACTGGGCCATGAAAACCTGGCGAATGGAATCGAGCGCCGGTTTCCCGAGGAGCAGCTTGTGATCCTTCATGACATCGGTGAAACCCTGGACAAACGCATCAATATCGATCGGGGTATTCATCCCTTTAAGCTGATTTGCAGTTTCGGTGCCCATCATGTAGCTCTTTTGCGCGGTGAACGTGTTTGCCGAGACGGTAACCTGGGTTCCTGTATTTTCCGCAGCAGAGACCTGCGCGGCATAAAAGGCCGACAGGGCTATTATGGCGAGGGTTTTTTTCACGAAAAGCTCCTTATAGAGAGAGTGGCCGTGGTATCCGGATGAATTTTTTCGAAATGCAGCACCAAAAATATATATGCTGTGAAGAAAATTAGCAGGAAAATATGCAAGACGCGTTTTTCACCGATGGTGCGGGATTGAGGTCGGTCGTGAAAATTGCAGCTGCGTTTCGGGCGCCGGAATACCGGTAACCTATTATACTAGTGTAGAATCGCCCAATCAGGATCATATATTTTTTATAGCCACCGAAAAGGCAGTATTCATCATTTTAGTTGCGACGGATCGAGAAGGATCCCATCTCATTCAGCCCGACCCATTGTTGACAGGAGGACTTTCAGGTATGGAACAAAAAGGCGACATTGCCCTTATCGGTCTTGCGGTCATGGGACAAAATCTTATTCTCAACATGAACGATAATGGATACACGGTGGTCGCCTGCAATCGTACGACCTCCAAAGTTGATGAATTCCTGCAGCAGGCGGCCAAGGGTACCCGGGTCATCGGCGCCCATTCGGTGGAAGAAATGATCTCTCTTTTGAAGAGCCCGCGGAAAATCATGCTCATGGTCAAGGCCGGAAAAGCCGTTGACGACACCATAGAATTGCTGCTGCCGCACCTGTCGCCGGGCGATTGCATTATCGACGGCGGCAATTCCTATTTCCTCGATACGATTCGCCGTGCGAAATCCGTCGAGGGAAAGGGAATGCTCTATATCGGAACCGGTGTTTCGGGCGGAGAAGAAGGCGCCCGGCGAGGGCCTTCGATCATGCCCGGCGGCAGCGCCGGGGCTTGGCCGCTTGTCAAAGATATTTTCAAAGCCATCTCGGCCAAGACACCCGACGGCTCGGCCTGCTGCGAATGGGTCGGCGATAACGGTGCCGGTCATTATGTTAAAATGGCGCACAACGGCGTTGAATACGGGGACATGCAGCTGATCTGTGAAGCGTACCAGCTCATGAAATACGGCGTCGGCCTCGATGCGGATGCAATGCATACAATATTTGCGCAGTGGAATACGACGGAGCTGGACAGCTATCTCATAGAAATTACGAGAGACATTCTGGCCTTCAAAGATGCGGACGGAGAGCCGCTCATCGATAAAATTCTGGATACGGCAGGACAAAAAGGCACCGGCAAATGGATGAGCGTGAGCTCGCTTGACCTTGGTGTTCCGGTAACACTCATCGCAGAGGCTGTCTACGCGCGTTGCCTTTCCGCCATCAAGGACGAACGGGTGGTTGCCGCGACAATACTTTCGGGTCCGGAGGAAAAATTCTCCGGCGATACGGTTGCGTTCATCGAGGATATCCGGAAGGCTTTGCTTGCTTCCAAAATCATTTCCTATGCGCAGGGCTTCATGCTCATGCGCGAAGCCGCAAAAGAGTACGGCTGGTCTCTCGACTACGGTAGTATCGCCATGCTCTGGCGCAGCGGTTGCATTATCCGGAGCGTATTCCTCGAAAAAATCAAGGCTGCCTTTGATAAGAACCCGAATTTGAGAAACCTGCTTATTGATGAATACTTTGCGAGCCTCATCGGCAGTTGCCAGGGTTCCTGGCGTCGGGTCATTGCACAGGCGGTAACGCTCGGCATCCCGGTACCGGCTTTCTCAACCGCTCTCGCGTTTTATGACGGCTACCGAAGCGAACGGCTACCGGCGAACCTCCTGCAGGCGCAGCGGGATTATTTCGGAGCACATACCTACGAGCGTCTCGATAAGCCCCGTGGAACCTTCTTCCATACCAACTGGACCGGTCGCGGAGGCGATGTCTCATCGAGTACGTACACCGCATGAACGCACGTACCTTCTCAGGCCGTTTCGTGCGGCCGGGAGGCGGCAAAGGGGCACAAAGGCGGAAACCGCTCTTCCTACAATTTTTTTCAGGAGAATTGACATGAGCATAGCAGTACTCGAAGATCTGAAAGGAAAATGTTGCGTCATTACCGGGGGTGCAGGGGTCATCGGCTCTTCCTTGGTCGAATGTCTGGCGAAAGCCGGTATGAAGGTAGCCATTCTCGACCTCAACGCCGACCTTGCGGTGAAAAAAGCGCAGGAATTTGCCTCGTCAACCGGCTGCAGCGTCATCGGCGTCGGCGCCAATGTGCTCGAAAAGGCATCGCTGGCGCATGCAAAGAAAACGGTTAACGACCGGCTCGGGGCCATTGATATCCTCATAAACGCCGCAGGCGGAAACAGTCCCAAGGCGACCACTGCCGCCGAATCGATCGAAGATAAGGACCTCGACCACCTCGAAGCAACCTTTTTCGGGCTTGAAATGGAATCGTTCCGTAAAGTATTCGACCTCAATTTCATCGGGACCCTCCTGCCGACCATGGTTTTCGCCCGCGACATGATCGATCGAAAACAAGGCGTCATCCTCAATATCTCGTCCATGAATTCCTACCGGCCGCTCACGCGGATCCCGGCATACTCCGCCGCCAAGGCATCGATCAATAACTTTACGGCATGGCTTGCCGTACACCTGGCGCCGCAGCATATCCGTGTCAACGCCCTGGCGCCCGGTTTCTTCCTGACCGACCAGAACCGGTTTCTCATGTACGACCAGGCTACCGGAAACCTGAGCGCGCGAGGCGATAAAATCATCGCCGCCACGCCGATGAAACGGTTCGGCGTGCCGGAGGAGCTCCACGGCGCTTTGCTGTACCTTGTGTCGGACATGTCGAAGTTCGTGACCGGGATCGTCGTACCGGTGGATGGCGGATTCAGCTCCTACTCCGGCGTATGACAAAGGGTTTCGAAGTACACGATACCATACATACTCTGACGTATGGCAATTAACCGCTCGTGGTGAGCCTGTCGAACCATGAGCGTCGATAAAGCTCATCCTTCGACGGGCTCAGGATGAGCGGCTGATCATACGCGATCAAATTTATAAAAGGATGTACCGGGGCATTGTTGCATCGTGCAAGGACGGGCCCGCCCGGCGGGTCCGGAAAATACCGGGAGGTTTTCCGATATGAAGTATGGTTTGAATATTCGTGAAAAGGGCGCGCTTGATTTTGTGTCTGTCGGCGCATTGGTTCATCGGCTCGATCCGGGAATCATCCCGTTTCGAAAGGCAACGGAGTGCGCTATATATGTCAGCGGGGGCGAATTCAACTGTGCGGCAAACCTGTCGGACTGTTTTCGCCTGAATACCGGCATTGTTTCCGCAATGGTCGACTATCCCATCGGCGATCTCATTGCCGAGCGGGTACGGGCAATGGGAGTGAAGCCTTTTTACAAGTTTTTCAAGCACAATGGCGTGAGCGGCCCGAACATGGCGACGGTTTACAGCGACCGGGGGCACGGCGTCCGAGCACCGGTCGTCTTCTATAACCGTTCGAACGAGGCGGCGGCGCAACTCAAACCGGGTGATTTCGACTGGAAAACCATATTTGCGGGCGGCGTCCGGTGGTTTCACAGCGGCGGCATTTTCGCGGCACTGTCTGATACCACGGGCCAGGTGATCATCGAAGGCATGAAGGCGGCAAAGGAAGCCGGGGCGATCGTTTCGTTCGACCTTAACTATCGCGAAAAGCTCTGGAATATCTGGGGCGGTCGCGAGCGCGCACTTGCGGTCATCGCCGAAATCGTGAAGCATACGGATGTTCTTGTGGGCATCGGGAGCAATGAAGAGGAGCTGCAGAAGGGACTCGGTATTTCGTGTCCCGAGCTCGATAAAAAGTCGAAGCTCGACTCCGGCGCATTTTCCTCCATGGCCGACAGCGTCATCGCCAAATATCCTGATGTCAAAATCGTGGTGACAACCCTGCGGGAGGTACATTCCACCAACCATCACACCTGGGGAGCGGTAGCCTGGATTGACGGTAAAACTTATTTCTCCCCGACCTGCGAACTGGCGGTGCTCGACCGGGTCGGCGGCGGCGACGGGTTCGCTTCGGGCTTTTTTTACGGTCTTCTTGCGGGCGAAGAACCGGCCGATGCGGTCAACCTCGGCTGGGCTCATGGTGCGCTCTTAACCACCTTTCCGGGCGACACGACCATGGCAACCGTCGAACAGGTCCGCGCCTTTGTCCAGGGCGGATCGGCGCGAATCCAGCGATAAATTTCCGCTTCGCATAACGTGAACAGAGGATTGCAGCATGATGTTCTGGCAGAACAGTACCAGGGAAGGTTTCTTATCCGACGACCTCATGCGGCAGGGCCTGCATGCTGCGCTCGATGCTGTCGGCGCGAGGAAAAAAATCCTTATCGTTCCGCCCGACATCACGCGGCTTCATTCCGGTGCCGGCGCGCTCACGCGCTATGCCTGGGAGCACAATCCGGGCGCCGTGAGCGCCATTTTGCCGGCACTCGGCACGCATGTTCCCATGACCGGGGAGCAGATCGCCCTGATGTACGGCGATCTTCCCCGAACACTCTTTCATGCGCATTCCTGGCGATCCGACTGTGTCAACCTCGGGGAAATCCCGGCTAATTATGTCAAAGAGGTCTCGGGCGGCGCGGTCGGCTACCCCATCCCGGTGGCGGTAAACCGGCGCCTCGTGTCGCCCGAGTACGACTGTATTCTTTCCATAGGGCAGGTAGTGCCGCATGAGGTCGCCGGTTTCGCCGGTCACGGCAAAAACCTATTCGTCGGGCTGGGCAGCGCCGAAAACATCAATAAAAGCCATTTCCTCGGCGCCATGTACGGCATGGAGAGGATCATGGGCCGCGCCGACACGCCGGTCCGGGCCGTTTTCGATTATGCCCTCGACAAATTCCTCCGCACAATTCCCATTGTCTATGTCTTGACGGTGATGGAAAGGGACCGCGACGGCGCCATGCGGCCCCGCGGCCTCTTTATCGGCGACGACCGGGAGTGCTTCGATCATGCGGCGAAACTATCTTATCAAGTCAATTTTACCCTGCTTGATAAGCCGCTCTCGCGAATCGTCGTATACCTTGACCCGGTGGAATACAAAAGCTTCTGGCTGGGTAATAAAAGCATTTACCGGACGCGTATGGCACTTGCCGACAACGGCAGGCTCATCGTTCTGGCTCCCGGTGTGCGGAAATTCGGCGAAGACGACGAGATCGATCGCCTCATCCGGAAATTCGGGTACCATGGCACTCCGGCGACCCTTGAGAGCGTCGGCAAACATAAGGAGCTCGGGAACAACCTGAGCGCTGCCGCCCACCTGATACATGGTTCTTCCGAAGGCCGGTTCGGCATAACCTACTGCCCCGGCGGAATTTCCACCGAAGAGGTTCAAAACGCGGGTTTCGACTATGCGCCGGTCGATGCCATGCTCCGGAGGTACAACCCGGAAAAACTTTCGGAAGGGCTAAACGTCCTTCCCGACGGCGAGGAGCTATTCTTCATTTCCAACCCTGCGACCGGTCTCTGGGCATCCAGGGACCGGTTTTAGGTACGTGCCTCCCGGATCCCTTTCCGATTTGATGATTTGCCGTCACGCTTCCGGAGCCTGTTCCAGGTTATTTTTCAGGACGTCTATCGGTTAAAAACCGAAGTAATCTTTTGCATTTCCGCAGCAGATGTTTCGCACCATCGGGCCGATACTGCCCGAATCGTCCGGACAATCGCCCCGCTCCATCTCCCCGCCGAGAAGGTTGCACAGAATTCTCCTGAAGTATTCATGGCGCGGGTACGAGAGGAATGAGCGCGAATCCGTAGTCATGCCGATGAACCGGGATAGGAGCCCGACTCCTGAGAGCGCCTCGATCTGCCGGATCATGCCGTTTTTCTGATCCAGGAACCACCAGGCAGGCCCCATCTGTATCTTGCCGGGAAATGAACCATCCTGGAATGTCCCGGCCATGCAGGCTATGAGATCGTTATCGACCGGATTGCCATTGAACATCACGGTACGGGCGAGCCGTCCGTCCTTATCGAGCGTATCCAGAAGCCTGGCGAGCGGCCATCCGGGCGTTCCGTCGCCGATGGAATCGACGCCGGTGTTCGAACCGAGCGCAGCGAAAGTGCGGCTGCGGACGTCGCGGAGGATGCCGAAATGGAACTGCTGTACCCACCCCCGGGAGTGGTTCATCCGGCAGAGTTCGAGGAGAAGGCCTGCTTTGAAACGGGAGGCTTCGGCGATCTCAGGCGCAGCACCTGCTCGCGCTTTTGCAAAAATGCGGCTGCACTCGCCCTTCGCAGGCAGTTCGGGCATCACCCGCTCGAAGCCGTGGTCCGCGCTGCGGCAGCCGTTGTGGTGAAACCAGGCGTGCCTGCTATCAAGTGCCTCCAGGAGGTCGTCAAACGATGCGATGACCGTGCCTGCAACCTGCGCAAGCCGGTCGAGATAGGCGTTCCAGGCAGCGGTGGATTCAATGGCCATCGCCCGGTCCGGCCGGAAGGTTGGACGCATTGAAAACGGCACATCCTGGGAGCTGAGGCGTACATGCGACGAGAGGTCGTCAATCGGATCGTCGGTTGTGCACACCACCTTTACCTTCATTTTGGCGAGAAGGCGGTGAACCGTAAAATCCTTTTCATCGAGGAGTTCGTTGCAGGCGGCATAGATTGCCGGGACATTCTCCGGCGTCAGGAGATCGTTTATCCCGAAATAGCGCCGGAGTTCAAGGTGTGTCCAGTCGTAAAGCGGATTACGGGATAGTGCTGGCAACGTGCGCGCCCAGGCTGAGAATTTATCTTCATCCGATGCCTTGCCGGTTATAAGCTCCTCGTCGATGCCGTTTGCCCGCATTGCCCGCCATTTGTAATGGTCGCCGGCAAGCCACATGCGGCTTATGTTGTCGAAGCGGACATTATCGGCAATTTCGGCAGGGGAGAGGTGGCAGTGGTAGTCGTAAATGGGTGCTTCCGCGGCATAGTCATGAAACAAATTACGGGCATGAGCGGAGTGCAGCAAAAAGTCATCGGACAGGTAGGCCATAGATTATCCTCCCAAAGAAGGTTACTGTTTTACCGGCTCGCTTCGATATTTTTTGCAGAGTGGTAACACGCTCCGGCTCTACCGTGTATCGAGCATCGCCGGTTTCAGGCGCGGTGCCATGAATTGAATGACGATAAGCGCAATGAGATACATCGAGCCGGCAACGATGAATATCGGGAGGTAATTTCCCGGGTTTTTATTGAGTATCCAGCCGACAATCCGGGAGATAAGGAAGCCGCCGATTCCCCCGGCCGCCCCGCCGATTCCAACTACGGATGCTACCGCCCGTCGCGGGAACATGTCGGAGGGTAACGTCAGGATATTGGCCGACCATCCCTGGTGCGCACCGCATGCCAGCCCGATAAGCAACACCGCCGTCCAGACGTGCGGCGTCATGGCGGCAAAGATCACCGGCATCACGCAAAGAGCACATACGAGCATTGCGGTTTTGCGGGAGACATTGGCCGATAATCCGTGCTTCATGAGAAATGCCGATATCCACCCGCCGCCTATCGAGCCGACGCTGGCCATGGAGTAGATGACCACCAGCGGCAGGCCCATGGACTTGATATCGACGCCGAATTTTTTATACAGGAAACCCGGAACCCAGAAGAGCCAGACCCACCAGACCGGGTCGGTGATTCCCTTGCCAATCGTAAATGCCCAGGTCTGCCTGAATTTGAACAGCGCACGCCAGGGCGTTTTGTTCTCGATACGCTCGTCCCGCTCGCTGCGGATATAGGCAAGCTCCTTTTTAGAGAGCATCGGATGCTCCTCCGGGCGTTGGTAGACGATAAGCCAGAGAACGAGCCAGCAGAGGTCGAGCGTCCCGGTGAATATGAACGAATACCGCCATGAGTGCAGGTTGGTCAGAATCCAGGCTACCGCAAAGGGTGTCACGAAGGCGCCTACGTTGGTGCCGGAGTTGAATATGCCGGTCGCCAGCGCCCGCTGACTCTTCGGGAACCATTCCGCAACGGCCTTGACCGAAGCGGGGAAATTGGCCGCTTCACCGATTCCGAGGAGTACCCGGAATACGATGAAAGAAGCAACGGCGCCTGAAATTGCATGCCCCATGGATGCCAGGCTCCAGAAAACAATCGCAATGGCAAACCCTTTCTTGATGCCGATGCGGTCGATGAGGGCCCCTATAAAAAGCATGGAACCGGCATAGGCAAGT
Source organism: Fibrobacterota bacterium (assembly GCA_003164335.1). Lineage (GTDB taxonomy): Bacteria > Fibrobacterota > Chitinivibrionia > Chitinivibrionales > Chitinispirillaceae > BOG-1184. Next base: position 123,125 of record PLTF01000072.1, read on the forward strand.
TGGAAATAGGAGATAACATTACCGTACTGGGCTTCCGACCAGCCCAGACTGGTCCAGCCGACTATCATCGGCTTGAGAATGCTGATTACCTGCCGGTCCATGTAATTCACGGTTGCGGCAAGGAATAAAAGTCCGCAGATGACCCAGCGGAAATACCCGTTCCTGAACATGCGAGGCTCCTCAATGGGGAGGCTGGTGAGAGGATGAAAACAAAGAGTGAATGAAAATAAATAAAGGTAGAGCGAAGCTATAATTTTTTTGGTATGCGTGGCAAGCGGGTGGGGGCAGAGTTCTATATAGAGTTTTCTTTATGTATTGAGCTTTCTGGTGGGGGAACCGGACTTAGATAAAAAGACTTTGGTGGGGGAACCGCTTAGGCGNNAGGCACACCCCTTCCTGCGGAAGTAGGGGGCTATGCCTGCCTCGCTCACGCCCAGCAGGCGCTCCGGTACTCCCGCTCTCATTAGGCAGAAAGAACATAGAACAAAAAGAGAGCAAACAAAATAACGAAGAAGCTTAATGATTTTTTCCTGAAGCCTTAAGCCCTGTCAGGGAAAAACAAGAAGCTTATGCACGGTCGTCGAGCTTACTCCGGCAAAGGTATCCCGCTGTGCCACAACCGCCCGGTAATATCCAGGAGCAACGCTCATGCCCCTGCTATTTTTCAATTCCCATTGCAGTCCGTTGGTAAGCTTGGCAAAAGCAGAGCTCCGGCTGGTGCCGGAATTGGTAACTAAATTACCGTCCAGGGAGTAAATGAGTACCGACTGTATGCCGGATCCCTCGAAGCGTATGAAATTATTGCTGCCGCTGAGGTGCGGGGGGTTGGGGAAGATCGTAAGTGGGACAAAGGTCGAGAAGCTCCAGACGGTCGACCATGGTCCGGTTCCGCTCGTGTTGGTTGCATTGACGCGCCAATAATAGACATGATTGAGGCCCACTCCGGTAATTGCGGAGGAGATCGCTGGAATACCGGTTCTGTTAACGTCGAGGTTTGTAAATGATGAGTTGGCCGCGACCTGCACCGAGTAGGATGGCGCCACAAGCACACTGTTCCAGCTGAGCGTGAGCGAGGTTCCCAATCCGGCGGTACCGTTTGCGGGCAGTGCGAGAGCGGGGACGGAAGGGAGGAGCAGAGCGCTTGCCGTAAAGGATACCGTCGCGTACCCGGGGGAAACGGGATCGCCGTTCGTCGGAATGACGAGCGCTTCGCTGCGGGAGTGCCATCCGGTGATTTTAACGGAGGATTTGCCGGCAGTATTTATCGGCAGCACGAATACCGAATCGGGCATTCCCGGCCCCCGGACGATGCAGGAGGCGGCCCAGACCGGGTTCGGCACGGTCTGGGCGGAATCGTTGCAGGCAAGGGTGATCGTGAGCGTATCGAAGCTGCCGGTATCGGAATGGTAGTCGAACCGCTGCATTGCATAGTGGTTGACCGGTTTGGTTATGGAGTACGTCCAGGCGGAAGAGTCCGGTATCACCGTCCACGCAAGCATGTCCGCCGCATCGAGGTCGAATCGCGACGTGTCGGCTCGCAGGCCAGTAAAGTAGGTTCCGGTAAAAAAGCGGTTCAGGAGGGCAGCCCAGGTGGTATGGAAAGTCGAATCGCCGGATACGGTGCGAAGGTTCGTGTCGAGAGGGATCTCTCGTGCGTAATTATTGAAAAATATCGATTTGAGGAAATCGATCCGGGGGGTGGGCGGGGCCTTTTCATAGAGAAAAATGGTCAGAAGAGAGTTCTGGTAGAGGTTATTTTCTCCGTCAAAAAAGGACATCTCCGGCCCCGGTCCGGGCGACTGCGGATTGAACAGGCTGTCGAAATAGAAGTTGGTATACTGGATGTAGTCTTTGATGTCGTCGAACCCGAGGCGCTCCATCATTACAGCGGTTCCCTCCATCAGGGCCCGGGTTAAATTATCAAAATTGTACGGATTGTCGTCGCCGTTCCGGAACATAGCAAATTGAATTCCATGAAAGTTCTCGTGAACGCAGGTTACGTGGGCGGCATTTTCCGGATGGAGGTTATAGTTCAGGGTGGAATCATTTAAAATCCACTCCGAACCATTCCAGTTGCCGCGAACCTCGCAGTGGGCGAGATAGCCCATTGGGGAGCCGGGAACGGGCATGTCGGCAAACGTTTCGCCATAATATTCATACCCGGATTCAATGGCAAAAAAATGGTAGCGACTTGAGACGGTGCTGTCCCGGGTCATCGACAGGGGCGGAAGGAAACCGAAGCGGTTTACCTCCATTGACCATGCGCTGTCGCACGACCAGGCAACCTGGTCGATATAGTCCGGGATGCCGTTCGGGCTCGAGGTCCTGACGCGCCAGTGGGTGCTGTCCGGGCCGAAGCCGATGGTGTCGGTCGGGTCGACGGCGTCGGCTGAATCCGGGTTGGTGGTGTAGTAAATCACGTAATGGCCGCCGGGGGAGAGGCAGGAATCGTATCCCTGCGGGTTGGGGGTCACTGCAGCCTGGTAAAGTGACAGGAAGCTTTTGTCCAGGCTGGACCAGACCGTCGCAAGGGTCAGGAAGTCGCTCTCCCTGGGACGCTGCGCTGCGGGAAGGGAATTTACAAATGTTGCGCCCTTGAGCCTGGCTTGCAGGTAGGGCTGTAAACGGGTTTCAAAAGCTTGTACAGCAACCGGCGTTACACCGTGCAGGAACTCCGAAGATGGGTTCCGGGTTATGGCCGTCATTCGCATTTTTGCCGACACAATCCCGAAAAAACAGGGGATAATTGCTGCAAACAGAAGAAAGCGGCTGCATTGGCTTTACCGAAAGAAACAAGTCCTCATGTACTGCCTCACGTTCAAGAAGGATGCAATCGACGCTTTTGTAAAACTAATTCTTTACTGCTCAGGTTGGGAAAACAAACTGAACAGGCACAGCGAGCGCATGGGGCAGGCTGCTTTCGCGGTCCCTGAAGCTCCGCTTCGGGGAGCTTTAATTACAATTTCCATCCTTCATCCTTCCGCCCGCATCCTTTCTCTGAAAAGCCTGAAGGCTTCTTCCTACCCAAATTAGCCAAAAAATAGCATATTAAGAAATTTAAATAGATTTTTTAAGAAAAATTAAAAATATATCTTGCATTACCTTTACAAAAGTATTATATTACCTTAAAATGACTACGATGCTGTATTTGAGCAGCCTGAAGGTAAATTAAAACTAATTTCTGTTCTTTGTTAGAAGTACATACGTCAGATTATCGAGGCAAACCATGTACACCACCCTTAAGTGGTCCCGTTTAACGGCATGATGGGAGGATTTATGACTGAGAAACCGCTTACCGTCGTCTTCTGCCTGCCCGGGAACTCCTTTTCCGGGAAATTCCTGGAGTGCTGGACCGATCTCCTCGCCTTCTGCCTCTCCCGGAACATCCGGCCTGTTTTAAGCCGGCGCCAGTCGTGCAATATCTACTATGTCCGCAACATGTGCCTCGGCGGCGACGTCTCCCGCGGGGCAGGCCAGAAACCCTTCGACGGAAAACTCGACTACGACTACCTCATGTGGATCGATTCGGATATTCTCTTCAACTCCGCCCAGTTCGCGAGACTTCTTGAACGCGGGGCGGACATTGTATCGGGCCTCTACCTCATGGAAGGCGGCAGGAACTTCGCCACCGTCGAAACCTGGGATGAGGAGTTTTTCAAGCAGAACGGCTTCTTTAACTTCCTGACCCCGCAGGATATCGAAGGAAAGGAGACTATGGAAGTGGCGTACACCGGCATGGGGTTCATGCTGGTGAAGAGGGGAGTGTTCGAGTCGCTCGACTACCCCTGGTTCAGGCCGATAGAAAAACGGATCGGCAGCATGGTGGATTTCACCATGGAGGATGTGGCGTTCTGTTTGAGGGCGAAGGAAAAGGGATTTAAGATTCTCGTCGACCCGCGGGTGCGGGTGGGACATGAGAAGAGAACGGTGCTTTGAAACAATTATCAGAAAAGAGGATTGTATGGCAACATTACATCTTGGCAGTGAAAGTTATGCAACCGACGGAGTAAATGGAACCGTCGGAATTGGAACCACGAGTCCACAGGCGATGCTGGATGTCGGGGGAAGCATGTGCATTAGTAACGGAGCCGGTGCGGAACTTTATTCTATTGAGAATATAAATATCTCCGGGGGAGTAACCCTAAATGGTCAGAAAGTTCCAGCATATTGTACGGCATTCATTAGCAACGGTGGCAACCTTATTAAGGTTATTCCCACCACATCCAATGCTGCCGCTGGACCAACTTCGGCGGATATCCAGGCCGCAATAAACTATGCTGCCTATATAACGCAGAACATGGGGGGCGCCAATGGCCATGGAGGCATTGTATTTCTTCCTGTCGGAACATATACACTGAATGAGATGATAACTGTATATCCATCCATAAGGCTTGAAGGCTCAGGTATGTGGACGACTGCGCTTCAATTCAGCTCAAAAGTAACTGGGCCATATACGGCAATAGACGTACAAAGCTGGGCGCAGGTAAGTAAGCTGCAAATCCTACCGGCCGCCAGTGCAACCGTAGTATCCGGCTCAGTTGGTATACAGTTTGACAATATCAGCGGAAGCGAATGCACCATTGTTTCGGAGGTTTATATTCAATACATGGATACCGGAATCTATGATCCCTTTTGGGATAATTACATCAGAGACTGCAAGATTGAATATTGTAACATTGGTGTCAATTTGTCGAAGCCAGATGACATTGCAAACAATATTACCGTTTCCGATTGTTTTTTCGGGAGTAATCAAACGGCAATTAATATCATAGGAGGGTACAACCGGGTTATAAATTGTCATTTTGGCGCGTATGTCGGTGTTTCTGCCGGTTCTATTGGGGTCTGGCTGCAAGAGGGCTCTATAGGTGTTGCTGGCTATACGGCAAATTACATCAGTCTTAATGATTTCGAGGGAAGCCAGACGCATATTCAGCTCGAAACCAACGGAGCTATAATTACAGGCAACTGGTTTAACCTAAACGTCAATAACACGGGTGGCCTTCCTATTACCGCAATTAATTACGTTTCCGGGGCCGATGCTCCCGATTCCGGGAATGTCGTTTCCGGGAATTCGATTGCCACATCGGCAACTAATTTGGCTTTTGCAAATTATGTCCTTTCCAATTTTGGAATCTGGACCACGAATCCCGCGAGCAACCTCTCCATTGCAGGAAATTCCTCCATCGGCGCGGATTATGCTGCGACCGCAGCACCGCAAAACGGACTGATCGTGGAGGGATCTGTGGGGATAGGGACCACGAATCCGAGTTGGGCCTTGCAGGTTGCTAATGGCCAGCTTTGTGTCACGCCGGAATCAGGGTCTCCCGGCGTAGTGACAATACTTCCCAGCAACGATGGAGCTTGGTGGAATATAGCGAACACGAATGGCGGCGGGCACTTATCGTTCGCTATTGGGAATATGCAAGGGGCAAATGATACCACTTCCTGGGCAAGCAGTGTTTTGACTCTGTTAGCAAATGGATTGGTGGGGATCGGGACCACGAACCCGTGCAGCACCCTCGATGTCGAAAACGGTAAACTGGTCGTGCAAACAACACACAGCTCCTACGGTCAGGTGCAGGTACTCAATAACGGCACGAGCAGTACCGACACCGAAGCGTCCATGGCTTTTGCCGCCGGCGTGACAGGCGGGCAGGGAGGGACGATTCAATGCCCGACCAGCAATCTATGGATGCTCGGCGCCGGGTCTTATTCAAACCCATCAACCGTTTTCGGGATAGCCAATGTAGGCTTTGGAGGATATATCCTGGCGGCGAATTCGAGCGGGAGGGTAGGGATAGGGACTACGAACCCGGGATCATCGCTGTCAATTAAGGGGGCGGGAACTACCAGTTCAACCTCATCCCTTAATGTAACGGATTCGAGCAGTAATTCTCATTTGTTTGTCAGAGATGATGGCAACGTGGGGATTGGAACCGCGAGTCCGGCATCCAAACTCGAAGATACAGGGGCAATTACCCTGGATCCAACAACCACGCCGGCGAGCCCATCTCAGAGCGCCGAAGGCCGTATTTATGTAAAAAGCAATAAATTAGTCATTCAATATAATGATGGGGGCACGATACGATATAAGTATCTATCTCTATCAGGAACCGGAGTAACATGGGTGGCAACTACTACTGCGCCATAGCATAGTTCCAATTAAAGGGCGCTCTAAGGGGGAGCGCCCTGAATTTTTACTTTGTTATGGCAGCAAACAGTGCATCTTCACAATCTCATTCCCTTGGGGAATTATTTCATAAATAAAACCGTTTTGATCGCGGGCAATTGAACCAGGGGGAGATTCTTGCAGGATGCTTGGCTGGTACTGCGCAAGGAGGTTGCCGTTTTTATCAAAGACCCTTAGCAAATTAACTTGCGCATTGTTTACAAAGAGCCTTGCTTTAGCCCTGTCATAAGCAATTCCCGAGGAAAAGGGAGCCGTCCCGATGGTTGAAAGCGTACTTCCCGATGTATCGAAAATAGTCACCTGCCCAAGGCAGGAATTACCGGCCATAATCGCATTTGAATCGGCTAATAAACTCAAAACACAATTATTGCTGGCACATAGGAGCCAGCTTCTGATTCTTGCTCCTGAAAGCGAATATACCACGATAGAATCATTGATATTTGAATTTGGAATATCTATATAGAGCTCATTCCCTGCAATTATAAAATGAAACCAGCCGGGTACAACAAATGTCCTCAGAAGATTACCCATCGTGTCCAATACAAAAAAGGAATCCGCCCTATTGGGAACATAAACATTTTTTGAACTATCCAAGGCAATCATTTGCGGATTAAAAAGGAAATTTGATCCCAATTGCCTTTTGAATGAAAAATTCCTATCGAATAATTGAATTCGGTTATTCCCTGCGTCGGCAATATAAATATCACCATTTTGCGCTATGGCAATACCAGTTGGATAATTAAATTGACCCGGCCCACTGCCTGCCTCGCTTCGCTTCAGCAGGCACCCTTTGTCCTCGCTAACGCAACATCAAAAGATTTTAAAAAGGGCTGATAATCTTGAGCCCCTAATGATTTGCGCAATCTTTTATGTGTATTCTACCTAACGGGAGCGTTGCGGGGGTGCGAGAGCGCTTGCTGAGCATAGCGAGGCAAGCGTAGCCTCGCACCTCCGCTGGAAGGGGTGAGCCAAAGACCCCGCA
>PLTF01000145.1 GCA_003164335.1 Fibrobacterota bacterium
GGGTGAGGTAAGGGGTGAGCCAAAGACCCCGCAGCCCGGCTTTACGGGCGCGGAGGCTTTGGCCAGGGGGAACCGCCTTAGCGGGTCCCCCACCAAAGGCTTTTGATTTAAGCCCGGTTCCCCCACCAGAGGCTTTTGATTATTTAAGCTCGGTTCCCCCACCAGAGGGGATCGATAATAATCTTCCAACCGGATAAATGAGCCTCCAATATATTGTATTTTAATGGACTATGATCTATTGTACGCTCCTCAACCCCGCCCTCGATCTCGTCTATTCGACCGAAAAATTCAGTGCCGGCGGCACGCTGCGCGATATTCCGCTCCGGGTCGTGCCCTCGGGCAAAGGCATGAACGTTGCCTGCATCGTTCGGACCCTTGGCGAAGAGTCCGCCGTTGTCGGGATCATGCCGGAGGAGAGCCGGAACCGCTTTACCTCATGGCTTGACAAGAAAAAAGTCCAGCACCGGTTTATGGCGGTGCAAGGCGAGGCCCGGATGAATGTGACGATTCTCGAATCCGAGGGCGCCCAGTCGTCGCATATCAACAGTCGTGGTTCACCGATAGGCCGGGAAGCCGGGGAGGAATTCCTGCAATTTGCAGGCAGCCACCTTGCTGCGGGCGACGAGTGGTGCTTTTCCGGAAGCATCGCCCCCAGGCTCGGCGAGGACCTCTACGCGCGGATCATTGCCCAGTGCAAATCTGCGGGCGTCGATACCTTTCTTGACACAAGAGGCAAGGCGCTGTCGCTGGGGATTGCTGCCGGGCCCCTGGTGCTCAAGCCCAACAGTACCGAATTCGAGGATATCTTCGGCGAACAGATCCAGGGGGTGCACCACCTCGCCCTCAAGGGCAAAAAACTCCTGGACCGCGGTATTTCGCATGTGTTCATTACGCTCGGGTCGGACGGCATGATAGCGCTTCACGACAGCGATTGTCTCCTGTCTGTGCCGCCGCAGGTGAAGAGTATCGATACGGTAGGATGCGGCGACGCACTCATGGCCGGAATCCTGGTGGCGTGGAAACGTCGTTTTTCATTTTCCGAAACGTGCCGCCTGGCCGTTGCCTGCGGTGCGGCCAAGGCGATGCATGCGGGCCCGGATGCCCTGACGCGGGATGAGGTATGGCAGCTCATGGAGGATGTGAAGATTACGGCGGTGTGAGGAGCGTTGGAGCCGTATTTACTTATCAGTTAATAAGTAAGTTCTCCGGCAAAGAGCGTTCGCCCTGAGCCTGTCGAAGGGCGGGCAATACTGACAGGTCGTTCATGGTTCGACAGGCTCACCACGAACGGTCGCTCAAACGGCCCCACGAACGGTCGCTCAAACGGCCCCACGAACGGCCGCTCAAACGGCCCTACGAACGGCCCCACGAACGGCGGGATATAGCTCTACTTATGAACTGCCTGGTAACCGGTTTTTCGAATATTGGTTCAGTTATAGCAACCCCTAAGGTGAACCGGAGGTAGGGAAACCATGAAACAATTCCGCATACTGGTAACCGGCGGCGCCGGATTTCTCGGCTCGCATCTCTGCGAACGGCTTGTCAATGAGGGCCATGAGGTCGTCTGTCTCGATAACTACTTTACCGGCAGGAAGCGGAATATAGCGCATCTTCTCGGGAGAAGCAATTTCGAACTCCTGCGGCACGATATTACCATTCCCCTGTTCCTCGAAATGGACCAGATCTACAACCTTGCCTGTCCCGCCTCGCCGGTTCACTACCAGTACAACCCGGTGAAAACCATCAAGACCAGCGTCATGGGCGCCATCAACGTGCTCGGCCTGGCAAAACGCGTACACGCGCGGATACTGCAGGCTTCCACCTCGGAAGTGTACGGCGACCCCAGCGAGCATCCGCAAACCGAAGCCTATTGGGGTAACGTGAATCCCATCGGGCAGCGGTCGTGTTACGACGAGGGGAAACGGGTCGCGGAGACGCTTTTTTCGGACTATCACCGCCAGAATAAGGTTGCTATCCGGATTGTGCGCATTTTCAATACCTATGGGCCGCGCATGCATCCCCATGACGGCCGGGTGGTCTCCAATTTCATCATCCAGGCGCTCTCCGGCGAACCCATAACCCTCTACGGCGACGGCTCGCAAACCCGTTCCTTCTGTTACGTCGACGACCTTATCGAGGGAATTGTCCGTATGATGAACACTGAGGATTTCATCGGGCCGGTCAATCTCGGCAACCCGCACGAATTTACCATTCGTGAACTTGCGGAGAAGGTGTGTTCGATGACCGGAAGCACGGGCGCCATTGTTTATAAACCGCTGCCGCAGGACGACCCCCGGCAGCGGCAGCCCGATATCCGGCTTGCAAAGGCACGTCTCGGGTGGCGGCCGAGAGTTGAACTGGATGAAGGATTGCGAAAGACGATAGCGTATTTCAGGGAGAACAGAGACTAACGCCCTCCTGCGGCGGCACATTACCCTTAAATCAATTACCGGAGCACAAGGTGACCAGATACGAACCTGCGGAAATAGAAGCAAAATGGCAGAAGCGCTGGCGCGAGGCGAAGATCCATTCCACCGCTTTCGACGCGTCGAAACCGAAATTCTATGCGCTTGACATGTTCCCCTACCCGTCGGGCTCGGGCCTCCATGTGGGTCATTGCGAAGGGTACACGGCCACCGATATCGTTACCCGGTGGAAAAGGATGCAGGGCTTCAACGTGCTTCACCCGATGGGATGGGATGCGTTCGGCCTGCCCGCGGAGAATTTCGCCATCAAGACCGGGATCCATCCCCGCATCACCACCGGGAAGGCGATAGCGAACTTCCGGCGGCAGATCGACTCGGTCGGATTCTGCTACGACTGGGACCGGGAAGTCAATACCACCGATCCCGCATACTACCGGTGGACGCAGTGGATATTTCTCCAGCTTTTCAAGAAGGGGCTCGCCTACGAGGGAAACATGCCTATCAACTGGTGTCCCTCATGTAAAACCGGGCTTGCCAACGAGGAGGTCAGGGGCGGGCTCTGCGACCGGTGCGGAACGCCGGTCGAACGCCGGGCGATCCGGCAGTGGCTCCTCCGCATCACCCGCTATGCCGACAGGCTGCTTGAGGACCTCGACGGCCTCGATTGGCCTGAGTCAACCCTTGCCATGCAGCGAAACTGGATCGGGCGATCTGAAGGCGCCGAGGTTGTCTTCGCTGTTGCCGGGAAGACGGACGAAGCGATCACCGTGTTTACCACCCGTCCGGATACGCTGTACGGGGCGACCTACATGGTTCTTTCGCCCGAGCACGCCCTGGTGGAAAAGATTACCTCTCCGGAACGCAGTGCCGAGGTTATGGCATACCGGGAACAGTCGCGGTTCAAGAGCGACCTTGACCGGACCGATTTATCCAAAGAAAAGACCGGCGTTTTTACCGGCGGCTACGCAATAAACCCGGTTAACCACCGGAAAATTCCCATCTGGATTGCCGACTACGTGCTTGCCGGATACGGCACCGGGGCCATCATGGCGGTTCCTGCCCATGACGAGCGGGATTTTGAATTCGCGACGAAATTTAGGCTGCCCATCGTTGAGGTGGTCCGGCCCCTTGGAGGGAAAACGACCCTCCCGGAAGCGGCCTGGACGGAAGGCGGCGTGGCGGTTAATTCCGAAGAACTTGACGGCTTGGCGACATCCGACGCCGGGGAGTGCATGATAGAGCGTCTCGAAGCGGAAGGCCTCGGCAAAAGGGCGGTGACCTACCGCCTGCGCGACTGGCTGTTTTCCCGGCAGCGGTACTGGGGCGAGCCGATTCCCATCGTGCACTGCCCGAACTGCGGCGCGGTTCCGGTTCCGGAAGATCAGCTTCCCGTTACCCTCCCTGAGGTCGAGCGGTACGAACCCTCGGGGACCGGGGAATCACCGCTCGCCACCATGGAGGAGTGGTGCCGAACAACCTGCCCGTCGTGCGGCGGTCCTGCGCAGCGCGAGACCAATACAATGCCGCAGTGGGCGGGATCGTGCTGGTACTACCTCCGCTATCTCGATCCGAAGAACAGCGCTGCCCCGTGGTCGAAGGATGCGGAAGAACAGTGGATGAATGTCGATCTGTATGTCGGCGGGGCCGAGCATGCGGTGCTGCACCTGCTCTACGCCCGGTTCTGGCACAAGGTGCTCTACGACCTCGGTAAGGTTTCGACCCTGGAGCCCTTCCGCAAGCTCAGGCATCAGGGAATCGTGCTCAGCCGTACCTATGCCGATTCATTCGGAAGGTACCACGAATTTTCCGAGATCGAATTCAGGGGCGACGAGGCCTTTCTCCGGGCAACCGGTGAAAAACTCCGCACCGAAACCGAGAAGATGGCAAAGAGCAAATTGAACGGGGTGAATCCCGATGACGTCATAGCCGCCTACGGCGCCGATACCCTGCGTCTTTACGAGATGTTCATGGGCGATTTCGATCTCTCCAAGCCATGGGACCCGCGGGCCATTGAAGGGTGTTTCAGGTTCCTGCGCAGGATCTGGCGACTCGTCGACGAGCCGGGCACCTCCCCGGCGGCAGGCACCGACCCGCATTGCCGGCTGCGGCACCGGACTATCAAGCAGGTGCATGCCGATCTTGAAAGAATGCAATTCAATACCGCAATCGCCCGGTTAATGGAGTATGTAAATGAGCTGACCTCACATGGCGCGGCGGTTGTCGATCTCGAAACGCTCCTCAGGCTCATCGCTCCCTTCGCCCCGCACCTTGCCGATGAGTTGTGGGAGCGGCTGGGAAAGAACGGTTTCCTGCTCAACGAAACGTGGCCGACCTGGGACGAGCAGCTGACGCAGTTCGACCAGGTAACCATTGTCGTACAGGTCAACGGCAAGCTCCGCGGCGATTTCCAGTCGCCGCCCGATGCCGATGAGGAGACCTTGCGTACCGCGGCATTCGAAGTTGATAAAGTAAAACCGCATATCGAGGGTAAAACCGTGCGGAAGGTCATCGTGGTGCCGAAAAAGCTTGTCAACATCGTGGTGGGATGATTTATGCATTCGATCATCATCGCTACGGCAAATAAGGGGAAACTCCGCGAGCTTGCCGAGCTGCTTGCCGACCTTCCCGTTGTCCTGTCGTCTTTAGCCGATCATTTTTCGCCGCTTCCGGAAATCCCGGAAACCGGAACGACCTTTCTGGAAAATGCGTTGCAGAAGGCGGACTGGGTACGTACGCGGTGCGACAGCTGGGTCCTTGCGGACGACTCCGGCCTGGAGGTCGATTTCCTGGAAGGCCGTCCCGGCGTCCTGAGCGCACGCTTTGCCGGTATTCCGGCAGATAGTGGTGCAAACAACCGGCTTCTCTTGAAATCCCTGGAAGGGGTCGAAGAGTCGCGGCGGACCGCCCGATTCCGGTGCACCGTCGTACTTGTCATTTCCCGGACCAGATGGTTTTCAGCAACCGGGGCATGCGAGGGTACCATTGCCTTTGCTCCCCGTGGTTCCGGAGGGTTCGGGTACGATCCGTTATTTATTCCGGCAGGACATTCGCGGACCTTCGGCGAAATGGCGTCAATGGAGAAACATCCCTTGAGCCACCGCGGCATTGCCTTGCGGAAAATGCGCCACATTATCGACGAACTCTGTACCGGGAATCCCCTCGAAACGGATGAAGCTATCCGTGGAACGGTCATCGAGACTGCTCCGGATAAACCGGCTTCCCGATTGATTCCTTCCGCCGATTCTGCTGCATTGGCCTCGGCAATTGCCCATGAGCTGAATAATCCGCTCTGCGCTGTGGCCGGTTATTCAAGCGCGCTGCTTGCCCGTTTGAATGCGGGCGAAACCATGGACCAGGAGGAACTGAGCACCTATCTCCAGGTCATCCACGATGAGGCCTTCCGCTGCCGCGATATCGTCGAGCATCTGCAGCGGTTCGGCACACCCCGGCTTGATGACCGCGGGAAGGCGGAGATCAACCCATGAGCAAGGGAAAGATCCTCGTTGTGGACGATGAAGGGACGCTGCGGATGCTGCTGGGCAACGAGCTCGCCCGCGCCGGCTACTCGGTAGATACCCTTGCCGGCGGGGAGGAGGCGCTTCTGGCGGTCCGCCACGACTTTTATCATGTGGTACTTCTTGACATCCTTCTGCCGGGCATGAGCGGCATCGATGTCCTGCGGGAAATCAAAAAGGAGAATATTTCCTCGGAGGTCATCATCCTGACCGGGAATGCCACCATCGAGAACTGCATCGAGTGCATTAAAATAGGTGCCTTCGAATATGTCCGGAAACCCTATGAACTGAGCGAACTCTGTATCCAGATCGAACGGGCCATCGAGCACCAGCGGTCGTTACTCGATGTGCAGATTCTCCAGGAAGAGCTCAGGAAGACGGGACGGTCCGGCAGCATCCTCGGAATAAGCCGCGCCATCGAGGACCTGCGCAAAATAATCTCGCGTATCGCTTCGACAAGCTCCACGGCGCTGGTTCTCGGGGAGAGCGGCACCGGCAAGGAGCTGGTTGCGCGTTCCATTCATGAACTTTCCGCCCGGCACAACCAGCCGTTTGTTACCGTCAATTGCGCAACCTTTGCCGAAGCCTTGCTCGAAAGCGAGCTGTTCGGGCACGAGAAGGGGGCGTTCACCGATGCGAAATTCCAGAAGCTCGGGCTTGCGGAAATAGCCAACAACGGGACACTGTTTCTCGATGAGGTGGGGGAGATCCCGCTTCACTTCCAGGCCAAGCTGCTGCGGTTCCTCGAACGGGGCGAAATCCGGCGCGTCGGGGGGACCCGCGATATCACCCTCTCGGTACGGATCATTTGCGCCACCAACCAGCCGCTTGAATCACTCGTCGAACAGAAGCTCTTCCGCAGCGACCTGTTCTACCGGCTCAACGTGCTTTCGGTTGTCGTTCCTCCCCTCAAAGACCATGTGGAGGATATCCCGCTTCTGGTGCGTCACTTTATAGCAACGCAGGGATTCCAGAAGGAATTCGACCCGGAAGCGCTCGAAATACTCAAGGGCTATACCTGGCGCGGCAATGTTCGCGAACTGCGTAATGTTGTCGAACGCACCTGTATACTCTCACCGGGAAAGATGGTGACCGCTGCCGATTTGTCATTCCTCCGGCCTGCGCCGGCAGCCGTCCCGCCTGGGGAAACTCGCCGTGACGAGGCCGTCGGGTTACCCGCTGCCGAAGGCGACCGGTCGCTTTCGCTTAAGGAGATGGAGCGAAAACATATCCTGCATGTTTTATCTAAGGTAAATGGCCAAAAGGGGAAGGCCGCAAAAATGCTCCGGATCAGCCCGAAAACGCTGTACCTGAAAATGAAGGAATATGCCATCGTTTCGGTGTATGAATAGGCATAGCGAACGCAATCCCCGGAGCTTGATCCGGGATTAGCGAGCGAATTACCAATATTTCCAAAGTTTTTCGCGCAGCCCCGACGTCCGCTCAAGGCGCGTGGCCACCGCGCTCCTGAGCGTTTCCTCGCTGCACCAGAGAGTGCACCGGCGGCGCGCCCGGGTAATTCCCGTATAGAGCAGTTCGCGGGTAACGAGGGGGGAGGGGTGCGGGGGAAGGATGAGAAGGGTTTCGTCGAATTCCGAACCCTGGGCCTTGTGCACGGTCATGGCATACGCGGTTTCGTGCGGCGGCAGCCTGGTAAGCGGCAAGGCCTTGACATGAGCGCCGCCGTCCGGGAAAAAGGCTTTGAGAACCCCGCCGTCTTCCCGGTCGGGCATGATGATTCCCATATCGCCGTTGAAGAGATTTACCTGATAATCGTTCCGGGTAACCAGGATCGGCTTCCCCGGATAGAAGGAGCCGCTTGCGGGCACGAGTCCTTCCAGGGCGAGCATTTTTTCAACCCGGGCATTGATTCCCGTAACGCCGAAAGGGCCGCTGCGCAGTGCGCACAGGATCCTGAATCCGGCGTGCAGGGAGAGCACCGTCCGGGGATCCGCAGATGCAAAGCAGTCTCTGAGCCGCGGGATTACCATGGTCCGGAGACGGGCGAGGAAATCGGCCTGCGAATGCGGAATATACCATTCACAGTCGGGAAAGGCAGGGTCGGCCAGGATCGACCGGACAGCGTTGAAGTCGCCGCTGTTAATGGACCGGCTCGCCTCACCGATCCCGGATCGGGTATCGAAGCGCCAGGCCTTCCGCAGGGTGACGATGCAGTCGGCAAGCGGCGCCGCCGAGGTGCCGGGGCCTTCAAATTCCGGCATAATCTTTTGAATCGATGCGGTCAGGTCCGGGCTGAACCCTGACGAATCGCCGCTGTCAAGATCGGTCAGCAGGGCGCCCGCTTCCACCG
Source organism: Fibrobacterota bacterium (assembly GCA_003164335.1). Taxonomy (GTDB): domain Bacteria; phylum Fibrobacterota; class Chitinivibrionia; order Chitinivibrionales; family Chitinispirillaceae; genus BOG-1184. Next base: position 8,253 of record PLTF01000145.1, read on the forward strand.
AAGCAAGCTGGTTGCGATCGCCGATAAGGATGATCCTGGCGTCAAGGGGCACGGCTTCGAAAAGCTTTGTCATGAGTGCCAGGTCGATCATCGAAGCTTCGTCCACGAGAATTGCATCGCACATGAGCGGGTGATCGGCATCGTGCCGGAAGTACGGAGAATCCGGGATCGGCTTGAGCAGCGAATGCACGGTAGAAGCGGTTTTCGGAATCCCGGATGCAATTTCAGGTGAGCAGTGAAGTCCGGGGAGCAGCGCATTGATGGACTCTTCAAGCCGGGTAGCCGCCTTTCCGGTGGGAGCTGCCAGCAAAATGGTAAACGGACTGTCGGCATGAAGCGCTGCCAGCAGTGCGGCAATCCGGATAACGGTTGAGGTTTTGCCGGTTCCGGGCCCTCCGGAAATAAGACAGAAATGCTTCAGGAGCGCAACCGCCGCCGCGATTTTCTGCCAATCCGCACCATCCCGACCTGCGCCGAAGAGTTGTGTCATGAGCTCACCGGCCTGCACTGTATTAAAATCCGCGGCTATTCCGGCGCAGCGATGCAGGAGTTGTTGTGCGAGACGGTTCTCATAATTCCAGTAGCGATAGAGATACAGCAGGCTGCCCGAGAGCACGAGCGGTCGTTCCTCACCCTGTGCGGCAACGACCGGGGAGGCGGCCAGAAGGCTTACCCATTCGGTAAGCGCCGGCGCCGGTTCGTTGCGTGCGGCTTCATGGTCGAAGGAGAGGAGCGTGCCCGCATAGTCCGCAAGATTCACGCAGATGTGACCTTCCGAAACGGCCCGGCTCGCGAGCGCGGCAGCGATGAAGAGCGATCGGTTGACCCCGCCTGCAAGATCTTCCATGAGACCCGCAAAGTGTACATCGAGAGAACTGAACGAAGACAAAGAAGCATGGACCGGTGCTGCGGAGGGGGGCGGCATCAGGGCTCGATTCTTACCGCGATGGGCTCAGCCGAAGAGCTTCATGGCCTTGAGCAGCAGCAGCGGGCGGCCTGCAAAGGTTCGCATGAATACCCGCAGGTAGTTGAGCCGATCCGGCGGTTCCTTGGCAAGCGAGGAAGCCACGCGGTCGAGGAAGGCGTCATCGGTTTTCATGACGAATTCTTTGAGCGAATAGGAACGATCCTGTTGTTTTCCGTAGGTCTTTTTCCACTCGGCTTCGTACCGCCTGAGTTTATTATAGTCGATGGACCCGTTTGCCGAAAAGCTCCCGGCTGCAATGGTACCGGCAAGATTTCCTGCGTACAGGGAGTAGTGTATTCCGGCGCCCGAAATACTGTTCACCTGGCGGGCTGCGTCTCCTGCCAGCATGGCGCCGTCCCGGACCAGCGGTCGTACCCATTTACCAACCGGGACGCCGCCGCAGTGCTTTTCGCGGACACGGGCTCCGGGAAGTTCCCGGTCGATGAAGCGTTCAAGGCACTCCCTGGCCTTTCCCGGGCCGCTTTGCGTGCCGATGATCCCGAGACCGACGTTGGCGTCTCCCTTGCCTCGCGGAAATATCCATGCATATCCGCCGGGCGCCACGGTTGATCCGGTAAAGAATACGCAGGCATCCTGGTCGATGAGCGGAGAGGTTACCCGGCAGAAGGCGCAGCTTTCCACATCGCCAAGAGAGAGCGCGGTATTCCACCCGAGCGACCGGGCGAGCCGGGACTCCACACCGTCGGCAATGATAACGCATGCGGCATCAAAGGTCCTCTCCGGCGACCGGCATTCGTAGGTCCCCCCGGCGGTACGCTTTACTGCGACTATCGGCGTCGAAAGAACCAGGTCGGCGCCTGCCTGCGCTGCCTCTGCGGCCAGGCCGCTGTCCATGGCCTCCCGGTCGAGAATATAGCTCTCGTCAATATTGCCGATGGTGACCTTTATTCCCGAAGGCGAGACCATAATCGACTGCCGGATCCGGTTAAGGGTCCAATCGAGCCGGTTGCCCGCGTGCCGGATGAAACTATGATAGCCGATTCCCTCGCCGCAGCGTACCGGGGAACCGACCTTGGCATTGCGGTCGATGAGACATACCGATCGCCCAAGCTTTGCCGCCTGTAATGCAGCCGACGATCCGGCCGGGCCTGCGCCGAGAACCGCGATGTCATAATGTTGCCTGGTCTTTTCAAGAGACATCAGTGACCTCGCCTAAGTTTATCGGACCACGGGAGACTGGTGGGAAGTTTCAGGAGCCTCCGGGCGTTGACACATGCTGAGTGCTGCAACAGGGCAGATTTTCACGCAGGTAGCACAGCCGCTGCATAACGCTTCATCGACGAGCAAACGGTCGCACAGCAGGAGCAGTGCATTCGTCGGGCAAACGCTTATACAGGTACCGCATCGGTCGCATTGCGCCTGGTCGACTGCCGCCGTCATCATGATTGACTTCCGGTCACCCGGGAGGTTATCTTTTCGACCGCTTGAGCAAGGCGTTTTTTATTAAAGCCGAAAAGGTAGCGGAGCATTTCACCCTGGAGGACATCGGCATCGAAGGACTCAAGTTTCCGGGTCATGCTGTACAGTGCACGGGATGCGCCCAAGGCCTTCCAGGGAAATCCCATCGTGACAAACGCGAGAGCTTTCCTGCCCTTCAGGGTACCGGTCCCGATGCTTGCAAGGTACTTCATGATGACCGGGGAGGCTTTGAACGCCCAGACCGGTCCGCCGAACAGGACCGCGTCGAACCGAGCGATCTCGCTGTCCATCGGCGCGTTACTGATAGTGAAGCGCCGGGAGGTGGGGCGGGAGAGGCCGCTGGTCATGAGGAGTATCGTATCCGTCTCATGGCCCAGTTCGGTGAATTTTGCCGCAATGGCCTTTGCAAACGTCGCCGTATGGCCGGATTGTGAGTGCAGGATGATGCCTATTTTCATTGTGGGGCGCCTATCAAGGATGCCGGGCGCTACGGCAGGAGTGGAATGGATTCGGGTGCGATGACCTTCTGCGGCGATAATTTTTCGAAATCGAATCCCTCGGTGGAACCATGCGCCCGAAGCTGGGCGGTATCGCCCACAATCGTATACGTGAATGCGGCAGGATCCAGGTATTTCGCCAGCACGCGCGTGATATCGTCTTTGGTTACGGCGCGCAACTCATCGGCGTATTTCTGAAAGTGAAGCGGCGACCGACCGTAGTATTCGTTCCATCCGTAGGTTTCGACGATATCGAACGGCGAGCGGAACGTGGAGGGCAATCCTCCGATCAGGGTTTCCCGGGCATGCTCAAGCTCCCGGTCCGTAATGCCGTTTGCCTTGAGATCGCGGATTACCTGAAGCGACAGCGCCGTCGCCTGCCCGAATGTTTCGCTTTTGGTAAAAAAGTCGACGTACCAGGTTCCCGGAAAGGTGTAATTCGATTCGGCATTCGCATGGATGGAATAAGTCAACCCTGCATTGGAGCGCACCCGCGTGCCGAGACGTGAGGTAAATCCGCCGCCGCCCAGGATGAAATTCGCAAGGGAAGCCGCGTAATAGTCGGTATCGGGTCGCCTGAAAAGCGGGACGCCGAACCGGACATACGCCTGGGAGATCGGTTTATGGACGACAAGGCATTTCCCGACCGGCTGTGCCGCGATTTTCGGAAAGCTGGTGTCGCCGACCGGCGTTGCGGGAGGGAAAAGGGCCTCCAGGCGCTTGAGCATCGCGGGGCGGTCGAACCTTCCGGCAATGGAAAAAATGCAGTTGCCGGTAGAAATTGCGCGATGGTGCAGCTCGATGAGATCGCTGCGGTCGATCCGCCTGATGGATTCCCCGGTCGGAATCCGCGATACGGGAGTGGCGGTGTACATGGCTTTGTCATAGGCTGCATCGAGCGTCGGCCCGGGGTTGTCGAACCGGTGGCTGAGCTGCTCGATGACAATTTTCTTCTCCTTGTCGAGCTCCCGCTTATCGAATACCGGATTAAAGAGTATCTGCTTGATTACGGCAAAAGCGGTATCGGTATAATCCGAAAGAAACGACGCGCGGAACTCGACCATATCTTCGGAGGACGAAACATTGATACGAAGGGCGTACCGATCGATAATCGCATCGATCGAATCCGGTGGATAGTCCTTTGTACCGCCGGTTTTCATGAGCTTGCCCAAAAGCGAACAGGCGCCCTCCTTGCCGGACGGGTCCTTGAGCGCGCCCCAGCGGAAAAATGCCGCGATCTCGATGAGCGGGAGCTGCGAGTCGACGGCGACATAGGCGCGAAGTCCGTTCGCGAGCGTTTCCCGATAGGGCGAGCCCAGCGGCACGGTCCAGTCGAGCGGTCCGTAAACGATTGCGGACGGATGGGCGGGAAGGCTGTTTTCTCCAGCCTGCAGGGACTGAGCGAAAAATGCCGAACAAAGCATAACCGGGAAGATTAATGAGGCAAGACGCATGGACGGCTCCTAACGAAGTTGTTCAGCCGGCGGTGTAAAGCCGCCCGGTTCCACAGGCACGGTGCCCGGCGGCGGAAGGAGCAGGCCGATGGTCATGTACGCCGGATCGAGATATTTTTTTGCGATTGCCGGAATTTCCTGTTTTTTCACCACCGCGATGCTGTCGGGGTAGGTCAGCATGTTCCGCCAGTTACCCAGGCGCTCGAAAAAAGCGAGCCGGTCCGACAGCCCTTCGAGTGATTTCAGGTCCGAAACAAACGACATCCTGATCTCGTTGCTTACGCGCCGCATCTCGGCATCGGTCGGCGGAACCGCGGCGACCCGGGCCAGTTCTTCGCGAATAATCAGCTCGACCTTAGCGGGGTCAACGCCGGTTTTCAGGTCGGCGGACACCTGGAAACAACCGTCAAACAGGCGGAGATCGTTGGAAACGTCAACCGACGTGCAGAGTCCCTCGATATCGACGAGGCGGTGGTAGAGCCTCCCGCTGCGTCCCGAAAGAATGCCCTCAACGACATCGAGCCGGTAAAGGTCCGGGTTTGGGTAACCGGGAGTATGAAAAAGCATGTCGAGATGGGGCGCCGCCTGGTCATACACGGTGTAGCGGGTCTCCCCGATGGGTGCCGGTTCCCTGGTAATAGGCTCCTCCTTGGGCTGCGGTGCCCGGGGGATGGAGCCGAAATACCGCTTCACATCCTGTTTTGCCTTGAGCGTATCGATGTTGCCCACCATGACAATGACCGCATTGTCCGGGGTATAAAACTTATGAACGTGCTGCTCAAGCTTGGCCCTCGTGTAGCCGCGGATATCCGACGGCCACCCGATAGTCGGAATCCGGTACGGGCTGGCTATATCGAAAAGGGCATTGAGCCGCTCCCAGTACCGGCCGTCGGGCTTGTTGTCGATCCGCATCCGCCGCTCTTCCATGACCACGTCGCGCTCGCTCGTAAACTCGCGCAGCACCGGGTCACGCATGCGATCGGATTCTATCCAGTAAAACAGCTCGGTTTTGTTCTTGGGCAAGGTTACGATATAGGCGGTCATATTGTCTGCAGTCCAGGCATTGAGACTGGTTCCGCCGTTATTCTGGTAAAGCTCCCAGATCTCGTCCTTTTTAATGTATTTGCGTTGCTGATCAAGAGTCGCGGTGATCATCTGCCGGTAGTGCTGCGATACGGAATCCGGATGACCGATCGTCTGTTCGCGGTTATAGGCGAGCCGGTCGAGCGAATCGATGGCCCCCATGAAAGGAATCTCTTTCTCGTAGTCGGCAGTTCCCAGGTGCTTGGTGCCCTTGAACATCATATGCTCGAACATGTGGGAAAGTCCGGTATACCCGGATGATTCGTACATCGACCCGACAAAGTAGTACAGCCTGCAGGAGACGACGGCCACATTGGTATCGGGCACCATGATGAGGCGAAGACCGTTATCAATGGTTGAGTAGCTTACCGGCAGGCTTATCTCGGCGGCATCAACGGAAAGTCCGAGGAATAGAAGCAATGAGAGTAATCGTGCAGCGACATCCATGCGGGCAGCTCCTCCTCTAATGCGCTGATTTGATAGTTTAATAAAGATACGTGATGCTGGTTTAAAGCGTAAATTTTCGGTCCTTTGGTGGGGGAACCGAGCTTAAATCATAGGCCCTTGGTGGGGGAACCGCTTAGGCGGTTACCCATTTTGCTCAAAAGGCAAAATGGACGGCGTATTAATATTTTTAATTGCACCAGCCCCTGGTCGGAGCCGCGCAAAGCCGCGACTACGACACACCCCTTCCAGCGGAGGTGCGAGGCGATGCCTGCCTAGCTAT
>PLTF01000013.1 GCA_003164335.1 Fibrobacterota bacterium
TGACCCGGCTCAGCCATCCATAAGAATTTGAATTAGACTTTGACCTCTTGTTTACGCTATCCGATACCTTCCCCTTTCTTTACTTATAATCCCCTCCCTGACCAGCTCATCGAGAATACCTTCACAAAGTGATTGATCGATCGATAGCTCTTCCGCAATCTGATCCGCCTTAAGCGAATTACGCTCCACCAGCAACTTCAGTATCCTTCCCCGCTTCTGCCGCCGCGATCCTTTAAATGAACTCTGGGTGGAATAATGAGCGCTGCGGCGCGAGGCATTGCCATGCAGCTTCTTGAGCGAAGTTCCATAGTCCATGAGGGCGGAGTACCATTTCCGCGGATTTCTTCTATCAAGGAGCGCGGCTGCAAGGGGAAGAAGCTCGGCATCCGCAACCGACGCCCTGCCGTTAAAAAAATGATGGATGAGGACGGTGCGGATGTTCGTTTCAAGGAAAACCACCGGTTGCTCGAAGGCAAAGGCGGCTATCGATGCTGCCGTCGCCTTGCCGATGCCGGGCAAGGTTACGAGAGCATCGGGCGACGATGGCAGGGATCCGTTATGTTCCAGCATCACGGCTTCCGCGGCCCGTTTCAGGTTCAGGGCACGGCGATTGTACCCGAGTCCCTGCCAGAGCGCAAGGACCTCTCTGAGCGGCGCCGCGGCGAGAGCTGCAAAATCGGGCAGCTTCTGTATGAACCGGTCGAATTTCATGGCTACCCGATCGACCTGCGTCTGCTGCAGCATCACCTCGGAGACAAAAATGTGGTAGGGATCGTAGCCCGCTCTCCAGGGGAGCGAGCGGCCATGGTGTTCGAAATGTTCGTACACGGTTGCGCGGAATCGGCGGATTTCTTCGCGAGTGAGTAAGGGTTCTGGCATTTTTGCAGCCGGGAAAACAAAAGGTATATTGTAAGGGCTAATCAAAAATACGAGAGGGCAGGACTATGTTTCGTAAGCCGCAGCGGTCGTGGTACTGGAAAGTTCTGGCGATATTGGCAGCTCTGCGGGTCATCTATGGATTCGCGCGCTTTTTCATGAAGGTCGTGGACAAACAGGCCGCCCGGGCCGAGAAACAGCTTGATCGGCGCGAAAGAACATTGAAGCGCAGATTTTAGCCCCCAAGCCGCTCGTGTTTTCGTTTCTTGAAGTCTATGACAAACGACTCGTCCATTTCCCCGAGTTCCTGATAAAATCCCTGAAATCCGCTTTCGATGAACTTCCGCTTGAGCGGTTCATATTCATTTGCGGTCACGAGGCGATCGATTTCCGGGAATTCCGCGGCGCGGAATAGCGGACGGTACTGGGCCATGAGGCTGATAGTGAGGTCCTGCGGGTCGAAGGTCGATTTCAAAAACTCAAGAATGGCCCCGGTGCCGGCCTTGCCTTCAGGAAGAACCAGATGTCTGATGCAGAGGCCCCGCGAGGCAATGCCTGCCTCATCCATCAGTAAAGGCCCGACCTGCCGGAACATGGCGCGTATCGCAGCACGGTTCACGGCCACATAATCGCCCGCTGCCGAGTAGCGGCCGGCCGATTCGTCGTCCCCGTATTTCATGTCGGGCAGGTAGATGTCCACGATGCCTGCAAGGAGCGAGAGGGTTTCCGCGAGCTCGTAGCCGCCGCAGTTATAGACTATCGGCACGGTCAATCCCCGGTTTGCGGCCTCGCGGAGCCCCCGAAGGACCCAGGGAAGGAAGTGGGTGGCGGTCACCAGGTTGATATTATGGCAGCCCTGCGCTTCGAGGCCGACCATCCTCTCTGCCAGGGCTGCCGGTGTCATTGTCGAGCCTTCTGCGTTATGGGAAAGCTCGTAGTTCTGGCAGAAGAGACACTGCAGCGTGCAATAGGTAAAGAAAACGGTTCCCGAACCGCCGGTACCGGAAATGGGCGGTTCCTCGCCGTGGTGGGGAAAAACGCTCGAAACGACGAGTTCCCCGGGCGCGCCGCAGAAACCTCGTTCATGGTTGAGCCGATTTACCCCGCACCAGCGCGGGCAGAGCTCGCACCGTACGGCGAGGCGGTCGGCTTCCCTGATGCGCGCCTTCCAGTCGTCGGCGGTCAGATAGGTGTAGGATGCGGGTAGTGCCATGGATGGATTCGATGGTCGTCGAGAAGGTGCTCAGGAAAAACGCAATGCGGCGCGCAGCAATTCATCCCGGCTGACCATTCCCCTGAACCGGCCGCCGGCGTCGAGAACCGGAAGATACCGGATGCCGTTCTCGGCAATGAGCCGAACCGCGGACTCGATGGGTTCGTCCTCGCAGATCGTGATAAGATTCGTGCGCATGATTTCCGCAGCGGTCTTCTTATGGTGCAGGGCTATTTTCTGTTTGTAAATACGGCCGATGCCGGTAAAGGTCAATTGTCCGAGAAGATGTTCCCACAGGGTATCGTGATGCCCTGAAAAAAGTGCGAGCAGATCATGGTCGAATATGATCCCGGCCAATCCGCCCTCCTTATTGACAACAGCAACGCGTTGCAGCGGGCTTGCATCGATAACGTGGATGACCTCCTCGATGGGAGTATCCCCGGCAACGGTGCATTGATCGCTGAGCATGGCATCGCGCACCAGGCGGATATCGGTTACGACTACCTGCCGGTGAAAATTCTTGATATCCGGGCTTTTGTTCGTAATCGTCTGGAAAACGTCGTAGATCGAAAGCATGCCGGTAAGGCGATTCTCCTTATTGACGGCAAGCAGCCTCTTGACCTTTTTTTTCAGCATGACGGCAATGGCCTGATCCAGCTGGGCACCTTCTTCAATGGTGAATGCCGGGGAACTCATGAGGGCGGATGCCGGTTTCTTCTCAAGGGTTTTCAGCAACTCATCGATCGTTTCATCGCCGAATTGTCCCAAAAGTCCCAGGCGGAGCGGCATTTCTGCGCGCTCGATAAGATCGGTTTGCGTAATGATGCCGATCGGGGTCTTGTCAGGATTGACAACAGGAATGCTGTTCAGGTCGTACGACAGGAGCAGGCGCACAATTTCACTGACCCTCGTGTCTTCAAAAACGGTTTTCGGCTCAATGGTCATGACGTCCATGACCTTGAGATGCCGCGGAATGAGGTGTTTCTCGGTTTTATGAGAAACCATCTGCGAATCCCGGACAATGATGATACCGTCAACCACCATGGTTTCGAGTTCCGGCAGCAGCAGCGGCAATTCATTTTCCGGCATCAGAATCTCTATTTTGAGAGGCATTCTATAGGACAGAACCTCGACGCTGGAGGTCGATATTTCGCCGTTTTCATAGCTGCCGGCCACCGCGCGGGTGACCACGCACCGCGAGGCCGTTTTCAACTTCCCCACCGCTTCCATGACGGCGACGGCGAGGGGCTTGTGGTTCCAGCGGACATTCTCGCTGGTGAATATTTCGATCATTTTGTAGTTGATCAGAAGATGCCTCCTTTTAAAGCAATCTGCCCGCCCAGATGCCGGCGACGACAAGGGCAAGTCCCGCCGCATTGCTGACTGCGATATTGGTGAGCGCCATGGCGTGCAGACCGTCTCGTCCGGCGTTAATGCTTTCGAGCGCATAGGTTGAAAAGGTTGTCAATCCCCCTAAAAAGCCTGTTGCAAAAAACAGCCGGACATTGGGACTGATCAGCTTCTGCTCGGCGAGGGCGAATGAGAGACCTATCAGAAAACAACCCGAAAGGTTGACGATAAGCGTACCGGCGGGAAACCCTGCCCCGAGGAGGCGATTCGCCAGAAGCGAAACGCCATAGCGGACCGCCGCACCGATTCCGCCGCCTAAAATGACCAGAGCATACTTCACCAGCATTTTACCTTGGCTCCTTTATACTCGGTACTGCGTTGCAAGCACAGCTTCTGTTAGTATCATCACCAATGGCTTCCGGATGGTGGGCGGCGCACGACCGCTGTGGAGGGGTTTTAAAGGTCATTGGTTCAACAAGGGAAAATACTACAGGCAGTGGCGGTTTTTAAGCAGGCATCGTCCCGTGCCTCGAAAGTGCTATAATTGAGGTATATTTAAAAATCTTCTGCAACCACGATAAACGCTTTATCCGAGGAGTGCTATTCATGAAGCCGGTTTGCCTGATTATTCGGGATGGGTGGGGTAAGGGCAGGGATGAACCGTCCAATGCCATTTTCATGGCAAAGACACCGTTCACCGATGAGTACGAGAAGAATTTTCCGACCACGATTATAAAGACATCTGGCCTTGCAGCCGGATTGCCGGAGGGATACCAGGGCAACAGCGAGGTCGGCCATTTGAACATCGGCGCGGGGCGGATCGTCTACCAGAGCCTGACCCGGATCGACAAATCGGTAGCGGACGGCGACTTTTTCACCAATGCCGCTTTCCTCAAGGCCATCAATTTCGCGAAGGCAAACAACAGCACGCTGCACCTGATGGGCCTCATCCAGGAAGAAGGCGTTCATGCGGTGACCCGTCACTGCGTCGCGCTCCTTGAGCTGTGCAGGGCGCAGAAATTCGACCGGGTGGTCATTCACGCGATAACCGACGGTCGCGACACGCCGCCGAAATCGGCGATCGAGCATCTCGAACTTCTCGAACAGGGCATCCGGAAAACGGGTATCGGCCGCATCGGTACCGTGATAGGGCGTTATTTCGCCATGGATCGCGACAACCGGTGGGATCGTACCGAGCTTGCGTATCGAGCGGTGATCGAGGGTGCCGGGATAACGGTTGCCTCATGGCGCGAAGCGATTGATTCCGCCTATGCAGCGGGTGAAACCGACGAGTTTATCAAGCCGCGCCTCATAGGCTACAAGGGCGCCGATCCGAAGGACGCCTTCATCTTCTTCAATTTCCGGTTCGATCGAACCCGTCAATTGACCAAAGCCTTTGTCGAGCCGGATTTCGCGCAGTTTACCCGGCCCTTCCTTCTTCCCTGCTTTGTCGTCATGACCCACTACTATGACAACGGCCATTTCGACGAGGCGTACCCCGAAACCGAGATCCGGAATATTCTCGGCGAGGTACTTGCCGCAGCCGGGCTCAAACAGCTCCGCTGCGCCGAAACCGAGAAATACGCCCATGTCACCTTCTTCTTCAACAGCATGCGCAACGATCCCTTTCCCGGCGAGGATCGCATCCTGATCCCCAGTCCCGGGGTGGCGACCTACGACCTGAAGCCCGAGATGAGCGCCTTTGAAGTTCGGGACCGGCTCGTGGAGGCCATAAAAACCGGGAAGTACGATGTCGTGATCTGCAACTTTGCCAACGGCGACATGGTCGGCCATACCGGCGTTTACGACGCAATTATCAAGGCAGTCGAAACGGTCGATACCTGCGTCCATGATGTCGTGGAAGCGGCCCGGGCACAGGGCGGCGGCGCTATCCTCATGGCGGACCACGGCAATGCGGAGCAGACGAAACTCGAAGACGGCTCTCCCATGACCGCGCATACGACCAATCCGGTGCCGCTCACGCTCATCGGGGCCGGATCCGTGAAGCTTCGGGAAGGCGGCATGCTCTGCGATGTGGCGCCGACGGTGCTGAAACTTCTGGGCATTGCGCAACCCGCCGACATGACGGGAACGCCACTGTACTAGGGCCGGTCGCGCCGCGGGAGCATTCTCACTTCAGCCGGGTCGATTGCCATGACTTTCTCCGCTGCAAAACATCGGATCGACGAGCTGCGAAAACGAATTCGCGAACTGGATGCAGCCTACTACGGCCGGGGAGAGTCGATGGTCCCGGATGCGGAGTATGATGCGCTCTATCGCGAGCTTGCCGGGCTCGAAAAGGAGCATCCGGAATTCGATGCCGCGGACTCCCCGACAAAGCGCATCGGCAGCGATTTAACGAAGGAGTTCGCGAAGGTACGCCACGGCGTTCCGATGATGAGCATCGAGAACACCTATTCGGCCGGGGAGCTCCGGGAGTGGGTGGAGCGGTGCCGGAAACTGTTGCCCGATGGAGAACTCTCCTTTGTCGGCGAGCTCAAGGTGGACGGGATCGCGAGTTCGCTCCGGTACGAAAACGGAAGGCTGGTCCAGGGCGTCACCCGCGGCGACGGCGTGGTCGGTGACGATGTAACGCAGAACGTCCGCACCATACGCGGCATCCCCCTGACGGTCGATGAAACGGCTCCCTTCGAGGTTCGCGGTGAAGTCTTCATGACCTTCACGAACTTTCGGCGGCTCAACGATCAGCTATCCGAGAACGGCCGGCCTCCGATGCAGAATCCGCGCAATACTACCGCCGGAACGCTCAAGCTGCTCGATTCCTCAGAAGTATCCCGACGAGCGTTAAGCTTCTGCGCCTACTACCTGCTTTCCGAACATGAAAGCGGTACCCAGGCAGGCAACCTCGTGAAGCTCTCACGGCTCGGATTTCCGGTGGTTGTCCACTCATCCGAGTTGCACACCGAGGATGATATACGGGAATTCTGCGAGGCATGGGATAAAAAGCGGACCGAGCTCGATTTCCCGGTTGACGGCATCGTCTTCAAGGTCAACGACCTTGGGGAGCAGCGCGCGCTCGGGGCTACCGCCAAGGCACCCCGGTGGGTCATCGCCTACAAATACCAGCCGCAAACCGCAATAACGCGGGTCGCGGAAATCGAGGCGGGTGTGGGTCGGACCGGGGTGGTGACCCCGGTTGCCAACCTTGAGCCGGTCTTCCTGGCCGGCACGACCATCAGGCACGCGACCCTCCATAACTACGATGAGATCGACAGGCTCGGCGTCCGCGTCGGGGATTATGTTGAGATCGAAAAAGGCGGGGAGATCATCCCCAAGGTGGTGCGGGTTGTCATGGAAAAACGCCCGCCCGGGAGTGTCGCCTTCATTCCGCCCGCCGGCTGCCCCTCATGCGGTGCGCCGCTTGGCCGCCTGCAGGATGAGGTGGCACTCCGCTGCGTAAACGGCTCCTGTCCTGCCCAGCTTTTCGCGTCGCTCAACCACTTCGTTTCCAGGGGTTGCATGAACATCCAGGGCATGGGGAGCGCGCTGCTCAGCCGGCTGCTTTCCGCCGGACGCCTTCATGATGTTGCCGACCTGTACTCGCTGACCGAAAAGGAGCTTGCCGCGCTCGAACGCATGGGCGGGAAAAGCGCCGGGAATATTATTGCCGCCCTTGAAGCCTCCAAGGCGGCGCCGCTTGACCGCCTGATTCACGGGCTCGGCATCCGCATGATCGGCGCGCAGGCGGCGAAGATTCTCGCCAATCGCATCGGCGACATTACCGACCTCTACTCCATGACCGAAGAGCAATTTGCGGCGATTGAAGGCCTGGGACCGGTCATGGCGCAAAGTATCCGGATCTATTTCGAGCGCGCAGAGAATCGCGCGCTCATCGAGCGGCTCCGGGGTTACGGGATAGCTCCGCAAGGATTTACCGCCGGAAAGGAATCGGACTTTTCACCGCTTTTCAAAGGAAAGACATTCGTTCTCACCGGATCCCTCGGTGCCTGGACCCGGGAAGAAGCCGCCTCGAAAATAGAACGGCGCGGCGGCAGGGTGAGCGCAAGCGTAAGCCGGAAGACCGATTATGTCGTTGCCGGAGCGGATCCCGGATCGAAGATGGCTAAGGCACTGTCTTTCAAGGTGGCGATCCTCGATGAGGCCGCCTTTGCCGCCATGCTCGGAAAATCTATGCCTTGATCATGCGGCGCACGAGGTCCTCGGAATCTATGAGGCCAAGCGCGGATTTATCGGCATCGAGCACGATGACGTACCGGTGCCGCTTTTCGGTAAGATGGTTTACAATGTTGAAATACTGGGCATCCGCATCGATACAATGCTGCTCTCCGCTTTTCATGACCAGCGAAACCGGGGAGTCTTTCTCCTTTTCCCACTGCCGTTTGACAGGTTCGAGAAGGCGATCGCGGCCTGCTCCCATATCGTATAGTAACCAGAGGCTCTCGGGATCAACCATGCGCTCGGGGAAGGTTGCCGTAAAAAGGTCGGCAAGATCCACGATACCGGTGAGCCTGCCGTTCTTATCCACCACCGGCAAGATGGTTACGCCCGAGCTCTCCATGCGCCGCACGGCGAGAAGCACCGAGTCGTTCTGCCGAACGCTGACATCGCAGCTGATAAGTTCGCGGGCGGTTACGGTATCGTCGACTTCGACCGCTTTTTTATCCAGGTCAAGGAGAAGATCGCGGGCGGACTTGGCATTTTCGAGGATATGCGTGTAATGCGTGACCACATTGGCTATGGTCTTGAGCACTTTGAGATAGATCTGCGCCTTCTGCTTCGAGGTAATGACCGCGAACACATACTTAATGCTGCGACGCCGCTCTTCGATAATGACGGACAGTTCCTTATCGAGCCGCATGAAAAGCACCATGACCTGCGGCACTCCGTCGATGTAGCCATGGGGCAGGAGCAGGCGATGGCCGATATACATCGTCCCGTGATGTTCGCGCCGGACGATTGCGCTGCGGATTTCATCCTCCCCGATTCCTGCAATTGAAGAGAACTTTGCGACGATCGTATCGATGATTTCGCCATAGCTGTCGCAGTGGTAATCGAGAAAAATGAGCCTTTTGTCGAGGATACTGCTGAGTTTCATGATAGTCGCTCCGTTCGTCTTCGGGAGGGTCGGGCAGCAGGGGAGAAGCCTTCTCCCTATATATAGAAAATGCCGGACGGGGGGTACCCATCCGGCATACGCTGCCCTCAGCCCGCAGTAATCGGAGCTACTGCTTTTTCGAGGGGGCCTTTTCCTTTTTTGCCGGGGCAAGTTTCTCGGCGGCGGTTACGAGATTGGCCATTTTTTCCTGGGCTATGTTGGCCTTTTCCTTGGCAAGAAGGAGATTATCGGTGCCTATTGCGTCCTCAGCCTCTTTCACGGTGGACAACGCCAGATCGAGATCGGCCTTCAGGGAATCGGCCGCCTTCTTCTTTTTGACCACGGTTTTAAGAATGGCGGTGATGCTGTCCGCCTGCGAATGGGAGCGATCGATCAGGTCCTTCGCCTCACTCTGAAGCTGCGTCTTGGCGGTTACCACCTCGTCCTGCGCGCTCTGAGCCGCTTTGAGGGCGCTCGCCAGTGTTTCGGAAATTTTATTATATTTTCGCATGAACGGTAATTTCCGGTTTTCCTCTTTAATCTGGTTCATCGCGAGTTGATAGGACATTTCAGCGGCCTTAAGCTGGGAGAGCGCATATTGCTCTGCGCCGATGCTCCGCGCCGAGTCAAGGGCCTGCTTCGCGTCATGCATTGCCTGTTCCGGCGCCTGAGCGCATCCGATGAGAAAGGCGGCGACCACTGAACCAAGAACAATACCGTATATCCGTGACTTCATGCTGCGACTCCTTTGATAAGGTGAACAGTGATTTTTGGTGAACGCTGCAAATCTTCGTATGTCCATGATACGGCGCGGGACAGCCGGACTGCCCGGCGAGGACGAATAAGATAAATTATGCGCGATGAAACGTCAAAATTCCTTGACTTATCGGGAGAATATCCAGCCGATTCGTCCAAATCGAATTCGTTTATCGTGATGCCGGCGACCTCCGGCGAGGAGGCGGAGCTGACCGCTCTTGCGGCGCTTTGCGAAAAACGGCCGTGGTCCCGGGAAAATATCGCTTCCGAACTCGCCGGTGGGCTCGCCTTCCATTTTTTGCTCCGAACCGCCGGCGAGGGGAGGCTCTGCTGCTTCGTCCTGGCCAGGATGGTGATCGATGTCCTCGATATCTATAATGTGGGCACCCATCCGGAATTCCGTCGGAGGGGTTGCGCACGGTTTCTGCTCAATCATGCCCTTCGGGAGGCGAAGAATCGCGGCGGCAAAACCGCCTGCCTGGAGGTCCGTGCCAATAATACTGCTGCACGCGCATGCTATGAATCCCTCGGGTTTCGCATCGATTCGGTGCGGAAGAAATATTATGATGGGGAGGAAGATGCGATATTGATGAGCAGGGTACTATAATATCATTAATATCATTTGAGACGTGCTGCTCAGGTGAGGAAACCGAGCTTAGATCAAAGGCCCTTGATGGGGAAACCTCGCTACGCGGGTTTCCCCTGGCCTGAAGCCGCGAAAGACACGCGTTTTCAGGCACACCCTTTCCTGCGGGAGGGGGAGGCTATGTTTGCCTGAAGGCAAACGCTCTCCCCCTCCCGCAACGCCCTCTTTTAGGGTAGAAAAAACAGAGAAAAAGGAAGGCTTCAGGCTTCAGACCTCAGGCTTTAGGGAAAGATTTCAAAACCATTTCTTTTGTAGCCTTTTCCTTGTGTTTTCTACATAGTGAGAGCGTTGCGGGGGTGCGAGAGCGTTCGCCGAATGGTTTGGACTTTTTTTGATTTTATTATACCTCTCCGGGCGGAGAGGTCCGGCCGCCTTGGGCCGGGGTGAGGTCAAAGGCATGCAAACCAATAAATCCCTGGGTCGAAGACCCAGGCCACACTTTTATCATCTTTTATGTTTTTTCTACCATACGGGAGCGTTGCGGGGGTGCGAGAGCGCCTGCTGAATGTTGGGATTTTTTTGCTTTTATAATACCTCTCCTTGTGGGAGAGGTCCGGTCGCTTTGGGCCGGGGTGAGGTTCGCACCTCCGCTGGAAGGGGTGCGCCAAAGACCCCGCAAGCCCGGCTTTGCGGGCGCGGAGGCTTTGGCCAGGGGGGCGGTTCCCCCACCAGAGAACGCGCTAATAGCCAATCTCATAGAAAGGATTAGAGCACTATGAAATATATCGGTCCCCATGTTTCCATCTCCGGCGGCATCCAGAACGCTCCCCTGAACGCACAAAAGTTAGGAGCCACCGGGTTCGGCCTCTTCACCAAGAATCAGCGGCAATGGGCTGCAGCCCCCTATACTGCCGAAAATGTGAATGAATTCAGGAAGAATCTGTCGGAGTGCGGCTACTCGGCGAAGCAGGCTCTTGCGCACGACGGCTACCTCATCAATCTTGGGAATCCCGACCCAGCCATGTACGAGAAGTCGTATGCGGCGCTGGTCGATGAAATGCGGAGGTGCAGCCTTATCGGCCTGTCGCTTCTCAATATCCACCCGGGAAGCCACTTGCGGCTCATCAGTGAGGAGGCGTGCATGCGGCAGATAGCGGAAGCGGTAAACCGGGCGCATGCAGAGACCGAAGGCGTAACGGTTGTCTTCGAAAATACCGCCGGCCAGGGATCAAACGTCGGGTACACATTCGAGCAGATCGCCTTCATGATAAACCACGTTGCGGATAAATCGCGCGTCGGATTCTGCCTCGACACCTGCCATGCGTTCGCCGCAGGGTACGATCTCCGGACAAAGAAAAGTTACAACGCGGTTATGCAATCACTGGACGCCATTGTCGGTTTCAGGTACCTGCGCGGCGTGCATCTTAACGATGCCCTCGCCGTCGCTACCCTTGGGAGCCATCGGGACCGCCACCAGAGCATCGGCAAGGGTAATCTGGGGCTCGACGCCTTCCGGTTTCTCATGCGCGACGAACGATTCGAGGAGATCCCCCTGGTTCTAGAAACCATCGATGAGAGTTTGTGGCCGCAGGAGATAGCGATGCTCAAAAGCATAGCCGGCCAGGAATGATGAAAATGACGTATAAGATTTTCATCGTTCCCGAGGTTTCCGATAATTATATTATCATCTATTGGTAATAAAAAATTGCTATTGCTGTAACAGTACACAAATACGAATTTTTGTGGAATTATAATTTCATTGTCTGGCCGACATGCAATATTTCCAAAGCAAGGTTTGAGGCCGATTAAGGAATACAAATTACTAAGCAGTTTATAAGTAAGTTCTCCGGCAAAGACCGTTCGCCCTGAGCCTGTCGAAGAGAGAGCAAATATTGCAGGCCGTTCATGGTTTGCTTCGACGGGCTCAGCACAGGCTTGCTCACCACGAACGGTTTTATGTGCTTATACTGGGGAACTGTTTAGTAAGATGAAACGGCATATTCCGGTGCAATCTGTCGGATATGCACTTACTTACGAAAGAAGAAGGGGGAGATGGTATGAACAAAGCCAAGGCCGGCCTTTCTCGCATCGCCACGATCACCCTGCTGTTTCTGGTCGGGTATGGGGCAAGAGTCCATGGGGTGCCGGTGTCGAGCCAGCTCTATTCCGGTTGGACCAACTACAAAGATTATACGATGGACCCGAGCGCTGCAGGAATTGGCTCCAACCTGATAAAATTTCCGGTTCTGGTCCGGCTGACCAGCGTCAATTCTGCGATTTTAAGCAGCCCGACCAGTCCTGCCGATCTGCGTTTTGCCAAGGGGAGCAACCTCAACGTGGCCTATCCCTATCAAATCGATGAGTGGGATACGGCGAACCATCAGGCTTCCATCTGGGTGCTGGTCGATACGGTGTTTTCCGCATCCACGGCGCAGAGCTTCCGGATGTACTGGGGCAACGATACGGCAATCGCCGGATCGAATGCAACGGCGGTTTTCGATACCGGCAACGGGTTTGCCGGAGTATACCATTTCAGCAATAATATCTTCGATGCAACCGCGTACGCCAGGAATGCCACCGTTGCCAGCGCAACCGATACCCTGGGAATCATCGGCCATGCGAGGAAATTTGTAGAAGCCAATAACGACTCGGTCATGATCCCCGGTCTCATGGGCAGTAATGCGACGGTAACGCTCTCATTATGGGTCAATGAAACTGCGATAGGCGGAAGCGCGAATGGGGTGGATCTCATCTCGCTTGGGGATAATGCCGCCATCCGTTCGCTTTACAATAATTCCACACCGCTGCTGGACTCCCTCAATGGTTTTTACTATGGCAATAGCAACTGGCAGAATGTCTATTCGTCCGGCGGAACCAGTGTCCTGGGGCAGGGATGGAAATACCTCGCCTATGTAATCAACCCGGCTTCTTCGACCGAACAGGTATATCTCAATGGTCAGGTAATTGCATCGGGAACCTTGAATTACGCTATAAATTATTCGGGGCGGGGCGCCAATACCCTTATCGGTCATCATGCCAATGGAAATAGCGCTTATTACGGGCTCGGCGGCCTGATCGACGAACCTCGTGTCGATAAAGTTGCCCGCAGCTCGGATTGGATCAACTTCTGCTACGCAACCCAGAACCCGAAGCAGACCGCGGTTTTCGAAGTCCCTGCCGTGCCGACCCTTACCGCCCCTACCAATAATGCCGTGAATCAGCCGGTAACGCCGAACCTGATGTGGACCATGGGAAGTTCGGCCACGTCCTATAGCGTGCTTATTTCAACATCTTCCAGCTTCGGCACCACGGTGTTCAGCCAGTCGGGAATTCCGACGACCTCAACTACTGCCGCCGGTCTGGCGAACACTACTACCTATTACTGGGAGGTGAATGCTACGAATGTAACCCTGACGAGCGCCTGGTCGGGCATCTGGAGCTTTACGACCACCTCGACTCCTCCGCCCGGAGCCCCGGTTCTCGCAACCCCGACAAACGGCGCAACGGCGCAGCCGGTGGCCCTGAGCCTGAACTGGGGAACGGTCAATCTGGCGACCTCGTACGGCGCACGGGTTTCGACCAATTCAAGTTTCAGTCCGGGTAGCCTGGCATTCTCGCAGAGCGGCCTCACCTCCCATACGGTTGCGATTTCCGGCCTTGCCAATTCGACGGTCTACTACTGGTCCGCCAACGCAGCGAATGCGGGAGGCAGCGGGAGCTGGTCTTCGGTCTGGAGTTTTACGACGAATGGAGCCCCCCCCAGCGCGGCTCCGCAGCTTTCGGCTCCCGGCGACGGGTTGGGCGGCTTTAGCATTCCGGTTACGTTTCAGTGGCAGACGGTAACCGGCGCATCCTCGTACGAATTGCAGGTAGGGACTGCGCAGGCGTTTGGTTCGACGGTTCTTGATCAGACCGGGATTACCGGAAACTCCATCTCCGTGAAGAGCCTTTCTGGAAATATGGGGTATTACTGGCGCGCTGCCGCATGGAACGGCAACGGAGCCGGTCCCTGGTCAAGCGTCTGGTATTTCGGGACATCAGGTACCCGCACTATAACCAGGGCCAATGCGGCCGTTCATCCCGATTTCTCGGTGCATGGCGGAGTTCTTTCATACTCTCTTCCGGCGTCCGGAGCGGTTGAGATCTCTTTCAGCGACCTGCTTGGAAGGGTTGCACTGATGCTGAATCGAAAACAAATTGCCGGAAAGTACGCGGTCGATCTCAAAACCTGCAACCTTGCAGCCGGACAGTATCTTGTCCGCTTTAAAGCAGCCGGCTTGGAGAAGAGGGCATCTGTCTTGATAACGAGGTAGAACCGGGGATAGTATAAAAAAATTCCCCAGGCGCGAAACGGAATAGTTATATTATTGTAGAGTAGTATTGTAATATGCGGTATGATCAAAAGGCCGGAGCAAACCTCTGGGATCTTTGTACCAATCCGGAGATGTGCCGGATTGCTAATCGGTTCATAAGCAGGTGACAGCAAACACCGTTCGCCCTGAGCCTGTCGAAGGGCGAGTTACCGGTAAGGCGGATGATCATGGCTTGCTTCGACGGGCTCAGCACCGGCCCGCTTGCCATGAACGGTTTGAGGTGGGATTACTTATGAATTGCTAAGTAACCCCTTGGGGTCAGAATTATTGAAAGAATACAATAATTACGTTCACATTTAATCTTTTATTGAGGAGGGTGTGGTATGGTGAAAAAGTGGGGGAGGAAATTCCTTTGGGCAGCAGGTACGGTGATGCTGCTGGTGCCGGTCGGTGCCTTCGCATTAAATAATGGATATGCCCGTACGCCGCCTATGGGATTCAGCACGTGGAATTACTTCGGCTGTAACGGTATCAACGAAGCCAACGTGATGGCCGTGGCGCAATCAATGGTACAAATTCATGCGCCGAACTGGGAAGGCAAGCAGATCAGTCTCCAGAGCGTGGGCTATAAATTTATCAACCTGGACGACTGCTGGCCAGCCACGAGCCGCCTTGCGGACAGCGCGCCGACCTGGAATACGACGAAGTTTTCGCACGGTTTCCCCTGGCTCACCGATACCATCCATAAAATGGGCCTCAAGATCGGTATTTACTCCTGCTGTGGAACCGCGACGTGCGCGGGCTATATCGGCAGTTACGGATATGAAAAAAAGGATGCGCTCACCTATGTTCAATGGGGTTTTGATTATCTGAAAGAAGATTGGTGCAATGTCCCGTCGCAATATAATAACGCGGCAGGCTCCGCGACGCTCTATTCAAGGATGGGGCACGCGCTTGCTCATGCTGACTCTATCTACTATCTCGACTCTCTTAAAGCCGACTCTAACTGGACTACTGCTAAAGCCGACTCGATGCGGAAGGTACACGGGATCACCTTCAGTCTTTGCAACTGGGGTGGGAGTTTAACCCCATGGCTTTATGGGGATACCTGCGGAAACCTGTGGCGTACAACGGGTGATATTAACGCATCGTGGTCCAGTATTTATGGTAATTGGACCACCACCATTGCGCTCTATTCATATGCCGGGCCGGGCGGCTGGAACGATCCGGATATGCTCGAGATCGGCAATGGCTCGTTGACGAATACTGTAAATCAATCCCATATGGACCTATGGTGCATCTGTGCGGCTCCGCTCCTGATGGGCAATAATACCCCGGCAATGAGCGCTGCTACATTCACCATATTATCAAACCGTGAGGTCATTGCAGTGGACCAGGACTCTCTGGGCCTCCAGGGTCATAAAGCACGAACCACCGGAAATATCCAGGTAATCGTCAAACCGCTTCTGGTGCATAACCCCGACACCGTGAATAATAAAAAATTCGCGGTCGTAATTTTGAATGCCAGCACCTCTGCCGCGGCTGCCGGCAGCATCAAATGGAGCGATCTCGGCATCACGGATACCTCCAAGCAATTCAGAGTCAGGAACCTGTGGCTTCATCGATGGCTGAAAAGCAGAAGTATCATCGATACTGCCACACCGCCGGATACCATGGAGACCGTATCGGAAAGCCTGTATGTTGCAAGCATCCCGCTGGAAGGCACCGTACATGTCCTGATGGAAATGGGAAATCCCGATTCAATACCGGTAACCTCCGTGCGGCCTGAGGACTATGAACGGGTTGCCGCCCAGCTTGGCAACCGCATGACCATTCGGGGTAATGAGGTTTTTATTCCGGTTGGGCTCAGCAAACTGCAGGTGTTCGACATGAAGGGCAGGGAGATTGCCTCGGTTTCGGCTTCGCAGCCGGGATGGTACTCTTTTTCCGGTCGGGGAGTGGTACACGGCGGCACCTACCTGATCCGGCTGAATACTCCTGCCGGTGCGATATCGCGGGTGGTTGCTTTTGTGAAATAGCTTCACGTTGCACGGCATAGTATCGCACGGCATAGCAGAGTATGGCCTATGCCGTGCGTTCCTGTATAAACTATTGCTGAAGAAAGGATTCTGCTCCATGGGGAGAAAGCATGGTATTCCGATTTTTGCGACAGCAGTGTGCAGCATGCTGCTGGGAATGACGAGTTTGGCTTATACGGATGACGCCGTCCTGGGACTGAAAAATGTGCAGATAACCGGGTTTGGGTCCTAT
The DNA here is from genome assembly GCA_003164335.1 of Fibrobacterota bacterium. Lineage (GTDB taxonomy): Bacteria > Fibrobacterota > Chitinivibrionia > Chitinivibrionales > Chitinispirillaceae > BOG-1184. Next base: position 16,443 of record PLTF01000013.1, read on the forward strand.
GAATTCGGCCAGATCGTGCAAGGTGAATACGGAGGAGCCGAATACGACCATTATTGGAACCATCAGGTGTATTCCGGAATCGGTTTTATTGCAACTCTCAGCGACCGGATGCAACTCGTTGGCGGCATTGAGGGAAAGATGTGGAATGCGTTCCCCCTTGCGAACTATACTGTGCCAGCAACACGAACTAATACCGAACAGCAATTTTCCGTGTGGGTTACCGAAGCAAGCGGTACCTATTCTTTCAGCGATACGACAAATAAAGTTTCCGCCAAGATCACTGCCGGTTATTTTCCTTACAAGTATAATCCCGAATCCCGTAATCTGGGCGAGTATATGTTCAGATCGTTTACCTACCCCGGCATTCTCATGAATAGCTTCGATTTTCCGGCAGCAGACCTGCTCGGGGTAAAGGCAAACATCAAAATAAACCTCGATGCAATACAGATTTCGAATGATTTTATTCTTTCAGAGGCAGATGCCACGTGGCCTTACGGAGATTTTTCACTTGCCTATGTCGGAGACTGCAATATCGATAAAATTGTTGATATTGGGGCCGGGGTTGATTTTGCCAATTATATATCGGTCAATGAGAACAACACCACACCCGTCGCTCTGGCGAATGCCATCAGGGATGATTCGGGGAACATCATTCAACCGATTAAAAGTATCAATGGCAACGACACAACCAGGGATACTTCGTATTATACGTTCAAGGCCATCAAGCCCATGGCGCGATTGACGTTTGACCCAAAACCCTTTATGGGCGACCTCGGCCGGATGCTGGGAAGCGAAGATCTCAAGCTGTACGGCGAAGGAGCTATTATCGGGACCCAGAATTATTCCTATTATTATAATAATATCTACCAAAGAATGCCGATAATGTTCGGGTTTTATTTTCCGACATTCAAGCTTCTTGACATGTTGAATATCGAGTTCGAGCATTATTCAAACCCGCTCAGCACGTGCACGAAAAATCAGACCTTCGAGTGGCCTGCGCCGGCAGGGGAATTGCCGGTTTGCATTCCTATTCCGGGAGAACCTCCGTCGAGCGGATATAACTCGTTAAGCACGGCCGAGGATAACTCGTCCTATGCATGGAAATGGTCGATTTACGCTAAAAAAACGATCACCTCCCACGTAGCCCTTACTCTCCAGTTGTCCCGTGACCATTATCGGGTCAATTTTAGCGACGGGTATCCCGACTATTATGAAGCGCTTCCTTATAAGCAGGATTGGATGTGGACGGCAAAAATTTCAGGGAATATATAGCTATCATTGCTTGAGTTTTAGAGCTTCTCATTATAAAAGAAAAGCCCGCTTATTCACGCGGGCTTTTCTTTTTTCTACTATGTTATGAATCTCTTAACGTCAATAAAATCCGGGCTTCTGCTTCAATTTCCTGTCTGACCCCACGGATTCTTCCTAGTGGGATGAGTGGGGCGATATACCGTACAATCACGATAAGGATATGTCCGGCGACCCAAATTATCCTTAAAAGAGGTATTTTCCTTGTTTGATTTCGCCACTATGGAATCTTGAAATAATTCCGGAAAAATCTGAATCGGCGTTGGAACAGTGTGAAGGCGCTGAAAAAGCTGGAGCCCCTGAAGGAAACGGAAATATCCATGGTATCGCCTTCTGCCATTGCATCTGATGATAAGAAATTCATGAAATCGTTTTTGACGCGCGATGGTATCCTCTGGCTCATCCTGGCTGTATTCACTTTTATCGCTTACTATCCCTCATGGAACGGCAAGCCGATCTGGGACGACGCCGGCCATATAACCAAGCCGGAACTCCGGTCTTTGCAGGGGCTCGTCCAGATATGGATAATGCCCGGCGCAACCCAGCAATACTACCCGATTGTCCATAGCGTTTTCTGGATCGAGTATCACCTGTGGGGCGAGGCAACCCCGGGTTACCATTTCCTCAATATCTTACTGCATCTGATTTCAGCGTTACTCCTGGTAAAAATCCTGCGTCTCCTGCGCATACGCGGTGCCTGGCTTGCAGCGGCGATTTTTGCCCTGCATCCCGTGCAGGTAGAGTCGGTAGCATGGATTTCGGAACTGAAGAACACCCTTTCGGCGGTCTTTTTCCTCGGTTCGGTACTAGCCTATTTAAAATTCGACAGCGATAGAAATCCCAAACGATATGCCCTTGCCGCGGGACTTTTTATTCTGGGTCTGCTGTCCAAGTCCGTGATCGCCCCGCTTCCGGCAGCGCTTCTCGTGCTATTCTGGTGGAAGCGCGGGAAGCTTTTGTGGTCGCGCGATATGGTGCCGCTCCTGCCGTTTTTTCTGGCAGGTGCCGCATCGGGTCTGTTCACCTCATGGGTGGAACGCACCTATGTGATCGGCGGCGAAGTAAACGATTTCCACCTTGCCTTAATCGATCGATTCCTGATTGCCGGACGTGCGATCTGGTTTTATCCGGCAAAGTTGCTCTGGCCGGTGAATTTGATTTTTATCTACCCGCGCTGGCATATCGACAGCGCCGAGATGCGGCAGTATTTTTATCCAATCACGGCGCTATTATTTGCCGGAGCGCTCTGGGTTTTGCGAAGAAGAACGAGAGCCCCCCTGGCAGTGTTTCTGTTCTTTTCGGCAATGCTCTTTCCCGCTTTGGGTTTTTTTGATGTTTATCCGTTCCGTTTTTCCTTCGTCGCCGATCATTTCCAATATTTGGCATGCCTCGGCCCGATCGTGTATTCGGCGGCCATGGTCGATCGAGCCTTTGGGCTGGTTAAACGTAGAGACGTAGCATGCTACGTCTCTACCGTAGTTTATGCGATTCTTCTGGCAGGGCTGGGATTGCTAACCTGGCGGCAATGCGGTATCTATAAAGATGTTGATGGCCTGTATAAATCCATTCTGGAAAAGAATCCCGCCTGCTGGATGGCGCAGTTCAACCTTGGCAATGATTTAATGCAGCGGGGAGACGTTCCTGAAGCCATCTCGCATTTCTGGAAAGCGATTGAAGCCAGGCCCGGCTATACCCTGGCGTATATTAACCTTGGGAACGCTCTGATGCAGATAGGGCGGACCGGGGAAGGCATTGCTCAATATCAAAAAGCGCTCTTAATCGACTCCACCAATACTTCGGCCTGTATAAACCTCGGCAATGCCTTTATGCAGAATGGCCGGTTTGCGGAGGGCATGGCCCAATATCTGCGGGCGCAGAAAATTAACCCCGGTCTGGCTGTCGCGCACTACGATCTCGGCAATGGTTACATGCAGATGGGGCGGTTTGCGGAGGGCATGGCTGAGTACCGGAAAACGCTGGAGCTGGACTCGAATTACGCTTCCGCCCATGTCAATATCGGCAAAGCCCTGCTGCAAACCGGACGGACCGGCGAGGCGATTGTTCACCTGGAGCGGGCCCTGTTCATCGATCCCGCGAATCCCGAAGCGCAAAGCTGTCTCGGGTATGCCCTGGTGCAATCCGGATATTATGATGAAGCAATACCGCATTTCCAGAAGGCTTTGAAAGTTCATCCGGATGATTTCCGCTGCATCAGTACCTTGCGGGATGCATACCTGAAGACCGGGCAACTTGACGAGGCAATCCGGGTAACCCGGAAAGCGATCGATGTGGCGAAATCCCTGGGCGGCGATTCCATGGCCATGGGTATTTCCCGGGATCTGGACAAGCTTCTGGACCTGCAAAAGGCGAACGGACCATAGCAACTTGAATAAACGGAATAAATCGACCAACCGGGAGCCTGTCCATAAAACCGAAGTCGCCGGCGCCGCGGCGACTGCAGGCGGCGGCGCTCAGGCGATCTCGGGGGTGTGGAAGCGGCACCGGGATTTGTTCCTCTGGCTCGCCCTTGCGGCAGTGACCTTTGCCGCCTACCAGCCGGCATGGAACGGAACGCCGATATGGGATGATAACGGGCATATTACCAGGCCGGAGCTTCGTTCGCTGCACGGGCTCGGTGAAATCTGGTTTCATCTCGGGGCGACGCAGCAGTACTATCCAATGGTTCACAGCGTCTTCTGGGTCGAATCCCTCCTCTTTGGGAGTTCGACCCTCGGGTACCACTGGCTCAACATCCTGCTGCATGTTTTTTCAGCATTTCTCCTGGTCAGGATTCTCCGGTACCTGCACATCGCCGGAGCCTGGCCGGCAGCCGCCATTTTTGTCCTGCATCCAATCCAGGTGGAATCCGTGGCATGGATTTCGGAGCTGAAAAACGCGCTTTCAACGGTCTTCTTTCTTGGTGCAGCACTTGCCTATCTGAAATTCGATACCCGCAGGGATCGCGGGCAGTATGCCCTGGCCGCGATTCTCTTTTTCCTGGGGCTCATGTCGAAATCCGTAATCGCCCCGCTTTCCGTGGTGCTCCTCGCCGTTTTCTGGTGGAAGCGGGGGAGGATAACCTGGTCCCGGGATATCCTGCCGCTGGCCCCGTTTTTTTTGGTCGGTATAGCTTCGGGTTTATTTACCTCCTGGGTGGAGCACCGGTTCGTGATCGGGAACGATACCGATGACCTTAATTTTTCCTTTATCGACAAAATCCTTATTGCCGGGCGCGCATTCTGGTTCTACCCGGGAAAACTGATCTGGCCGGCGAACCTGATTTTCATCTACCCGCGCTGGCGCATCAACCCGTCAATGTGGTGGCAATACTTTTTTCCTGCTGCCGTTTTGGTTCTTGCTGCATCGGTCTGGGTCATTCGGCGACGGACGAGGGCTCCCCTTGCCGGGTTTTTATATTACGCGGTAATGATTTTTCCGGCACTCGGCTTTTTCAGGGTGTACCCCCTCCGGTTTTCCTTTGTCGCCGACCATTTCCAGCATTTGGCATGCATAGGCCCGATCGTGTATTTGGCGGCCATGGTCGATCGGGGTTTTGGACTGGTTAAACGTAGAGACGTAGCATGCTACGTCTCTACCGTAGTTTATGCGATTCTTCTGGCGGTCCTTGCCGTGCTTACCTGGCGGCAATGCGGCATGTATGTGGATGCCGAAACGGTGTACCGGAAAACACTGCAGGGAAACCCGGCCTGCTGGATGGCCCACTATAACCTTGCAAATGCAACCCTGCACCAGGGACATACCGCCGAGGCCATCGAGCACTACCGGAAAACAATAGAGATCAAGCCGAATTATATCCTGGCCTATATCAGTCTCGGCAATTCCCTTATGGAAACCGGCCGGACCGATGAGGGTATTGCCGTATTCCGGAAGGCGACCGAGGTCGACCCGGCCTCGGTCGCCGCACTGGTCGACCTCGGCAATTCCCTGATGCTCAAGAACAGCGTCGATGATGCCATCATCCAGTATCGCCGGGCGGTGGCCATTAGTCCGCGCTTTGCTACTGCCTATTATGACCTCGGCAACGCATTGCTGCTGGCTATGCGGGCGGAAGAAGCGGCCGGTTGTTTTCAAAGGGCATTGGCGTGCGAACCGGGCAATCTCAGCTATTTCACCGGACTTCGCGACGCGTATCTGCGGATGGGCCGGCTGGACGATGCAATCCGGACGGTCCGGGATGCTCTCGATGCCGCGCACTCCTCGGGGCGGATTTCAGTTGCCATGCACCTTGAAGACGACCTGCGCAAGCTCAACGACATCAAGACCCATCGGGTGGTTCATTGATGGAGCCGCTCGCTCAGGGGGCGAGCCGGGTAACCGGGGCGGCAGGTGCGGACCGGACGCCGAAAGGTGCGATTCTTCTGCTTTGCATGCTCATCGGCGTTATAACGTTTGTCACCTTTCTTCCCGCCCTTGAAGGCGGCTTTACCAATTGGGATGATGACACGCAGATTGTCGATAACGCCGTTATCCGCCATTGCACCATCCATAATCTCGTGCAGGTCGCTACGTCCGGTACCGGGTACGTGCAGCCGCTGACCATGATCACCTTCATGGCTGAATATCGATTTTTCGGCTTGAACCCGCATGTTTTCCACTTTACAAGTGTGCTTTTCCACTGCCTGAACGCCCTCCTGGTCTTTTGGCTCATCACTATCCTGTCACGAAGAATTTTTATCGGTCTCCTTGTTTCGCTGCTTTTTGCCCTGTCACCGCTGCGCGTGGAGTCGGTCGCCTGGGCCACGGAATGGAAGGATATCCTGTCTTCGTTCTTTTTCCTGCTCTCGCTGATATTCTATGTCAATTATCACCCGGAGGACCGCCGGCGCTGGTACCTCGGGAGCATCGCAGCGCTCGTCCTTTCATTGTCGTGCAAGCCCATGGCCGTGAGTCAACCTCTCGTACTTCTCCTGATCGATTACCTGCACCGTACAAAAATCTCCCGAAACCTTGCGCTCGAAAAGATCCCGTTTTTTGCGATCGCTTTCGCCGCTGCGGTCCTCGCCATAATCACCCAGCGGCAGAGCGGCGCCATTGCCGGAAACCCCTATTTATCCTTTGTCCAGCGTGCCTGCCTGCCGTTTTACGGGATGCTGTTCTACCCGCTCAAGACCCTGGTGCCGCTGCATCTCTCGGCGCTGTATCCGATTCCGGTGCATCCGGACCGTTTATTCCTGCTGCAGCTGTACCTGGCTCCCTTCATTGCGGCAGGTTTCCTGGCGGCAGTGTTCCGGAAGAGAAAATCCCGTACCCTGGTGTTCGGTACGCTTTTCTATCTTGTTACGCTGCTCCCGGTAATGCAGATAGTGCTCATCGGCGATTTCCTGGTTGCCGACCGGTACTCCTACCTCCCGATGACCGGGCTCTGTTACCTCTTCGCAGCCGGAGCGTTGTACGTGATAGAAGAGAAGCGGCATGCGCATAAAAAAGCGGGAGTTGCGCTTAAGGCCTGCCTGATGGTGCTGCTGGCCGCGTATGCCTTCGCCTCATTCCAGCGCTGCCGGATCTGGAACGATAGCTTGACTTTATGGAATGATGTCATCGCCCGGCACCCCGGTGCAATAGCCTATATCAATCGCGGATGCGCCTGCGCGGCCGCATCCGATTACGGCAGGGCCCTGGATGATTTTACTCTGGCTCTTCGCCTCGACCCCGGCTATGCTCCCGGTTATTATAATCGTGGGCTGGTGTATTCGTCTCTGGGCGACACGGGGCGGGCTCTCGAAGATTATTCACGGGCGATTGTGCTCGACCCGGGTATGGCCAAGGCCTATAATGATCGCGGCCTGATCTTTGCAGAAGGGCATGACCTGGATCGTGCAGCCGGGGATTACCATCAGGCAATCATGCATGATCCGGCAGCGGGGGAGCCGCATTATAATCTCGGGATAATCTATTCCGCCCGCCATGAGTATGACAGCGCCCTGGCGGAGTACTCCCGGGCGCTGACTCTCAATCCGGCGATTTCCGATGCCTATAACGACCGTGCGCTGGTTTACTGCTATAAAGGGGAATATGGACGCGCGGTAGAGGATTTCGGTCGTTTTCTCGCACTCAATCCCGGTCGTGCGGTTACCTGGTTCAACAGGGGGCATGCCTTTGCCGCCATGGGCGACGATCGGCGCGCCGAAGACGACTTCAGCAGGGCCTGCAGCCTGGGGCTCGTCGAGGGGTGCCGGGCATTACAAGGCAGATACTAGTAAGATCCCGTCTTACATCATTCTCGCCAATTCCTGCAGTTTCGCGACTCTTTTCGCCATCGGCGGGTGGGTGCTGAAGAGCGAGAGCATGCCGCCGCCCCTGAAGGGATTAACAATAAAGAGGGAGGCGGTCGTCGGGTTGTCGCTCGGGAGAGGGCGGACCTTGGTCGACATTTCGAGCCGCTGCAATGCATTGGCAAGGGAGAGCGGTCTGCCGCACAATCGGGCTCCGGCCTCGTCCGCGGCATATTCGCGCGATCGCGAAATGGCCATTTGAATAAGGAGAGCGGCTATCGGGGCGATGAAGGCCATGGCCAGCGATCCGAGGACCCCGCCCCGGTTATCGTTGCTGCTGCGGCCGCCAATTCCCCCGAACAGGGCGCCCCACTGGACCATGTGGGCAATCCAGGTAATCGCTCCGGCAAGGGTTGCGGCGATGGTGCCGGTCAGGGTGTCGCGATTCTGCACGTGGGAGAGCTCGTGAGCCATGACCCCTTCAAGCTCGTCTTCGCCGAGCATGCGCAGGATTCCCACGGTTGCCGCAACGGATGCATGGGCAGGACTGCGACCGGTGGCGAACGCATTGGCTGCCTCGGAGGGGATGATATACACCTTCGGCATCGGCATGTTGGCCCGGTCTGCAAGGCGGCGCACCACGCGGAAGAGGACCGGAGCATTCGCTGCGGTTGCCTCCTGGGCCCGGTACATTCGAAGAACGATCTTATCGGAAAACCAGTAGCTGACAAAATTCATGACTCCTGCAACCAGGAGTGCGATGAGCGCGCCGTTATTACGGCCCGCCATATAGCCGAAGGTGACGAGCAGGCCGGTAAGCAAACCTAATAGAAGTGTCGTTTTAACGGAATTCATGGTTCCTCCTGTAACGATGGTGAAAGGTCCCTCTCTTGTAACGGCATAAAAATACGTCCGCGTGCCGGAAAAATTCTCCTCCGGGAGGACCACGCCGCGGGCGGGATCCCGGCGAAGGCTCTGCTGCCGTCGATGTATTTTTTTCACTCAACCTGAACAGGCATGGCGTGCGCAGTCCCCGGAGCTTGCTCCGGGAACTGCAATACAGCAAGGAGAAGGCGATGTTTCGACCCCAGATCAAGGTTATCGACTGCACCATCCGTGATGGCGGCCTGATGAACAACTCAAATTTTACCTTTGAGACCGTCCGGGCGATATATGCTGCGGTCTGCGCCGCAAATGTCGATATTGTTGAAATCGGCTACCGGAACAGCAAGGAGATGTTTTCTCCGAGCAAGTACGGGCTGTGGCGCTTCTGCGACGACGAGGTGCTCAAGCGCCTCACCGACGGCATCGAGCCGCACACCAGGCTGGCGGTCATGCAGGATGCCCATAAGGCGGTCCCGGAAGACCTGCTGCCCAAGTCTGAAAGTGTCGTTGATATGGTGCGGATTGCGACCTATGTCAAGGATATCGACAAGGCGATCATGCTCGCCAACAATGCGACGGAAAAAGGCTATCAGGCGACCATTAATTTTATGGCCATTTCGCATGTGCTGGAACGGGAACTCGATGAGGCGTTGCAGCAGGTTGAAGAGGAAACCGATGTCGTGGCCTGCTACCTGGTCGACTCATTCGGGGCTCTCTACAGCGAGGATGTCGATTATCTGGTCCATAAGTTTCAGCGCTACCTCAAGACCAAGGAGGTCGGGGTCCATTTCCATAACCAGCAGCAATTAGCCTATGCCAATACGATCGAAGCGATAATAAAGAACGCCAATTATCTCGACGGAACGCTCTACGGCCTGGGCAGGGCGGCAGGAAACTGCCCGCTCGAACTGCTCTTCGGCTTCCTGAAAAACCCGAAATTCGATCTCCTGCCGCTTCTCGGGGTGATCGGAAAAGAGGTGCTGCCGCTGCAGAAGAGCATTCAGTGGGGCTACTCGGTACCATATATGATTGCCGGAATGCTCAACCGCCACCCTGAAGCGGCTATCAAGTTGCAGAGCCTGCCGGAGGACGATCCCAGGCGTACGGATTTCGTGGCATTTTTCGAGAAAATGGCCAGCGAGGACGCCTGACGCTGCAATCCCGAATGGGTTTAGTTATACCATGTGCCGCAATCCCCAGAGCAGCCGGGGAAAGCGGCCGAGGGCGGCTTTGAAAATCCGGAACATGGTAAGTTTGTCCGGCCCGAGGCCGGAGAGAGCCGCGGTCGCCGCGTTGTAATCTTCATCCGGAACATCGGCGAACGCCGGTTTCACGCGGGAGAGCTTCTCATGGCGGCGACCGCGTTTCTTACGCCATGCCGCCTCATACGCGACCGCAATTTTCTGCATTTCCCGCTCTCCGGAAGCCTCCAGCATGCGTACCGCATGACTTCCCGCAAGTTCCCCGCAGACAAGCGCCTCGGTGATGCCGGATCGGGAAATGGGATTGACCGTGCTTGCGGCGTCTCCAGCCTTGAGAAATCCGGGCAGCGCCATTTTTGCACGGCCTGCAGCGCAGGGTATGGTCCCTGCGTAATACTTGATAATGGATGCCTCCCGGAAATGATGCTGCAGAAAGGCATCAAGGAGCCGGCGGATATTGACCTTGCCCTTGAAAGCCGAGCCGATGACGATCCCGATGTTTGCGCTTTTGCCGCGGGGGAAAGCCCACGCATACCCGCCCGGTGCAAACTCCCTGCTCATGTAAATGTGTACGGTATCTGCGGGAAGGGAAAGACCCTCGGCGAGGGCGAAGTACGCGGGCTCCAGGTCGGGCGGTTTGCGCGTGAAAGAATCTTCCCTGCCAAGGCCGGCAATGGGGCCGGCGGCATCGATGACTACCCGGCCGCACACGGCAGAGCCGTCGGCAAACCCCACGATGCGGCGGAAATTTTTCATGCCCGATACCCTGGTGACCGCGCAGCCGAAACGGCTCGTGACTCCCCGCCGTGCCAGGTCGTCGGCAATATCGCGCTGCATGGCCGCCCGGTCGATTATGTACCCGCCGTTTTTATCGGTGTAGATGACCTCGACACCGTCGGGCGCATGAAAGCTTGCCTTGCCGATTCCCTGGCGGACCCAGTTCGGCCTGACGGCGATAGCCTCCTCAAACCCCCGGCGACCTACCGCTTCCGCGCACTGGATCGTGTGTTCCCAGGGAGCGATTTTATCAATGAGGAGAATTGCTCGCCTGGTGGTGCCGTTCGATGCATGCAGCCCGGCACTCAGACCAGCGGGGCCTGCGCCGATTATGATGATATCGTAATATTCCTGCATACCCTTTCTCACCGGCCTACCGGACAAGGCAGTAAAGATTCCCGCTGATGGCAGGGCAGGGAAAAATACTTTAGGGGACCCCTGAAAATTCCGCTCTTGGACCGACAGTATCGCTATGACGGTGCATTTCTTAAAATTTGATGAACAGGCACAGCGAGCGCATGACAGGCTGCTTCGCGATCCCCGAAGCTCTGCTTTGGGGAACTTCAATTCCCGTTCCTTAAAAAAGCATTTGATCTGCGGGCGGGTCGATATTATTTTATTCGTAGTTATTTAATACTGTTGCGGAATTGAGATTCAGGAAGTATCGGCTCCTGCAGAAACGGCGCATAGGGAACTCATAATCACAATGCTCTACCTGAGGGGGTGAAAATACCTGAAAATGCGAGAATATTGAATAATTCGAGAGAACTATTCGTCATAGGAATGGGCCTTCAACATTGACAAAGGAGTGCTATGTTCAACAGAAGGGCAGTTTCGGCAGTCATCGGGATGGCGGCAATGTTCGGCGCATGCTTTTCATTGTATGCAGGGGATACGCTGACAACCTGGCAGTACAACACCACCATCACGCTTAACACCTCTGCAACGGGAGCCAAAACAACCTCCACCCAGTACAATTTTCCCGTGCTGATCCGTTTGACCTCCGCCAACGCGGCGACGGTATTTGCTACGGCGCGAAGCGACGGCGGCGACCTGCGGTTCACCAGGCCGGGCGCCGGTGACACCTCGCAGCTCCCCTACGAATTGAATAAGTATAGTGCTGCGCAAAAGACTGCCATTATCTGGGTGAAGGTAGACTCCCTGGTGGGCAACAATGCGAACCAGACGATCAATATGTATTGGGGCAAGAGCTCTGCGACTACGACCTCGGATTCGACTAAGGTGTTTGCGCCTGCCAACGGTTTCGGCATGGTACTTCATCTGAATAAGCTGGCCAGCAGTTCGACGCTCTACGATGCCACCGGGCAGGGAAACAATGGAACGCCCAGCGGTACCGTAACGGATACTACCGGAGTATTTGACCGTGCTGTCGCGGTGCATTGCTACGGCACCTCCAGTTCGTATGTTGCCGGGGATTCGATAACCATTGCCAGCCTGATCGGCCAACCGGCCAATGTAACGATGTCGGCATGGGTACGGGTCGACAGTATTGACCAGGCCAACACCTCGGGCAACGGCCATCTTGGATGCATCATGTCAATGGGCGATTATGCGAGCATGAACGACGCCGGAGGATCGGGAACCGGAACGGACTCTCTCTGCACCGGCTGGTTTGGTACGGGTACCCAGTGGAACAACTACGGGTGGCCCACACAGTCCGAAACCGGCACCTCGCTTAACGGTTTTTCCAATACGAGTGGCTACGCATGTCTCCATCAGGGATGGCGGCATGTTGCCATCGTTATCAATCCCACGGTCGGTTACGCCAATATCTATTATAATGGCGACTCTGTAGCAACTGAACCGGCAGCCAATGCCCTTGCCTGGACCGGCGGCAACAGCGGCGTCAGGACGGTACTCGGGAAACACGGCGGCGGTCACGCGGGCCTGAAGCTCGGCGGCTCGATCTGCGAAGCCCGAATCGATACCGTCGCCCGTGCGAGCGACTGGCTCAGGCTGTGCTACCAGAACCAGCAGCCTAACGATTCCCTCACGAGCGTGAGTGCTGCGTCGTCGTCGGGTGTTCCCGCTCTTCGGTTGCCTGCCAATGGAGCCACGGGACAACCCGTGTCCGAGAGCTTCAGCTGGAGCGCTGCTACTGGAGCCACTTCCTATCAGCTCCAGGTTTCCATCAACACTGCTTTCACGACTACATTGTTCAGCCAGGCCGGAATCACTGCACTTACGCAAACGGTCGCCGGGCTTGCGGTCAATGCCACGTACTATTGGCATGTGAATGCTGCAGGTACTTCGTCAAATGCATGGGCGGCAACATGGTCCTTTACCACTTCGCCCGTACCGGCAACTCCGGTTCTGTCCTCGCCCTCGAACGGCGCTACCGGTCAGAAGCTGTCGCTGTCCCTCTCCTGGGGGTCGGCAAGTGGCGCAACGTCCTATGCTCTCCTGGTCTCCGCGGTGTCTACGTTTGCAACAACCGTCCAGAGCCAGGTTGGTTTGACCAACACAACGTTTGCACTAAGCGGCCTAGCCACCAAGACCACCTATTTCTGGCAGGTGGAAAGTATCAACAACGTCTCACATATGTGGGCGTCAGCCTGGAGCTTTACTACCGTGGCAACGGGAGTGTTGGTCAGCTCCGAAAATACGGTGCTGAAAACGGACTTCGGCGTGAGGGGTAATGCGCTGCTGTATTCGGTGGCCTCACCCGGCGCAGTTGAAATAACGTTCAGCGACCTTCTTGGCAGGGTAGCGCTGGTGGTGAACAGAAACATGGCCGCCGGCAATTACACTCTTGGTCTCCGTAACCTCTCCCTTGCGCCCGGAAGCTATATCGTGCGTTTCAAGACTGGAGGAATCGAAAGAATCAAGACGGTTATGCTTGAACGCTAGTTGCCTTTCCATATTCTAAAAAAATAGGGGAAGGCACTGAGGGGTGTCTTCCCCTATTTATTGACCGATTATCTTCTTGAATAGTAATAGGGGGCGAATTGGATGTAATTCATGCAGCTTTATTGTGGACGGCACGATGCTTCATCGGTTCTTTTTGCACCGGCCGGTTGGAACGTCGATGCGCACATGAATGAAAAATCGGAAAAAGGCTGATTCTCAGTCTGCCGGCAGACGGTCAACAACACAAAGGAGAATTATGATTAACCGGAAAGTACTATCGGGAATGCTCGGCATTATGGCTATGCTCGGCATATCATTTTCGCTGAATGCGCAGGATACCCTGACGACATGGCAGTATTCCACCGCCATTACCCTCAATACCTCTGCAACAGGGGCAAACACGTCATCCACGCAGTATAATTTTCCTGTACTGATCCGTCTCACCTCCCTCAACGCTGCGGCGGTATTTGCCACAGCGCGGAGCGACGGCGGCGACCTGCGGTTCACCCGGACAGGTGTCGGCGACACATCGCAGCTTCCCTATGAGCTGAACAAGTACAATCAGGCGGCCCAGACCGCCCTTATCTGGGTGAAGGTGGACTCCCTGGTTGGCAACAATGCGAACCAGACGATCAACATGTATTGGGGCAAGAGCACCGCAGTGACAACCTCGGATTCGACCAAAGTGTTTTCATCGGCTAATGGATTCGCGGCAGTCCTTCATCTGAATAAATTGAGCACCGGAACGACGCTTTACGATGCCACCGGGCAGGGGAATAACGGAACACCCAGCGGCACCGTCACGGACACGACCGGTGTATTCGACCGAGCTGTTGCGATGCACTGCTACGGCACCTCCTCTTCATATATCGCCGGCGATTCCATCACTATCGCCGGCCTTCTGGGATCCCCCTCGCAGGTCACCCTGTCGGCATGGGTCCGGGTCGACAGCATCGACCAGGCGAATACCTCGGCAAACGGCCATCTCTCCTGCATTATGTCAATGGGGGACTATGCGAGCCTGAATGACGCCGGGGGAACGGGAACCGGAAATGACTCCATCACGGCGGCATGGTTCGGCTCGGGAACCCAGTGGAACAACTACGGATGGCCCTCTCCGTCGCAAACCGGCACCTCGCTCAACGGATTTTCAAATACTTCCGGGCAGGCGGCGTTGCACCAGGGATGGCGGCACCTTGCGCTCGTCATCAATCCAACGGCCCGTATTGCCAATGTTTATATGAACGGCGACTCGGTCAAGACTCTGCCGGCCGCCAATGCCCTTGCCTGGACCGGTGGTAATAGCGGCAAGAGAACGGTCATCGGGAAACACGGCGGTGGCCATTCCGGGCTCAAGTTCGGCGGCTCCATCTGTGAGTCCCGGTTTGAGGGTGTCCCGCGGGCGAGCGACTGGATCAGGCTGTGCTACCAGAACCAGCAGCCGAACGATTCATTAACAGCGATCAACGCCGTGGCGCCTGCCGTTCCCGTTCTGGCCCAGCCCACCAATGGAGCTTCGGGAGTGTCGGTAACCCTGTCCTTAAGATGGAGTGCGGCCGCAGGAGCGAACTCGTATGGCGTCCAGGTATCGACGACCACAAGCTTCGCCACCACGTCGTTCCAGCAGTCGGGTATTACTGCAACTTCGGCATCCCCGACGGGCCTTGCCAACGGTACCACGTATTACTGGCGCGCGAATGCATCGAGCTCCGTTGGGACGAGCGCCTGGTCCGGTGTCTGGAGTTTTATGACGATATCCCCGGTCGGCGCACCCACGCTGATCGCTCCGGTCAATGGAGCCGGTAATCAGGCCCTTGCGCCGGTGCTGAGCTGGAACGCGGTCAACACCGCCATCTCCTATTCGGTCCTGGCATCGACCGCTTCGGATTTTTCGACGACGACTGCAAGCTTCTCCGGCGTGACCGGGACCTCCCAGTCGCTCAGCGGGCTTGCCGCATCGAAGACCTACTATTGGGAAGTGAATGCTAAGACTTCCTCCAGCACATCGGTCTGGTCGTCGGTCTGGTCATTTACCACCTCAGCGATCGCCGGGACTCCTGCTCTTGCATCGCCGACCAACGGCGCTGCAAACCAGCTGACGAGCCTGACCTTCTCATGGGGAACCGCAAGTGCTGCGACGTCGTACACAATTCAGGTCTCAGCCGGATCGGGTTTTACGACAACCATCGTGAGCCAGAGCGTTGCCGGTACCTCAGCTGCAGTAAGCGGTCTTGCACCCAATGCGACCTACTACTGGGAGGTTGCCGGGGCAAACGCTGCCGGGTCGGGGTCATGGTCCACTACCTGGAGTTTCACCACGGCGGCCGTTGCCGGAATACCTGTCCTGGCATCGCCGTCAAATGGTGCGGTGAACCAGAAGCCCAGCCTTACCTTCTCATGGGGAACCTCAAGCGCAGCAGCTTCGTACATGATTCAGGTCTCTGCGGGATCGGCTTTTACGACAACCGTGGTGAGCCAGGGTGTTTCGGGCACATCGCTCGCAGTGAGCGGCCTGACTCTCGGCGCAACCTACTACTGGCACGTTGCCGGGGTAAATGTTGCCGGGCAGGGGACCTGGTCATCGGTCTGGGTTTTTACCGTCACATCGGTAGGCGTGCTTGCAAATGGCGGCACCGCGATGCTGAAAACGGATTTCGGCGTCCGGGGTGATGCCCTGCTCTATTCTGTGGCATCATCGGGCGCGGTCGAAATAACTTTCAATGACCTGCTTGGCAGGGTTGCCCTTGCAGTGAACCGTACCATGGCTGCGGGCAGCTATACCCTGAGCCTTCGTAATCTCTCTCTCGCTCCCGGTAGCTATATCGTTCGTTTCAAGGCCGGGGGGATTGAGAAGATCAGGACGGTCATGCTGGAACGATAGATTATTAACTGTTGGAGTTTATAGTAATAGGGGGGACGGCAAACGCTGTCTCCCCTTTTATTTTGATTTTCCAACCCTCCAACCCTCCCACCCTCCCACCAGTACCATCCCCTCCTAAAACGCGGATCAGGGCCGATACAATAATATATCAAAGCTAAAGAAAAAAAGATACTCTTGTTACAGGCAATCCTTTATATTATGAGGGTAAGACCAGGGAAAGGTTATGGAACCAGCAGGGGCTGGGCTTAATTAAAAAGTCATCAAACCTCATTCCCAATAACATAAATGTACTCTTTATTTGAAAGGAAGGTTGCATGAGTCTCAACAGAAGGCAGTTCCTGAAGAACACCTCCATCGGTACCGCCGGACTTATCGGCGGAGCCAGCATGCTGAGGAAGAGCGCGTTTGCCTATTATCCGGCGTCGGCAACGAGCCAGCTGTCGTTTATAGGCGCGACGCTGACCGGGGGCACCGCTCCGAACCAGACGTTCACCTATACGTCGAAGTACACCTCCGCTTCTGCCACCTCCTCGGGTACTGCCAGTAACGGTATCCAGACCGGACGCATGGGGCTGATTTACGATGTACTGATGCCCTTCCAGTCAGCCATTGCCGCCGCAATCGTCGGGAAAACGATTATAATCAAGCCGAATATGGTTTATACCGGCTCGTCGAGTACGTATTCGTCGACTGGATCTTCCACGCCTCTTAATGCCACCCATGTCGATGCGGTTCGAGGCCTTATCAATTTCTTAAGGGATACTTCCGCGAATGTTCCCATCGTCATTGCCGAAGCAAGCGCGACCACTACCGCCACCATGTACAATACATGCGGCTTTTGCGCGTTGGTAACACAATACACCGGGGTTACCCTGGTCGATTTAAATACCAACTCGACGGTAAGCTCCACCGGCGGCACCACCGCAAATGCAGGATATGCGGCGGTAACCAGCTACCTGTGGAAAACCGATCTTGCGACTTCGATTGCCGTTAATGTCGGGCCTATCTGGCTTAGCAAGAATTATTACATCATCTCCATCTGCCGGCCGAAAACGCATAACTGCGAGGTCGTTACCGGCGTCACGAAGAACTGCTCCATGGGGATGCCGCTGACGAGCACCAACTCTGTTCAGAGCACCAATTCCAAGACGCTCATGCATGCCGTCGGGGACTCTCAGGGAACCGTTACCAATGAAGACCGTGACCTCGCCTGGAACATCTTCCAGAATGCCACCCAGTATACGCTCAACAACCATCCCGATTTTGCAATTCTCGATGCATGGGAAGGGGAGCAGCATAATGGGCCGGTGTCAGGTGTGCCCATGCAGCAGGGATGCGCCGTGGCCGGGGTGGACCACGTTGCGGTCGACCGTATCGGGGCAAAGCTCATGGGCCTCTCGGATACCCCGAATTACGCGCCGAAGCTGCCGGATACGACACCTTCCTACACCGACCCGCGCTACCTGCTCTGGATGGGTAATGCGGGCATTGGTAACTACGACATCAACAAGATCTCCTTTGTCCAGCAAACCACCGGTCAAACAAGCGCTGCATTTTTGACAAGCGTAGTTGCCCCGTATATCCAGACCTACCAGATGGCTGATAATTATGCCAACACCCCGTATTACGAAGTGGAATGGCAGACTGCCGATACGTTGGGTCCGAAGGTTTCTGCCCCAAACAGCCTTTTCCCGTTTTCTCCGGGTCAATCAGGGGTAGTGGGCAATCCCGCCCCGATCATGATCCAGCAGAAGAACATGCATGTCGGTGGCGTTGTTGAAGCCAATGAAATCAAGATCGACCTCTTCATGCCTGCCGGGTATGATATCAAACTCGGCATTTTCAACATGAAGGGCCAGGAAATCCGCAAACTTGCCAACGAGTATCTGAACCAGGGCCGGTTTTCGATATACTGGGACTGCCGGGACGATCGCGGTTCCAAGGTAGCCAACGGCGGCTATATCATCAAGCTGCAGTTCGGCCAGAGGCAGTTAAGCGATCATATCACTCTTGCGAGGTAGTAGCAGGAGCTCTTAAGTAACGGTCTGAGTTCCGATCATGTGCATGGCCGCAGCCGGGTTGTCGGATGCGGCCATGTTTTATATTAGATAGGTACTGCAAAAGTCCGAAACGGACGAAAACCATTCCGGAAGAAAACCGGAATAAACAAGGCGGAGAGCCCATGTTCACTTCAAGGTTGAAAAAAGCAGGATTGACCGCAATCGCCGTCATGTTCGCGACCGGAAACGCCATTTACGGCCAGAGTTACGGCACGATTACCCTTCCCACCTGGCTTTGCGACTCGGGTACCCAGGTTCTTCACGCGGCGGCGTCGCCGCGGACCGCGCTCAATCAGTGGGGTGAAGGGCCGGTAGCCAGCAAGAACGGCACTATATTTTTCGTCGAGCAGAACGCCGGGAATATCTGGAAGGTTACGGCCGCCGGGGTAATGACCAAACTGATAACAGTGACAAGCGGATCAACCAATTATGTCAATGGGCTCGATTTCAACCCGGTCGACGGGAACCTGACGGTCTGCGAGCAGGCCAGAATCACGGAACGCGACACGACGGACGGCCATGTCATTAAGGTCGTTACCAGCGGCACCACCTGGGGCCAGGGCGCCAACGACCTGACCTTCGCTTCGAACGGCGACCTGTACTTCACCTGCTTCAACCAGCACATCTTCTTCCACTCCTACGATAGTTCGGTCAACAAGGATTGGAACTATGCCACCCCTTCCAACTGCGAATGGAACGGTATCGAATACATCCAGGAGAAGGGAATCATCTACGTTAACGCGTACGGACAAAATCAGGTATTCACCTTCAAGGTTGACGCAACGACCCATCTCATGGATACGAGCACGAAAAAGCTTTTTGCATCGGTGACCTCACCCGACGGCATTACCATCGATTCACTCTATGACGTCTATATTGCCAGCAACACCAGCGGGGGTACCTATCCCGAATCGATTGTCGCCTACGACTCCACCGGGAAGGTTCTCGGCTCGATACACATGATCCAGAAGTCGCCGAGTACCAGCTTAAGTACAGCCAATTGTGTATTCGGAAACTTTCCCTTCGGCGGCCCAAACCCGAAGACCCTCTATATTGCTGCCGACAGCGGTCTGTTCATGGTCCAGCTTAAAGTTGCAGGAAGGGTACGACCTGCATACTCTCCCGTGGTCGGGGTCCGGAGCAATTCTGCCAATCCCGTGACCGCGCTCAAGGTAGCAAAGCCCCGGGCAGGGCTTCAGCTCATGCTGGGCGGTTCGGCAACTTTTCATGATATGGCCAACAACTCCATTATTTATAACATAAAGGGGCAGCGGGTGGCCGGAGGAGCATCGGTTCGCGGTGCAGGGCAGGGGAAGGCCGATCCCGGGATGTCCTCGGCAGTGTACATAGTCCAGACCCCGGTGGGTCAATAAGAGTTCTTAAGCAGGTATTTTTTTATTTGACTTAAAAAAAGGCCGTTCATGGTGCAGCATTTTCAAGCCATGAGCGGCCTTTTGTATTGTCCGGGCGGGAAAAAACAACATCAGGGGGAATCAAGCTTAGATCTAATGCCCTTGGTGGGGGAACCGAGCTCAATTCCAAGGCATCCGGTGGGGGAACCGCTTAGGCGGTTACCCATTTCGCCCAAAAGGCAAAATGGACGGCGTATTAATAGTTTTAATTGCACCAGCCCCTGGNNCCCCTGGTCGGAGCCGCGCAAAGCCGCGTCTCCGACACACCCCTTCCAGCGGGAAGGGGAAGGCGATGTTTGCCCCCGGCAAACGCCTTCCCCTCCCGCAACGCCCTCTTCTATGGTAGAAAAAACATGGGTAAGTCTCTCCAGCTTGTTGCCTTCGTAGGGGCGACCCGCGGTCGCCCTGGATTGATGAATCCGTAGGGGCACGGCGTGCCGTGCCCTCATGGGTAATGCAAATTCAAAAGTACCTGGATCGGAGATCCCGGCCATAAGGTTTTAAAAAAGTTACAAGTCCCAAGCCCCAAGTTACTAATCAGTTCATAAGTATAATCTCAAATGAGGACCGTTCGCCCTGAGCTTGTCGAAGGGCGAGCGGCAATTTAGCGCCGTTCATGGTTCGACAGGCTCACCACGAACGGGTGGATGTAACCTTACTTATGAACTGCTTAGTAAAAGTGAAAACAGAAAGTAAGGATAGCCTTTTAATGTGTTTTCTACCTAATGTGAGCGTTGCGGGAGGGGGAGAGCGTTTGCCNNAACATCGCCTTCCCCTTCCGCAGGAGGGGGTTGTGCCTAAAGACGCGTGTTTTTCGCGGCTTTAGGCCAGGGGGAACCCGCGTAGAGAGGTTCCTCCACCAAAGGCATTTATAATCAACTTTCCTAGAACATAAACTCCAGGCTTATTTGGAATTCACTCTTCGAGCTTATCTTCTTCCACCCGGTCCAGAGCGGGAAGTTGCTATTGTTATTTCCCGAACTGCTTGATGTGCTGTCGGAGCCATTATTCCCTGAGCTATTACTGCTTGAGCTATTGTTGGAGCTGGTGTTTGAATTGCTGCTTGAATTGCTGCCGCTGTTGTGGTTATTCAGGTAATCGCTGTACGGATTAACCGTCAACCCCGGGTACGCCATGACACGGTACAGAGCATAGAACGTATAAATAAAGGATACTCCCATGTCTTTGAGAACGGGAATATCCGTTTTCTTGAGCGGGAAGAATTCGATGCCGATGGGGAAGGCAAGACCGGCATCAAGGAAGAACCGGTGATAGGTGGTATCGAATGCGCTCAAAACCGTGGTATCGGTCGACAGGTTGAGTGAATCCGACGGGTTGATTTTCGTGGAGCCGAATGACGCATCGAACATGACGCTCGCGCCGACGAAGGGGTTGATGGGGAAGGGCAGGAAATCATACGGTTTCATAATGGGATAGGTATTGAACCGCAGACCGGCTCCAGTCCTGATATGGCTGAGCGACGTGACCTCGGTGACCGATGCGGGAGCCCCATGCGCTTGCAAAGTATCTACTCCACCCGGGAATGAATCGGAAACGGCGTTCAGGAGCGAAAGCGAGCTGCGCGGGGTCTCTTTGAAAAATCCGAAGGAGGTCGCGAAGGTAATGATTTTATCCGGATACCCTGAGAAGGTCACGCTGACGCCAAGATTCGATTCGCCGATGGAAATCATGGAACCGGATTTTTCCGCTGCATTGGCGGCAGCCTTCGCCTGCCCGGCCGCGGCGGGTGGGGTCCATGGCGGGAGATCGTCGCCAAGTTTACTTGTGCTTATTCCGCTATAGCCGGTTGCCGATTGCGGGGAGATGAAGAACAGCGAATCCGCTTTTTCCGCGGCAGCCGTGCCGGATATCCAAAGGGCAAAAAGGAACGAAAGAGTGTACCTCAATTTATTTACCTCCTTGCGGGGAAGCCTGGGGCGCTATGGGTTGGGAATCGAGTTTTGAAACGGTAGAAACCTGGATTGAGCGCTCAACCCCGGAGGCATTGACAACGATCGCATCCTTATCGACTTTGACGACGGTACCGGTTACCGTCGAGCCGTCATTCAATACCAGGGTCGCGACCGACCCGGGCTTCAGGGACATCAGTGCTGCGCCCAGGTCCAACCTGCCGGATGAGTCCGCAACAGCGCTACCCGGCTGCCCGGCGGGGTTTTCGGCAGGCTGCGGCGCAGGCGCCTTCAATACCAGTTTTCCGCTGTCGGCTGGAGCTCCGTGAGCCGTCGCGGTCGGCACGGCGCCTGCACCGAGGTATTCGGGCAGCTCCATTTTCCAGACGTTCCATTCCCCGGCATCGGTATTGCGCTGGCTCAGGAAATAGAGCGCCCCTCCGTTGCCCGACCAGCGCGGGCAGACATCCTGGCCGGGAAAAAAGGTCCGCTGTGTCAGGCCGGACCCGTCCATGTTGATGGTGTAGATATCGAGATTGGCAGGGGAGTTCCGAGGCTCGGTCATGCTGACGAAGGCAACTACCTTACCGTCGGGCGAAACCGCCGGATCGGCTGCGCCCTCGCCGGGCTTGCCGAAGAGCAGGTTCTTCGCGCCGGTCGTGAGGTCGATGGTCCAGAGCTCGGTAGTTCGGGTAGCGTCGTTCAGCCGGACCACGACTGCCTTGTTTTTATTCGGCACGCAGGAGGCCGTATAAAGACCCTCGCCGTATTCGGTAACAAGCGAGTTCGCCAGGTCTACGCTGCAGAGCTTCGACGAGGGAACGGCGCTGCCCTTGTGCGTGCCCGGCTGCAGCTCGACATGGCTGAAGAGAATCTTCTTGTCAACACCATACGCAGGATAAACGTTATAATACGGATCGTTCGTGATGCGGCGTACGGCGGGGTTTGAGTCGAGCGAGGTCTCGTAAATATCCCACGATGCATGGTCGCAGCGTGAGTAAATCATCCGCGTTCCGTCGGCGGAAAGGAAGGGATCGATTGCCTGGCCATGGCCGGGCTTCCGGAAGCTCAGGTTACTGCCGTCAAGCATCCGCACGATGATGCCGGTCGAGCCGCCCTTGAAGCTCATGAAGGCTATTTTCGAACCGTCGGACGATACCGAGATCCTTTCTCGCTCGTCGTAGGACCACGACTTTTCCTTCCAGTAGACCCTTGGTCCGTTTACGCTGTCCTGGTCTGGGGTGATCTGGGTCAGCTGGAGAACGCTTTCCTCAGGAACGGATTTAATGGCATAGTTGATCGACGGCGCGCAGCCGAAAATACCGGTAAGCGCGATGGAAACCGCTAAAACGGGAAAACACCGCTGTTTCTTGAATTGGGGCATGGCACTCCCCTTACAATGGTTGAATATGGCGTTCTCTATAGCCCGGCAGGTCATCCGCCGGGTACTTTAGTAAAATATACCCCAGGGTATTAGATTGCGTGGAAAAGATGGGGATTTGTCGGATGAACCGGGCTTAAATCCAAGGCATCCGGTGGGGGGCCGCGCCGTGTGGAGCAGAACAAAAAGGCCGTTCCCGGATGCTACCCGGAAACGGCCTTTTAAAATCGCAAACCTCAATAACCTACCGAAGCAGCGTTATCTTATCGCACAACTGATATTCGTTGGCGTTAAGTTTGATAATGTAGTTCCCGTTCGGCACGCGCGAGCCGGCGTCGTTTTTGCAATCCCAGGTGATTGAGTACCTGCCGTTATTCAGGTACTCGCCGCCGAGACGGCGGATCTGGCGGCCCTTGAGGTCAAAAATTCCGAGGTTCAGGTGAAAACCTGCCGGCAGGAACAGGTCGATTTTGACATCGTTGCTGCGAATGACGCCACCGCCATGAATGTTCGCCTGCGGAGACATGTAGGGCCTGGCATCCTTAAGCACACCCACCGTTTTGTTGGGTGGAAATGCGAGGGTGCTGCTCGGCGCAGAGGTATCGGGAAGGGTATCGTTCCCCAGCCAGGTCGTCTCATAATAAGGAGAGGCTGTGTAGTTGGTAGCCATGGAATAACCATAAATGTACGGTGTCACTGCCGAAAAATCCCCTACGGTGCCATTATTGATTTGAATCTTGGTAATGTCATAATTGCCGATACCGGCATTGGACATCCATACCAGAGCCCGCAGATCGGTATAGGAGTGCGTTACTGCCGGGTTCGGCTGGGCCAATATCGCGGTATCCGAGCAACCCATCAGCTTTGCGGTAATGCGGTCGACCGCAAGATGGTCGAAACCGGCAACGGCGCAGCCCTGCTCAACGGCCGAGCCGCCGATGGGTCCATTCCCCTGCATTCCTTCCCAGGCGTCCATAATCGCAAAATCTGGGTGACCATTGAGGGTATACTGCGTGGCGTTCTGAAAGATGTTCCATGCAAGATCTTCATCTTCACCGACGACATTTCCTGCTACCGATGTGTCCACAACATGCATCTGTGTCTTGGAATTGGTGGTGATGCCGTTTGCGGAGCCGGTAATCGGCATGCCCATGGAACAGTTTTTCGTTGTGAGCGTTGCAACCATGCAGTTATGGGTCTTCGGACGGCAGAGGGAAATGATAAAATATTTATTGCTCATCCAGATGGGGCCGACGTTGACCTTGACGGATGTTTTCAAACTCTTTGTCCACAAATAATTCGTTACCGCGGCATAGCCTGCACCCGATGTCGTTGTGCCGGTGCTGCTTACCGTCGAATTGGTGTTCAGGTCGACAAGGGTAAGATTGGTATAGGTAATCAATAATTTGTAATACGTATTGCAGGAGGCTTGACTGGCATCGCTGAACGTCGTTCCCATAAGCGAAGAGGTAGTGCCTGCGCTGGCTTCCGCAATGACAATAGGCACAGCGGAGAAGCCCGGCATCGCCCTGATGAAATCGATAACGGCGCGGACTGCATCGACATGCGTGAAGGGCAACGCGGTAGGAGTACCGCTTGATGCCGCATAGACCAAGTTCGGCTTAATGATGATGGTCTTGGCATTCGTCCCGGTGCCGATTCCCGCGGCAATCTGCGACTGGAACGGCATCATCGCATCGTAGATCAGCCCGCGGCGACCGGTGTAACTGGAGTTGTTGGTTGAGGTATAGGAATACGTCTGGCTCGGACCCGGTCCTGCGCTTGATCCCGGAGTAGCCCCAATAAAAGACACCTGGCTGGTCGCTGCAGCCGGGTAGGCCGCAAAGGCGCTGTTGGACTTCAGCAGGCTTACGCCGCCGACGATGCCGGCCGTCCCAATGGAAGCGCTCTTGAGAAACTGCCTTCTGCTTTGACTCATACGGTTCACCCTTTCAAAAAAAAGTGTTTATGAATTGTTGCACATCAGGTATAAGTCTTGGTAGTAAAGCTTAAACTGGTACTTGGCTTTACGCCCAGTCCGGGCTCCATCGGTATGGGTATGCAGCCATTAACAAAGTTCAGTTGCGGGATGGTATATGCCTGCCACTGCGTATAATTGTCCGGATAGTGGAGTTCGCAGGCGAGAAAATAAGGCTCCGGGATGCCGGCGCAAATGTGACAGTTCATTGCCGTGGCGAACGGCCCGTTCGAATTGTGGAAAGCGGTATAAATGCCCTTCGATGCGGCATACAGGGCGGCCATCCTGCACTGATTGATCGCTCCGGAAGAGGCCGGATCCGGGTGAATGTAATCAACCGACCCTGCATCGATCATTGCCTGATACTGATCGGAACAGTACATATCCTCACCGGTAAGAATCGGCGTGGCGGTTCCCTTGGTGTTAACGAGCCCGTTATATTTGCCCGCAGAGTTGGCAATGCCGCCGGAGTTGTTGCCGGCATGAATGGCATCGAGAATGGCGAGGTTGGGATTAAATCCCTTCGAAAACCACCAGGGGACGATATCCTCATGCCACCCCCCCCATGGCCCTTGTGCGCTGGTGTCGTACATGGCTTGCGTCCATAGGTTTGCGGAGGTAACATCGAGGTAGTTGGGGCCCGTCCAGCCAGTATTGTGATCTGACGAGATAGGAGCCGTTGTCAAGTCAAAGCCCCCGGCGGTCGTGCCGTTATAAACGAGCCGGGCGCGGTATGCCTGGGAGTAACTCAGCAACTTATCCATGCCCGATGAGGTCAGGTGGATGACCGTGTAGGGGTAGCTGAAGTTGGAATCGCCTGCATTGGTGTAATCGGTACCGTTGACCAGCGCACCGTTGGGGAAATAGCCGTTATTGTACGTGATATCATGTTTGTACCAGGTGAACCCGAGACCGACGCGGGTATCGATAGCAGAGTTGAGCGCAGTCAGGCTGTTCTGCATCCCGGTGTCCGCGTACATGCGCATGGAATCCCGGTATTTAGGGCCGAGGAGCTTCCATATAGGAACGTTATGCATCTTCCCGAGAATGTCCCAGCAGGCGCACTCAACGGCGCACATTCCTCCCGTATGCCGGGGGATGTCCGTCATGGCGCACTGATTCACGGTGGTAGAGGTGTTGGTGTCCGGGGTTCCGGTATTCCTGATCGCATTGAAAACAGTGTCAATCTGCGTCGGATTCATCCCTTTAAGGGTCGGCCACATGCTTGTCAGCTCAGCCAAGCCCCCGGTGCTGCCGCCGCCGAAACCCCCGCCGGAATCTTCATTACGAATTTCGCCGTATCCCGAAATTCCTTTATTCGTGTTGATACGGATAATATAGCCGGTACTGTTCAACCATGATGCCGACATGGTTGCGACCTCGATGGTGGTAATTTGTATGCTCGGTTCTGCGGCCATTGCATCTTTGGCGAATTCAAAGGGACTCATAATACTCAACCCTGCCGCTCCGAGAGTAGTTGCTCCCATTGTGCCCAGGAATTCGCGCCTTCCTATGTGTGACGGGCCGAACTTTCCGCTGAATCTGTTATACATGAACGATATCCTTTGTTAGATGGCTTGTTTTCAGATAGTTATTGACTGCCCCGACCGCATCTTCGAGCAAAACGCTCACTCCGCACCGATTACGCTGCCGACGGATTCGTCCTACCGCAGCAGCGGAACCGTCTGCTGGTACGTCGCCGTGCCTGCCTTCAACCGCACGATGTATGATCCCGGCGCAATGGAACGCGTATTCAAGGTAAGGGATTGTAACCCGGCCCCGCATTGCTTCTGTACGAGTGACAGTATTTGGTTTCCCCGAAGGTCATACACCGCAAGGTCCACCGTTTCGGGACTGGAGAGCGCAAATTCGATCTTTGCCTGGGAGCCGCTCAGCCTCCGGAATTGCAGATTTGAAAATGACGGACGCAAGGATGACGCGCTTTTTACCGAGGACATATTTGCATACAAGGTATGCCAGACGCCGGAATTGGTGCCTGCATAGAGGCTGGTGCCGCTGGTGACCAGGGACCAGATACGGGTGCCGGAAGGCATCCCTGAACTGGTCGATACCCAGGTTGCGCCGCTGTCGAGCGAGCGGTATACTCCGCTGCTGTCCGTCCCGGCAAAAAGCTGGTTATTCACGACGACAAAACAATTGATATTACTCAGGTTGGAGCTGTTTGCCGTCCAGCTCGCGCCGTTATTGGAGGACACGAACACACCGTTCAGGGTTACCGCGAACAATTTATTCCCCATGGGTACGAGCTGATTGATGTGCATGGCGGTATCGCCAAGGGTAGCTGAGCCGAAATTGTCGAAAGCACTCCACGTTTTCGGGCCGTCGGTCGATTCGAAAATCCCGTTGGTATCGCTGCCGGCAAAAATACCGTTCCCACGTGCGGTAATCGAGTTGATACGGACATTGCTCGGGAGTCCCGAAATTATCTGGGTCCAGTCGCTGCCGTTATCCGTGGAAAAATAAAGGCCTCCTACGGTACCGGCAAAGATGGTGTCATTGATCATCGTCAGTGACCAGATGGCGGTATCCGCAGGGATGCCGCTTTGGGTGAAATGAGTCCAGCTTTTGCCGCCATTGGTGGATTGGTACAAACCGTTAAACGTACCCGCAAGGATGTTGCTGCTGCTTACCATGACCTCGGATATGATGTCGATATTGCTGTCTGCGGTACAGATCTTGGACCACTGCGCGCCGCTGTCGGTCGTAAGAAACATCTGGTTGCCGTTGAGGGTGTCCCAGGATTGGACAAAAATATTGTTTGCGTTACTATAAAGTTTCATGAAATTGAGTTTGGTGTCATCGCCCGTCATCTGAGCCGCCTTTTGCCACTGCGCATATATCGGCGTTGTGAAAACACCCATCATGAGGAGACCGAATGCTGCATAGACCAGTTTCTTTTTCATGCACGTCCCTTTCGGATTACCCACGTTATTTTAATGTAGTTGGTGTGATATTTCAGGTTTAGAAAGCGCGCAGGAGCCCCCCCTCGCTTACCCCACGTTTTCCGGACTTCTTGAACTCTCAATTCGGCAATAAAGGCGACGGATACCACTTCCGCTGCAGTCCTGCCTCACTGTATAATAATACGCCATGCTGCATCATATAACAAAAGAATCATAATATAATTAGATTGTCGGGGACGATCAAGAAAAAAGTATCGCCGACAAGAGGTGCTATTGCTGCAAAAGTTTCCCCACAATTCCCATTATTGCAGATGGGGCAGAGCATTATATCGGAAATTAAACGTGGAGGCTTCCGGGAAGGTGCTATTTGCAAAAATCCTGTGCGCCGAATGCCGGGATGGCGGCTACCTGAGCATCCGGGTGGGCTGAGGCTACGGGTTCCGTTAGGTCGGCGGTAGGATTTTTTACTTTTTGCCCATTTGACTGTACTATAATAATGGGGCATTGGTGATATGAGCACCAGGCTCTTTATTTAAAGTATTTTGTCTCTTCTGATTGAAGACATCCTTGGTGATTATGATTTCAGGATTTCGAAGAAAAAGCCCTGACTTTTGATATAGAAAAGCTGGGATTCTGAGATATCGCTTCATGAATAGTGTGATATTTTTAATAAAAGTGGGACAAGAGCAAAACCAAGAAACTCGTAACTACAGTAAAATAAATATCATGCGCCCTTAGCTCAATTGGATAGAGCATTTGGCTTCGGACCAAAGGGTTGTGGGTTCAAGTCCCTCAGGGCGTATTTACCAAGGCTCCTCAAAAGCTGTTGATTTCAAAGAAATCGGCACTTTTGAGGAGTTTTTTATTTCCGCGGTAATATTTCGCTGCAGATGCCGCTCTGGCGGGGAGACCGAATTTAGATCAAATGCGTCAGTTGGGGAGAATCGGCGAAGCGAGGTTTCCCCGCCCGCGTGGGAGCGATTTCCAACAAGACAGCCATTCCAAAATAAAAATGGCCGGGAGGAGCAGAAGATCCCCCCGGCCGGCGCAGCGGATAGCGAGCTGTTTATCCAGGGTTGAACCGCCGCGATTATTTAACCCCCACAATCTTCAACTACTTTTCGAAACCGATCCCCTTCATCCTGATGAAAAACACTTCCTATCCGGCCCTCGAATGCCCATCGCCGGAGGGCGTCCATAAAATGGCCGACAAACGACGCATCGGCCGGAAGAGTCACAAAAGCGAATGCCGTCTTTTGGGAGTGTACCTTCCCACCGTAGTATTGTACCCCTGTCTCCCGGAATTTGCAATAGGTAATTTTTGCCTGTGCTTTCCACAGGGCATTTTTTACCGGTTCTTGCTATACTAAGCTGTTCATAAGCAGCGTTAATCGACAATTCAATCGTACCTTAAAGATTTGGATTTTACGATTCTGCCGTTGTCGGAGTCCATCGGTCACCGCGCCTTGATTTACATAGAGGAATACTCGATGAGCAACGGCATAGTGGCCGACGATGCAATGATAGCGGCAACCGCAATTGAAAACGGCTACCCCTTGCTGTCGGGAAATAAAAAGCACTATAAGCCTGTCCGCGAGCTGGATTTCAGGCTTTTCATCCCGTAGAAATCTGCCCCAATCGACTGCGCCGACCGACTTGAGGGCCGGTCTCAGCCGATTTCCTCGATCGCCAGCAGGGGAGTATTCTTCTGGACCGCTGCGCCGTCGGCAGCCAGGATTTTGACGATTTTGCACTTGACCGGCGCTGTGATCTCGTTAAAGAGCTTCATGGCCTCCACGATGCAGACCTTTGCACCGGCGTTCACGGTATCGCCCTCTTTGACAAAGGCAGATTTTCCGGGGCCGGGCGAAAGGTAGAACTTGCCGACGAGCGGAGCATCGATCGTCCGGGACCAGGCCGGTTCGGCGGCAGGGGCTTGAGCTGCCGGCAGGTTTGCCGATGCGGGTTGCCCTGCATTCACGGCGGTACTCCTGGCAACCGGCGAGCCTGCAAAAACCGGTGCACCGGCGGCGCGAACCGCAATCTGCTGATCGCCTTTGCGGAATACCACCTCGTCGAGAGAAAGTCCTTCGATCTTCTGGAGCAGCTCCTGAACCATTGCCGGTGCTGCGCTGACCAGCGACTCGACCGCTGCTGCAAAAGGCGTCGATGGGGTACTTTTTACCGGCAGCGTCGCCGCAGCCGGCTTCTGGGATTTCACCTCAAGGTCGGCCGGTG
Source organism: Fibrobacterota bacterium (assembly GCA_003164335.1). Classification (GTDB taxonomy): domain Bacteria; phylum Fibrobacterota; class Chitinivibrionia; order Chitinivibrionales; family Chitinispirillaceae; genus BOG-1184. The sequence goes on from PLTF01000013.1 coordinate 46,503, forward strand.
TTTCGGGACGTTGTTCTTCGGGAAGCGCCCGCCACTTGAAATATTCTATCGCCGGTTCGGGCAGGAGCAGGTAGGAGAGGATGTCCTCCTCGCGCTCGATGAGCCTGGGGTCCACATTGTCGGTGGCGGTGGGAAGCATTGCGGTCAAACGGTCCGCCGGACGGCCGGTGATCGGCTGTTCATCGCCGAGAATGGTTTTTATCATCTCGGGGCTGATGGGGGATGGAGATCTTCCGTAAAGCCCGCGGACATAGTCCTTGACTTCGTTGGGGACAATCTTGTAACGCTGCCCGGCAAGAATGTTCATGACTGCCTGCGTGCCGACGATTTGACTCGTCGGGGTAACAAGCGGCGGAAACCCGAGATCTTTCCGGACTGCAGCGACTTCATCGAGCACCTGCGGCATCTTATCGAGCGCATTCTGCATTTCCAGCTGCGAACGGAAGTTCGAGATCATGCCGCCCGGGATCTGGTGGATCAGGATCTCCGGGTCGATGTACGGCAGCAGCGCGCTCCCCTGACGTCTCCTGGGCGCGAGGTCGGTAAAAAATTTCGCGACCTTTTCGATCGCGGCGAGGTCCAGATTCGCCGAATAGTTGGTCTCTTCGAAAATGGTGGCGAGGGTCTCGACCGGCGGCTGTGAGGAGAAGCCTGCCATGGACGAAACGGCGCAATCGATGGCGCCTGCTCCTGCCCGAACGCCTTCGACGTACGTGGCGATGGCCATGCCGCTGGAAAGGTGACAGTGAAGCTGGATGGGTATATCCTTGAGTTCGCGGATAAGGGCTCGCACGAGACGCTCGGCGGCAATGGGCGACAGGATACCGGCCATATCCTTGATACAGAGCGAATCGACTCCGATGGCAACCTGCTCCCGCGCGTACTGGACAAACTTCTCCACCGTATGCACCGGTGAAATGGTATAGCAGAGGGTCCCCTGGACATGGCCGCCGTGTTTCTTGACAGCACGTACGGCAGCTTCGAGGTTGCGGGTATCGTTGAGCGCGTCGAACACCCGGAAGATATCGATGCCGTTTTCACAGGCAAGTCCGACGAAGCGGTCGACCACATCGTCGGCATAGTTCCGGTACCCGACCAGATTCTGGCCGCGCAGGAGCATTTGCAGCGGCGTATTTTTTGCCTTCGATTTAATGGCGCGCAGCCGCTCCCAGGGATTTTCGCGGAGGAAGCGCAGGCAGACATCAAAGGTTGCCCCGCCCCAGCATTCAAGGGAGTAGTAGCCGACATTATCGATTACATCGATGACACGCAGAATATCGTCGGTCCGCATGCGTGTGGCCCAGAGCGACTGGTGTGCATCCCGCAGCGTCGTATCGGTCACGCGGAGCGGAATCTTATGCAACTGGTCTTCCGTCCGGCTTGTTTCGTTGGTCATGGCTTAAGCTCCCTCTATTCCTGTTCGTCGAATTTGCCCATAGCGGAGAATTTTTTAAAGCGCCGGTCGAGTAAATCCTGCGTGGCGAGCGCACCGAGCCGTTCGAGGTGACCCAGCACCGTTGCCCTTATGCGTTCGCCGGTTTCGGCGGGAAACCGATGGGCGCCTCCCGGCGGTTCCGGTATGATCTCGTCAATAACGCCGAGTTCGAGGAGCGATCGCGCGGTAATTTTCATTGCCTCGGCCGCCTGCTCTGCAAACGACCCGTCCCGCCAGAGAATTCCGGCGCACCCCTCGGGCGATATAACTGAATAGATGGCGTTCTGAAGCATCAGCACCGAGTCGCCGACGCCTATGCCGAGCGCGCCGCCGCTGCCGCCCTCCCCGGTGACTACGACCACGATGGGAACTTCGAGCCGCGCCATTTCGGTCAGGTTGCGGGCGATTGCCTCATGCTGGCCCCGCTCTTCGGCATCGAGCCCCGGAAAAGCGCCAACCGTGTCGATGAAGGTGACGACCGGCAGGTTGTATTTCTCCGCGAGTTCCATGAGCCGCAGTGCCTTGCGGTATCCCTCGGGTCGCGACATGCCGAAATTCCTTGCGATATTTTCGTCGATGTTCTTCCCTTTATTGTGACCGATCAGCATGACCGGAGCATCGCCAAGACGGGCGAATCCGCCGATAAGAGCCTGGTCGTCGCCGAACTTCCGGTCACCGTGCAATTCGACGAAATCGGAAAAAATCATGGCGATATAATCACGCAGGACCGGCCGCTTCGGATGACGGGCCACCTGCACGGTCTGCCAGGGCGTGAGGTTCGCGTAAACCTCCCGGCGTATCTCATCGAGCTTGCGCTCGAATGTTTCAATCTGTTCCCGATGTCCGCGCTTGCCGATGCTTTCCCGATAGCGGAGCTTTTCAAGCGTCTTTTCTATTTCCAGCATGGTTTTTTCAAAATCGAGTTCCCGTTCCATCCCGTTGCCTCCTCAGGCTATGCATTGTCATTGAGATGATCGCGATAGAAGCCGCAGGGCTGCTTATCGGTTGTAAAAAGAGATGATTTTACGCAGCGTCTCCTTCATCTCCTTACGCGGCACAATGATGTCGATGAAGCCGTGATCGAGGAAGAACTCGGCGGTCTGGAAATTATCCGGCAACTTCTGCTTGATCGTTACCTCGATAACGCGGCGGCCGGCAAACCCGACAAGGGCTCCGGGCTCGGCCAGATTGACATCGCCGACCATGGCATACGAAGCGGAAACGCCGCCTGTCGTAGGATCGGTCATGACGGAAATATACGGCACCTTCTTTTCGTTGAGCCGGGCGATACCAGCACAGGTCTTGGCCATCTGCATGAGGGAAAGAATTCCCTCGTGCATACGAGCCCCGCCCGAGGCGGAAAACAGAATATACGGCAGCGAGTGATCGTGGGCGTAATTCGCGGCACGAAGGATTTTTTCACCCGTGCCGGAACCAAGGCTGCCGCCGAGAAACCGGAAGTCCATGACGCCCATGACAACCGGCATCCCGCCGATGGATCCGGTTCCGGTGACGATTGCCTCGTTGAGTCCGGTTTTTGCCCTCGACTGCTCGACCTTCCGGGGATACGGGCCCTTGCCGTCAACAAACGAGAGCGGATCGGCCGGGGTTATGAGGGAATCCATCTCCTTCCACGTATCGGGGTCGATGGTCAGGGCAATTCGCTCCGATGCGGTCAATTTTCCGTGCCAGGAGCATTTCGGGCAAACATGGAGATTGGTATAATAGTCCTGCTTGAAAACGTGCGCGTGGCAGCCGAGGCACCGGATCCAGATCTCCTCGGTCGACATCTTCCTCGTTTCCCGCTTTACCTCTGATTTATTGAACCATGCCATTGAAATACCTCCAGCTAGTAAGAGAGGCTGTGTTTGAGCCGCGATTCGAGCGCCGACGCTTCATTCCCGAGCTCGGCAGGCAGCTTTGCCCCGAAACTCTCATAGTGGCGCCTGATGCCTTCCAATTCGTGAAGCCACTCTTTCGCGTCAACGCGCAACAGTTCCTCCAGGTTTGCCGCATCCAGGGAGAGGCCGGACAGGTCGATAGCGTCGGGAGTCGGCAGGTAGCCGATCGGCGTCTCCTGCGCGCTTCCGGTTCCCGATACCCGTTCGTAAATCCATTTGAGTACCCGGCTGTTGTCGCCGTATCCCGGCCAGAGCCATTTGCCGTCGTCGGACTTCCGGAACCAGTTAACATAAAAGAATTTCGGCAGTTTATCGGCGGCGCTCCCGGCGCCGATCGAGAGCCAGTGCGCGAGATAATCGCCCATGTGGTAGCCGCAGAAGGGCAGCATGGCGAAGGGATCCCGCCGAACGAGACCGACCGCCCCGATATTCGCGCTGGTGGTTTCGGAGCCGACGATGGAGCCCAGGAACACGCCATGGTTCCAGGAAAAAGCCTCATGCACCAGCGGAATGGTGGTCGGCCGCCGGCCTCCCACGAGGAAAGCGCTGATCGGCACTCCCCGGGGGTCTTCCCAGGCCGGGTCTATGGCAGGACATTGCGTTGCCGGAGCGGTAAACCGTGCGTTCGGGTGGGCGCCGTTTTTTCCGCTTGACTGTTCCCAGGGATTGCCGGTCCAGTCGATCTTTTTTCCGGCCGGCGGCTCATAGCCAATGCCTTCCCACCAGACATCGTTATCTTCGGTGAGAACCACATTGGTGAAAATAGCGTTTTTCTCCACGGTATGCATTGCATTGGGATTAGACTGCAGGGAAGTGCCCGGTGCTACGCCGAAAAAACCCGCCTCGGGGTTGATTGCGTACAATCGGCCATCACCGCCGAATTTCATCCAGGCGATATCGTCTCCGACGCATTCCACCTTCCATCCGGGAAGCGTGGGCACCATCATGGCAAGGTTGGTTTTTCCGCAGGCGCTCGGGAAGGCGGCGGCAATGTACTTCTTCTCGCCCTTTGGCGGCGTAATGCCGAGAATGAGCATGTGCTCGGCAAGCCATCCCTCATCCCGCGCCTGGACCGACGCGATGCGCAGGGCAAAGCACTTCTTTCCAAGAAGGGCGTTGCCGCCATAGCCCGAGCCAAATGACCAGATGGTCCTCTCTTCCGGGAAATGGCTGATATACTTGTGTTCGATGAGCGGCGTGCACGGCCACGGGCTGTCTTTCTGACCGTCCTGCAGGGGTGCGCCGACCGAATGAAGGCAAGGTACAAATTCGCCCTCGGTACCAAGCGTTTCGAGCACCCGGGTGCCGATCCGGGTCATGATGCGCATGTTGACGACCACGTACGGAGAATCCGAAATTTCCACGCCGATTTTTGCTATTGGAGATCCGATGGGACCCATGGAGAAGGGAATTACGTACATGACGCGGCCCTTCATGCAGCCCCGGTAGAGCTCGGTCATTTTGCCTTTCAGCTCCGCCGGATCCATCCAGTGGTTGGTTGGTCCCGCATCTTCCCGGTTTTTTGCGGCGATAAATGTTCGATCCTCGACGCGCGCGACATCGGAGGGGTGGCTGCGGAAAAGAAAGCTTCCCGGTTTTTTTTCGGGATTGAGGGCGGTTGCCATGCCGGCCTTGACCATTTCAGAACACAGCCGGTCGTACTCTGCCTGCGAACCATCGCACCAATAGACCGATTCCGGTTGGCAGAGAGCCTCCATCTCATCGACCCAGCGCTGTAATTTTTTATGAGTAGCCATAAGCTCCTTTCAAATAGTAAACTTCAGAATTTTACTCTGCAGAGATGCTTCGGGAGGCGCGATACCGAACCTATCCTCTGCGAACCGCTTCGTCCGATAAAAAAAAAGACCAGAGGGTGCCTTAATGGCCTCTTGGCCTTCCGCCGATCCGATTTTTCAACGTCCCCACCCGCTTCCAGAAATGTTTCCGCTCCTCTAATACTTTATAGAAATAGTCGAGGGTGCACCTGTCCCTCTCTTACGATGCCTAAAACGGGGAACCTATAGAAGATACTAACCGTAGCGCCTGCCGGGCAAGAGAAAGCTGACCCTGGAGCGGGCAGAGCCGAGTCCCGGACAGGTCTTAAGCTCGCAGTTTTACCCGTACGCCATTGAATGGGTATTAAACCCTGATCAATGAGGGAGTAGAACGGCCTGATGTGAGGGTATCGTATTCTACGCGGGAGAAGGCCTGGGCAGCAGCCGACTATCCGCCGACCCCTCTAATTTTGCAAATATGCGAGAGATACAGAAATCGGGAGCCTGCCCGAAAAGAATCCTTTCTTTTCTCCCGCAATATTTATATAATAACAGGGAGTTAAGCAGGATTGCCGAAAAGAGCTATGCCTCCCGGTTTCGGCGCAGGGGAGCTGTTTGCAGGTATTCGCGCCATTTTTCAGGTCTGATCTATATATATAATTACTATATTTTATGCCCTGACGCTAATCATTCGGCCCGAGGACAATTCAAGTCTTCAAACAAGAGCTTGCGATGGCATTCAACCCATTCTCGAAAAAAAAATCCGCCGATGGTAATGCGTTTTCCCGGATCCTGAACATCAATATGGGGTGCTCGCTCTTTATCGCGCCGATCATCCTTCTTATTCCTGCTTTTTTGTTCAGAAATTTGGGGGTCGCGGGGTTGGTTCTTGTCCTTTATGTGGGCTGGATCGTGCTGTTTACCAGGTGGCTGCGGATCCGGGTCAGGAATTATGCGAAAAAAATATCGAAAAGCAAGACCATCGCCGGCCGGTTCCAGAATATCGCCAAGTATTTTGAGAGCATTCTCCAGGATTCTACCGATATCATTTTCACCGTCGATACCGAAGGGTTTATCCTCAAATTCAATAAGGGCGCCGAAATGCATTTCGGCTTCAGCCAGGAGGAAATTGTCGGCAAGCCGCTGACACACCTTTTCGTCAATGATTCGGACAAACGCAAAGTGCTCGACGGCGTTCTGCTGACAGGGAAAACGATTAACGAGGAGATACCGCTTAAAACCAAATCCGGGGGGATAATCCTTGTCAACCTGAGCATGTCCGAAATGAAAAACGACAAGAACCAGATCATCGGCCTGGTGGTGACCGCGAAGGATATTACCGAACGAAAACGGCTGGAGATGGAGCTTCTCAAGAAGAACGAACTCCTGAGCAAGCTGGCCGTCACCGACAACCTGACCGGGCTCTATAACTCCCGGTATTTCTATGAGCAGATCAAACGCGAGCTCACCCGTCTCAAACGCAATCCCGGCCGCAAGCTGACCCTCGTCATGATCGACGTCGACCACTTCAAGCAGCTTAACGATACCGAAGGCCACCAGATGGGCGATCACACCCTCAAATCGCTGGCCAACGTCATCAAAGTGTGCATCCGCAAAGATGTCGATACCGCCTATCGCTACGGCGGCGACGAGTTCATCCTGATCCTGCCCGATACCGACAAGGAACAGGCGCGGATCGTCATGGATCGTATCCAGAAACAGTTCGGGGCCTTCAAATTCGGCACGACCAGCCTCTCCATCGGCATCGCGGAAGCCCAGCCCGACGAAGAAAACCAGCTCCTCATCCGCCGCGCCGACGATGCGCTGTACACGTCGAAGCGGGAGGGACGGGCGAGAATTACGGTAGCGGCTTAGGAATCTCAAAAGGTTACTCAGGCGAGGGAACCGGGCTTAATGCAAATCCCTCCGGTGGGGAAACCGCCATAGCGGTTCCCCCTGGCCAAAGCCNNGGCAAACGCTCTCCCCCTCCCGCAACGCTCACATTAGGTAGAAAACACATAAATGACACAACATTACTTAATAATGATATTCGACCGTGCCAGGCAGAATTCTATAAATAATGGATTATCTTGGCTATTACCTCAAATAAGCTGCAACTACCTTGCTCACCATTTCCCGGCAGGGAAGCTAACCAGGCAGCTGCACAAAAAAGCCCGCCTATTGTATATATCAACGGGCCGACGGTCCAATGCCATATGTACATGTTATAATAGTAAGGCAGGTTCCCCGAATATTGCTTCCGGGGGAGTCCCCATCGGCGCAATCGGCAACCGAATTTCCATGCATAGGGGGTCAGGAAGAAAAACGTCAATCCGCCTGCCAGTTCCGCAACGCCACCGATCATTAAGCCCCGGGTATAATTGACGACCGCCGATGGGATAAAAAGGGCAGCCCCGACCACGGCCAGAACCCTGACCCATGCAGGCCTCGTTTTAATGTCCACGTTGGTCATTTCTTCATACAGGTCGTCGGAGCCTATGACAGCTTCATCCGAGAAGTCATCATAAACGCTGTTCGTCGTGGGCTTGCATTTCGGGCACGGCATTCCCGGGCCATCAAGTTTTTCGCCGCACATGGGGCAATATTTATAGGTCGCTTCCACGGTCCTGCCTCCTCTGCTTTGAAGGGTGGGTAGGGGATCCCGCAGCTTCTTTCACGACAGCAATGCTATTGATCCTATATATTTCCAAACCTATTCATCAGTATAGCCCCCGCAACCGCGACATTTAAGGATTCAACCTTTTCCCGGTTAATCGGAATCGTCACGGTCATGTCCGCAACTTCAAGAAGCTCTTTGCTCAGTCCCGCTCCTTCACTGCCGAGCATGATGACCAGCGGACCGTCGGCGCGATAATCCTTTACGGGCGTCCCGGTAAGCGTTGCCGCAACGAGGGAAAACCCTCGCTGCTGCAGGTTGCGGGCCAGGTCGAGGCAACCGGCTGACTGGCGAAGCCATACCGAGAGCACCGACCCAGCAGAGGCCTGGACGGCCTTGGGCGAAAAGGGGTCTGCGCACTCGCTGCTCAGCGCTATTCCACTGAAATCAAAGGCGGAGGCGGTGCGGATTATGGTTCCGACATTGCCCGGATCCTGGATGCCCTCCAGCAGGAGCAGCCGGGATCCGGGGTTTTCGGGGAGGCAATCGCCGTAGGTGCCTTCAGGGATTCGAACCACTGCCGCGATGCCCTGCGGTGTTTTCGCCGAGACAATCGATGAAAACTGACGATTGGACAGACTGCGCACCGGGCAACCGAACCGGGCGGCGTCTCCGGCGAAGGATTCGGCAGCGAGAATTTCCACGATTTCGCGGGGAGCGCAGAGGTGCAGCTGTTCGATGGCGCGGGGGCCCTCAACGAGAAAACAGCCGTTCTGCCGGCGGTTGCGCGGGTCACGAAGGTCGCGATACCAGGAAAGTGGTTTCATGGGTACTGCCTGCAATCAATAAAAAAAGGGGAAGATGCCTGAACCTTCCCCTCTCTGCGTTTGACCGTCAATACACGACCTATTTGGTTTCTTTTGCTTTGCGCTCTTTGATGCGCGTCGATTTCCCGGTAAGTTGCCGGAGATAGAAGAGTTTCGCCCGGCGTACACGGCCGTGCTTCAAAACCTTGATCTCGGAAATGAGCGGGGAATGAACCGGAAAAATACGCTCGACGTAGACATTACCCGACATTTTCCGGACCGTAATGGTCGCCCCGGTACCCGCCCCGCGGCACTGGATCACCGTACCCTGGTAAAGCTGAATGCGTTCCTTGTCGCCCTCCCGTATCCGCAGGGATATGACGATGGTATCGCCCGGCCCATAATCGACCGTCCGTTCCGACAGCTGTTTGCGCTCTACTGCCTTGATTGTTTCCTGCACGGCAACCTCCTCTGCTACTTTGTATAGCGTGTATGAATATTTTTATCTATCGGTAAATGAATGATCTTAATCCTTTTTTTCGGCCTTATCCTCAAACGCCTTCCACAAATCGGGCCTTCTCTCCCGGGTAATCCTGACCGCCATTTCCTTTTTCCAGGCCGCGATATTGACATGATGCCCGCTCAGCAGAATTTCCGGAACCCGCATGCCTTCGAACTCTTCGGGCCTGGTGTACTCAGGATAGCTGAGAAGCCCGTCGTAGAGCGAATCCGCTTCCGCACTTTCCCGGTTGTTCAAGGCCCCGGGGATGAGCCGTGTAAGCGCATCCACAAGGATCATTGCCGGTACCTCGCCGCCGGATACAACATAGTCTCCCACCGACAGCTCCCGGTCGACGTAACGGTCGCGGATCCGCTGATCGATTCCCTTGTATCTCCCGCACAGAATAATAAGGGACTGCTCCTTGAGCAGGGATTCAACGATTCCCTGGTTGAGGAGCTCCCCCTGCGGCGTCAGAAAAATAACCTTTGGCTGCAGGGCTTCCCGTATCCGGACTGCGTCCCTGATGGCCGCCGCAAGCGGCTGCGGTTTCAGGAGCATCCCGGCATCCCCGCCATAGGGATAGTCATCGACGGTCTTATGGCGTACGTCATCGGAGTAATCGCGGATGTTGCGTATGGCTATCGAAATGAGTCCCCGCTCCTGCGCCCGCAGGATAATACTGTCGGAAAACGCACCCTCGAACATGCCGGGGAAAAGCGTCAGGATATCAAAGAACATAGCCTTATCCAATGCTCATGGCCGCGCTTAATCAAGAATTTCCCGTATATACGTCTGTCGCGCCACGATACGTCCTGCGGCACTATCGATTGACGCGATAGCCAGGTCCATGAGCGGCAGCAGAACGGTCGGGCCCGCTTCCAGTTTCACTTCGAGCGTATCGACCGAAGGAAAGTTATGCACTTCAATGACCGTTCCAATTTGACTATCGTCCTCATCCCCGAATACCGCAAGACCCTTCAGCTCGTAGTGGTAAAACCGGCCCGGTTCGCGCTTCGGCAACATCTCCTGCCCGATGAAGAGCCGCTGTCCCCGCAGTGCTTCGGCCGCCGTACGGTCGGGAGCATCGGCAAACCGGCAGCGAAACTCCTTGGGAAGGGCAACGATTTCGGTCACCGTTGCATCGCTTGCGCTTTCGAGATTCTTGCCGCGCAGGACGCTGCACGGAGTCGTCAGGGCCGAAAAGGTATCGCCGAACGCTTCAACGGCACAGAACCCCTCAAGCCCGACCGGCCGTTTCACAACGGCAATGGCAATCCAATCTTGCTGCATCGGCGAAACTCCCGCTGCATCGGCGACTACCGGTCGCGCTGATTGCGGCTCTGTCAGGCGCTCTTCTTCTCGCGTTTCGGCTTTGCCTTGCGCTTACGCTCGGAAAGCCGCTCGATGGCGGGCGTTTCCGCCGCTTCGGTTGTTTCCGGCGTTTCCGCCTTCGATGCCGCCTCGATTTTTTCGTAGGCGCGATCCTGCTTGAACAGGTTGGCGACGGTCTCGCTGGGTTCCGCTCCCTGGCTCAGCCAGTAAGCGAGGCGATCCACCTTATACACGAATTTTTTAGGATTCGCCTGCGGATCATAGTTCCCGATATTTTCGAGAAAACGGCCATCCCGCTGCATGCGGCTGTCGGCTACCACAATGCGGTAGCGTACGATCTTTTTTCTGCCCGTCCGGGCTAAACGGATTTTTACTGACAAGCATCACCCCTCTTGCAAAAATGTGGTAGTCGACGAGTAACAAGATTCATTGACTAAAAAGGAGTCAGGCTGCGCATTGCTGCGGCCTGTCCCCGTTTACCGGCAATTTTATTCATGCGTTTCATCATTGATTTTATCGTATCGAACTGCTTCAGCAATTTATTGACATCCTGGACCGTTGTGCCGGAACCGGTAGCTATCCGGCGCCTTCGCTGTCCATCGATGAGAAACGGTTTGTCCCGTTCCGTCTTCGTCATGGAGCAGATGATGGCTTCTATCTTGTCGACGCTCTTATTATCGAATTCCACATTTGAAAGCTTATTGCCCATGCCCGGGATCATGGAGATGAGATCGCCGAGGGGGCCCATTTTCTTGATCTGGCGGAGCTGTTCGAGAAAATCCTGGAGCGTAAACAGGTTCCGGCGGATTTTTTTTTCGAGCTTCTCGGCTTTGTCCGCATCCACCGATTCCTGCGCCCGTTCCACCAGCGAAACGATGTCGCCCATGCCGAGGATACGCGAGGCCATGCGGTCGGGGTAGAACTGCTCGATCCCATCCGGCTTTTCACTGACACCGATAAATTGTACCGGCACGCCGGTAACATCGAGTATTGAAAGCGCCGCGCCGCCGCGGGCGTCGCCGTCCATTTTGGTCAGGAAGACGCCGGTAAAATGGATCTCCCGGTAAAATTCGGTAGCTACGTTGATCGCATCCTGCCCGGTCATGGCATCGGCGGCGAAGAAAATTTCATCGGGCTTCGTCGCTTCGCAGATGGACCGGAGTTCGGTCATCATTTCGACATCGATATGGAGCCGACCCGCGGTGTCGACGATCACGAGCGTGTTGCCGTCGCGACGGGCCTTTTCTATGGCAGCCTTTGCAATGGCCAGCGGTTTTTCGTTTCGATCGGCATAGACCGGAATGGCCAAAGCCTTGCCCAGCGTCTCAAGCTGGTCGATGGCGGCCGGACGATAGGTGTCGCAGGCCGCCAGAAGCGGCCGATGTCCCTGTTTTCGGTAATACAGCCCCAGCTTCGCGCAGGCGGTGGTCTTTCCGGACCCCTGGAGGCCGGCAAGTACAATAATATTGGTACGATTCGTATGAAATCGAAGCTGCCGGGCCGTTCCGCCCATGAGTGCGGTCAATTCGTCGTACACGAGTTTGACGAACTGCTGTCCGGGCGTGATGCTGTCCAGAACGGCCGCACCCATGGCCTTTTCCTGGACCGCGCCGGTGAATTTCTTCACCACCCGATAGTTGACATCGGCTTCAAGGAGCGCGCGTTTGACCTCGCGGACCGCTTCGGAGATATTCTCCTCCGAGAGCTTTCCGCGACCGCGGATCTTCTTGAAAATCGCGTCGAATCTGTTGGACAGTTCCTCAAACATGCTACCCCGGAATCGCTCACTTTCGCGAATGCATGGAAAATACGTAAATTTAGATAATCTTATAAAATAATTTGCGGATGGAACCCCGAACAAGCAATAGCGAGGAATTCATGGTCACTCCCTTTCCGGTAAAAAAGGCGATCATCACCGGCGGCAGCAGCGGACTGGGGTATGCCGTGGCTGCGATGCTGCTTAAAAATGGCTCGACCGTGGTTAATGTCTCTCGTACCGGGAGCGATCTCGGGTGCGAGCACCTCCCGACCGACCTTACCGATAACGCGTCGATCGCTGCCATGGTCGAAACCGTACTGGCGCGCCACCGGGATTGCAACCTGCTCGTCTCCTGCGCCGGTCTCATGCACTGGGCCGCGGTGGGGAGCAATCCCCCGGCTCAGGTGGATAACGATCTGGCGGTGAACCTCACCGGCATGATCAAGGTCGTGGACGGTATCATGCCGGTCATTAAAAATAACCGGGGCGATGTGGTGATCGTGGGTTCCACGAGCTCCTTCTCCGCGTCGGCAGGAAGTTCCCTCTACTGTGCCGCGAAGCATGGCGTGCTCGGCTACATCAAGTCGCTGCAAACCGAATTTGCCGACGATGATGTACGGATTCTCGGCGTCCATCCCGGTGGCTTCAAGTCCCAGTTCCATATCAAGGCGAAGAGCAACCTGAAACAGGATGTTCTCATGGACCCCCATGAGCTTGCGGCCATGATACTCTCTTTCATTGCGCTCCCGAGGAACATGCAGGTCTCCGAGATTATCATTAACAGAAAAAATCCTGCCGCAGGGTGAAAAGACTGTCGGACGGGTCGGACCTGTCCGACTTGTCCGGAAGCGCAATTCCATTGCGCCTCCGCCCCTGTTTTCCTGACAGGAGGCGTGTTCCGCCGGAAAACGATATTTTTTGACAACCCCGCAATTTTCTTGACCTTGCCCGATAGTTGCTGCTATATTATCAATGTACCACAACTTCATTCCAAAAGGAGCTCCCTATGGTCCGCAAAAGTGCTCTGTGCCGATTGGCAGGTCTTGTTGCGTTCCTCTTCTGCTCCTTGTCCTATGGCCAGCCGACGCTCTCCTCACCGACCAATGGTGCGGTGAACCAGCCTCTGGCTATAACCCTTGCCTGGACCGCAACTGCGGGTACGGCCACGTACACCGTTCAGATAGCCCTTTCATCAAGTTTTTCCCCGACACTTCTCAATGAGACCGGAATAGCCGTGACCGATCTTGCGATCAGCGGGCTTTCGAACGGCACGACCTATTACTGGCGGGCGGAATATGGGAGCGGGTCGGGGGGGTGGTCGAGGGTATGGAGCTTTGGGACGGTGCCTCCGGCGCCGGGTATACCGTCGCTCAATTCTCCATCGAATGGTGCCGGCACTGTCTCGCTTTCTCCCAATTTAAGCTGGACTGCTGTGACGGGAGCTGCCTCATATGCAATTCAGGTATCCAGCGCGTCTGGATTTGTAAACTTTGTTTTTAATCAGACCGGCGTGACCGTTTTGTCACAGACGATCAGCGGACTGATGGGGAGTATGACCTATTATTGGCGGGTATCCGCAACGAATGTGGGAGGAACAAGCGCGTGGTCAAGCACTTGGAGCTTCGGCACGCTCCCGGCCGTTCCGATGCTGATTTCTCCGACAAACAATGCTCAAAATCAGCGGTTAGATTCGGTGACCCTTGCATGGAGTTCTGTTGCCGATGCCTATAATTATACCGGTAATATTGGCACCTCAACTAATTTTAATACCTCCTTCGGCACCGCTGGGGCGACCACACGATGTACTATTACAAACCTTGCTATTAGCACGACCTATTACTGGAAGGTTTCGACTTTTAACGGTTCCGAGTTTAGTGCTTATTCCAGTATCTGGAGCTTTACCACTACCAGCACGCCAGTCGCTGTTCCCCTTCTCGCTCTTCCAGCAAACGGGTCGTCCGGCCTCGGGACCGCACTATCGCTTACCTGGAATTCATCGACCGGTGCAAATTCCTATGCTGTCCAGGTTTCTTCCACATCGGGATTCACAAATTTTGTGACAAACGCTACTGGCATCACTACGCTTTCATCCGCGGTGACCGGGCTGGCGTACAATACTGAATATTTTTGGCGAGTCAATGCTTCCAACTCTGCAATTACCAGTTCCTGGTCGAGCATCTGGAGTTTTTCCACTTCAAGCGGAGCTCCAGCCGCCCCGGTACTCTCATCGCCCTCAAATGGTTCGTATATCTTCGGAGCCACCACGACGCTGAGCTGGAGTCTTGACCTCGGCGCAACATCCTACGATTTGCAAGTCTCATCAAGCGCGGGTTTTGCCACGACAGCCATTGATATGAACAACCTTACGGCAACCTCCGAGGTTATTAAACCGCCATTCATCTATCCAAACCTGTCCACTCTTTACTGGCGTGTCAATGCAACGAATTCGGGAGGTACCAGTAGCTGGTCAAGTATATGGGATATCCGTTCAACCCTTATCAACGTACGTCCCTCAAACCCTGAGGCATTGCCGCCCGGCGCAACGGTTAAATGCAATGAGCTCGCCTATTCACTCCGTCACTCCGGCCCGGTCGCCATCACCGTTTCCGACATCCTCGGCCGCCGGACCCTTCTTCTCGACCGCATCCAGGCAGCCGGGAGCTATACGCTTAGCCTGAAAAATTTCCGCCTCCCGCCGGGTGCGTATATCCTGCACTTCAAGTCTGCCGATTTGGAAAAGAGGATGATAGTCATGCTGCCGGGGAATTGAACAAAGTTTGTGACTACTCAGGAAGTGTTTTTGAAAATTCAAAGTTACTACTTAGGTGGGGGAACCGGGCTTAAATCAAATGCCGGTGAGGGGGGAACCGCGCAGGCGGTTCCCCCTGGTCGGAGCCNNCGGAGCCGCGCAAAGCCGCGTCTCCGACTCACCCCTTCCAGCGGAAGGGGAAGGCGATGTTTGCCTCTGGCAAACGCCCTTCCCCTCCCGCAACGCCCTCTTTTAGGGTAGAAAACACAATAAAGTGATTGAGATGAAGAAAGATTTTAATTCAAGTCAAATAAATGGGCGACCGCGGGTCGCCCCTACAAATTCATCCGTACTATTCCGTTTTTTCCCGGTATTTTCTACCTAATGGGAGTGTTGCGGGGGTGCGAGAGCACCTGCTGAATGTTTGGATTTGTTTGCTTTTATAATACCTCTCCTTGTGGGAGAGGTCCGGTCGCTTTGGGCCGGGGTGAGGTTCGCACCTCTGCAGGAGAGGGTGTGCCAAAGGCCTTTAGAATGGTTCCCCCACCTGTGCAGTTACATTCTTTGTATGAATCCCCGAAATTTGACTCTTATTTCAGCAGATTTTAATTTATGCACGGGCAAGGATTCGGTTATATCGCCGAAACTTTGTTTGAATGCTATCCCGCGGGTATCACCACTCAAGGAAGGAGCAGAGCTCATGGCTCATCATTTCAAATTTCAACTATCGGCATTCACGGCGATACTGATTATCTGCACATCGTTGTCAATCGGACAGCCGACCCTCTCGACGCCTGCCAACGGCGCCGCCAACCAGCCGCTCTCGGTAACGGTGAGCTGGAACGCGGTCGCCGGGGCAACGAGTTACCGGCTGCAGGTCGCCGGCACCTCCGATTTCACCTCGCCGCTTATCGACCAGAGCGGGCTTTCGGCAACCCCGCAGGTTATCAGCGGCTTATCGATCGGCGCCAGCTACTTCTGGCGCGTCAATGACCTCGTCGGCAGTTCGGTGAGTGCCTGGTCAAGCGTCTGGAGCTTCGGGACGATCCCGGCAACCCCGGCGGTGCCGGCGCTGAATTCACCGGCCAATAATGCGACGAATCAGGCGGCAGCGACCCTGGAATTGACCTGGAATGCGGCAGCAGGCGCGTCCTCCTATGCCCTGCAACTTTCAACAGTGTCGACCTTTTCGAGTTTTTTCCTCAATGTGACCGGGGTGCTTGTTACCTCTTACAACGTCAACAATCTCGGCGGAAACACAACATTTTATTGGCGCGTGAATGCAACCAATGCCGGCGGAACCAGTGCCTGGTCCAGCGTATGGAGTTTTGCAACGGTTGTCACCATTCCGAATGTTCCGACGCTGTCGTCGCCTGCCAATAATGCTGTTAATCAACCATTGTCCCTCACGCTCACCTGGAACTCCGTTGCCAATGCAACTGACGGGTATGAAGCATTAATCAGCACCAGATCCGATTTTATTACCTCCGTATCCGATGGCTTCAACCTGCCTTCCCCCGCGTATCCCCTGCCCCTTCTCGGTTCGGATTCTACCTATTATTGGAAGGTCCTGGCAGTGAATTCCAGCGGTTCGAGCGCATGGTCAAGAGTCTGGTCCTTTACAACCATTCCGCCAATTCCCGCCGCCCCTATTCTCTCCCTTCCGGCCAATGGTTCAAACGGGCAGGGAACCTCGGTTACGGTAAGCTGGAACGCCTCAACCGGTGCTGCATCGTATGCGGTCCAGCTTTCCACCAGTTCGGGTTTCACTGGCCAGTCAACAACCAACACCGGAATTGCGACGACCAGCTCCTCGTTTTCGGGTTTAGCGCTCAACACCGTCTATTACTGGCATGCAAACGCAACCAATGCCACTGGAACCAGCGCGTGGTCGGGAACCTGGAGCTTTTCAACGGTAACCGGCCTGCCAAGCGTTCCCGCTCTCGTTTCGCCCACCAACTCGGCCTCATTTTCCACCCTGGCGCCGGCCTTCAGCTGGAGCCTGGTCATTGGCGCGACCGAGTATGGTCTCCAGATATCGAAGACCTCGGGATTTACCACGACTGTTTACAGCCAGACGACGCTCTCGTCCAACTCTCAAACTGTCAATTTGCAGCCTTCGGGCGCGGGAATTTACTATTGGCGGGTCAATGCCGCGAACGCGGGTGGTTCGAGCGCCTGGACCGGTTCCTGGCTGTTTGCCGTGGGTGTGGTGCCGGTTCTTGTAGCGGGTGAACATGCCGCGGCCACCTTTGCGCGCCTGGAAAACGGCGTTCTGGCCTACGGGATACCCGTGTCGGGGGAGGTGAAGATTTCTCTCTGCTCGTTAAACGGCAGGCAGGTAAACCTGGTTGATCAGAGTATGCCTGCAGGAAGCTACCGGCTTTCGCTTAAAGGGGCCAGGATCCCGGCGGGCGAATACATCATACATTTCAGGACCGCTAACCTGGATCGGCAGATGGTCGTTTTCCTTTCATCCCGATAATAAGAAGGCTTCAGGCTTTAGGCTTCTGGCTTCAGGAAATGATTCCCCTGAGGCCTGAAGCCTTTTTATTTTATTACTATTTAGGTGGTTTTTTTAAAATTCAAAAAAAGAGAGCGTTGCGGGAGGGGGAAGGCGCTTGCCGCAGGCAAGCATCGCCTCCCCCTTCCGCAGGAAGGGGTGAGCCAAAGACCCCGCAAGCCCGGCTTTGCGGGCGCGGAGGCTCCGACCAGGGGGAACCCGCGAAGCGAGGTTTCCCCACCAGAGGCATTTGATTTTAGCTCGGTTCCCCCACCTGAGCAGTAACCTATTTTATAACCTCTATGGACCAAATGACTCTTTTCTCCCGCGAACCGGAATGGTTCATGCAGGCAGCCTACCAGGAGGCACTCAAGGCGCTCGATGAAGGGGAAGTTCCCATCGGGGCGATCGTCGAAAAGAAGGGGTCGATTATCGGACGCGGCTACAACCGGATCGAACAGCTCGGCGACGCCACTGCCCATGCCGAGATTATCGCCATAACGGCGGCAGCGTCGGGTCTCTCGACCTGGCGGCTCGACGGCTGCACGCTCTATGTTACCATTGAACCGTGTATCATGTGCCTCGGAGCCCTTCTGCACTCCCGCATCGGCGCCATTGTTTACGGCGCCCGCGATCCCCGTCTCGGCGCGATCGATACCCATCGCTACCGGGAGGAGCTTGAAGGCGCATACGGATTTTTCCCGGCAATTACCGAGGGCATCCTGGCCCGTGAGTGCTCGCAGGTGTTGAGTGCTTTCTTCAGGGACCTCAGGATGAAGAAGAAACCGTAAACTACTCAAAATCGGCGTGCGTCGATCCTCCGGCGTGATACGATGCCGTTGCCGGTGCAAAATGAAAAAAAAATCCAGCCTCGCTGCAAGACGCTTCTTTACCTCAAATCGGCGTAACTGTATTATTTTGTATACCATGTCTCCAATGTGCCGCTTGTTTTTTCCGGGATTGGTAATCTCCCTTTTGCTTAATTTCGTCTCACCGACTCTCAGCTCGGCAGAGAGCTTCACTCTGAGCGTACAGGCTGTTGAGGGGAAAGTGCAGGTACAAAGGAGCGGCAAACAATCCTGGGAAAAAGTTTCGGTCGGACGAAGGATTTTTGATAACGACCTCGTGCAGACCGATTTCAACTCCCGCCTTACCTTGAAATTGTCGGACGGCTCCAGCGTACTTATCGGATCCGATTCGAAGGCGCTCATATCAATTGTTAGCAGGTCCCCGGCTGCCGGCGGCCGGGAGGTCGGTTTTTCGCTCCTCAGCGGCGGCATTCTCCTGAGTGCCGCCGGGCAGGCGCGCCTTACAGCCTACACCGGCAATGCGGTCGGTGAAGTTGACAGCGGGGTTCTTGCGACGTATATCGAAACCGAGGGCCGGCAGACCGGATTGTTCAACCTCGGCGGCAGTGCGCTCATCCGCGGGATACTGCAGGAGAAGGGGAGAAAACTTTCGGCAGGTCGCGCGAGCTTTGTCATTCCGGGGAGGGACCCGGTGTTCCATATTCCTCTTTCGTACCGCCATGTTGCATCGCTGAAGCGGCTGTTCGGCGACGGCTATATTGATAACCAGTTGCAGACTTCGAAAATTGTCCCGCTCGAAGATAATCAGGCCGATAACAGCCTGGCGCTATCGTTGCAGGAGAGCGCAGATTCCCTGCCGCCGGGCAGGCTGTTTTATGAACCTCTTTTCAGCCTCAACAAAATTTACGGAGCCATACTTGACGATCGGTCAGCTGCCGACCGGTCGTATACTCCCATCTGCCGACCGGTTTCCCAGTCCGACAGTACCTTGTCCCTCGGCCTCATGGGGGATGTCGGTTTTGGCGATAACAAGGTCCAGGGGTATAATGAGCTTATTCCCAGCTGGAAAAGCGGCATATTCGAAGGGGCTCTCAGGCTTCCCGATGTGGACAGCCAGTCACACGTCTACTTGAAGGGACTGGTTTCTGAGCGCGGCCTTCTGAATATGGTAGACCATCTGACCCTCGGCAATGCCGGTGATTCGATGTATGTCACTGCGGGCGCCCTCAGGGATATCACTCTGGGCCAGGGCCTTATCGTCAACCATTTCCGCAATTTCGACAACAACCGCATCTTTCAGCCGCTCGGAATTGCGGGCGAGGTAAAATACTCCAATCTCTTTAATGCAAGCGGGTTTCTCGCCGATGTGACCAACCCAACGCTCGGCGGCATTTATATCAAATCCAGTCCCTCCATTTACACCTTCGGTTTGGGCTACTACTTCGATGCAAACCAGTACAGCCATACCAATGACACCGGCGACCTGCGGTTCACCCGTCAATGGCCCCCTGCGGACACACCCTATACTACCGCTCCTGGTCAGGCGGGGGTTGGTGTTTATGAGGTCGACTTCGGTGCGACCGTTGTCAGCGGGTATGGTTTTCAGTCGAGGGTTCTTGTCGATTTCGCCCAGAACCGGTCAGGAGGCGGCGATGACGGTACTATTTACAGAATGCCGGACATCGAGCTGAATTGGCCCGGGACCTCGCTGAGCTTTGGGCTCATGCTTGAAGCCGGGACCATTATTTCGGATGAGTTCGACCAGTCGTATTACTCGCGCCGCGCCTTTTTCAAAGGCGATACGGTTTATACCGAGAACACGGCGCTGGACAGAAACCGGTTCGCCCGAACGCTTTTTTTTAATTTCGCAAGAAATATTGCCCGCGGAGCCGATCTCAGTGGGGGCTATTCGATGGTATTGGGCGAGGATGATCCCTATGCCGGTTCGTTCGATACTGCAAGTCCCGGAAACGGCAAGTCGGTCTCTTCCAGGGATTATTCTTTCAACATTCGTTTATCCCTGAACCAGGAGGCGCTTCCCTTCATTGCCTATGCCTCGGTCTATGCTTTCCAGAACCATGCCGGGCTCTTTCCGGCTTCAGGGGGGTTCATGTCTTCATGGAACTGCGAAGCGGGGTTTGAATTCATGACCCAGCCGATATTCTCCTCAGTCTCCCTGCGGGGCGCCGCGCGGTTTTACTACGTGGATAAAGGCCCGTTCCCTGATGCAAACGACGCCATCGATCCCGGTGAGGGGGTCTGGGACCTCTCCGTGGGCGTCGTCTGGAGTATCCTGTGACCGGAGAGATTGATGCGGGAATCGGCGAGCTTCTCGATTGCGCCATCAATGAGGATCTCGGCGCCGGCGGAGATTGCACCTCGAATGCCCTTTTTTCCGAAAGCGATTCAGCAGAAGCGGTCATAGAAAGCAAGGAAACCGGCATCCTTTCCGGCGCTTCGCTGCCGGGACCGCTCTTTTCAAAGATCAATTCCTCTGTTTCGGTCACCATGCTTCTGGACGACGGAAGCAAAATAGTCCCCGGAAGCGTGATCTGCCGCCTGCACGGGCCGGTTCGCGGGATCCTTGCCGGGGAACGGATTGCGCTTAACTTCCTGCAGCGGCTCTCGGGGATCGCGACCCTTACCTCGCGGTACTGTGCCGCCATGGCCCACACCGGGGCGCGACTTCTTGACACGCGCAAAACAACGCCCGGTTTGCGGCTCCTCGAAAAACTCGCCGTGCGGCACGGCGGCGGCATGAACCACCGGTTCGGCCTTTTTGACATGATGCTTATCAAGGATACCCATGTCAAACGCTGCGGCGGCGTAACGACCGCGCTCGAAAAAGCCCTGCAATGCCGCGGGCGCGCGGCCCTTCCGAAAATCGAGGTCGAGGTGCAATCGGTTGGGGAGTTCGACGAGGCGCTGAAACTCCTGCCCGATCGCATCATGCTCGATAATATGAGTCTTTCCGCAATGCGGCAGTGCGTCGAAAAAAAAATCGCCGCCCGGGCCGGGGTCGAACTCGAAGCGAGCGGGAACGTTACGCTCGAATCGATTGCAGCCGTAGCCGAAACCGGTGTCGATTTCGTCTCCTGCGGCTCGATCACGCACAGCGCTAAGGCTCTCGATATCCATCTGGTCATCGCCTGACGGTTGAGCAGTTGCTGAAATAGTAAGCAGTTCATAAGTGGTGTTGCATCCAGCCGTTCGTGGTGAGCCTGTCGAACCATGAACAGCGCGAGTCTACAGCTCACCCTTCGACAGGCTCAGGGCGAGCGGCAAACTTTCTCTGATCATACGTATGAACTGATTAGTAACCATGCTCCCTCACGCGCTTTCCAACCTTCTGTTTGTCGAACGGTTCTACCGGTACCCGGTAGTCGCTTCAACCAATGACACCGCCCGCATGATGACGGAATATCCTGATAAAGGAATATTCGTGATCCAGGCCGATCGCCAGACCTGTGGACGCGGCAGGTCGGGAGCCTCCTATTTTTCCGGCGAGGGCGGCCTCTGGGTAACCATTTTAGCGCGGCTCCCGTCGGTGGACGACCATTTCAGGCATAATCGATCGCTATCGCTTGCCATTGCGGAGGCCGCCGAGTCGATGGCCGGCCTGCCGGATTTGTCAATTTCGATCAAGTGGCCGAACGACCTTTACGCAGCAGGAAAGAAACTTTGCGGAATCCTTCTCGAAAACCACCCTTCTGCCGTCGACATGCTGGTCCTGGGATTCGGGCTGAATGTCACTATGGCGACTGACGATTTTCCCGCCGATGTACGCCCTGGCGCTACCTCGTTGTCGATTGAAACCGGAAAAAGAGTATCCCGGTCCTGCCTCCTTGAAGCCATCATCAGACGCTATGAATCGAATAGAGGAGCCGATGCTGCCGTCATGCATGAGTCCTACCTTAAACGGTTGTATCGGCGGGGGGACCGTGCGGAAGCCGATGGCCGGGAGGGCATAGTCGACGGCGTCGAGCCTGACGGCAGGCTCCGCCTTGCCGGAGACCGAGAGGTGCACTTTGTGCATGCGGGCCACCTTCGATTCCTCGACGTTCCAGGGAGTGTTCCCGATGCTCCGTAAAAATGCTCCGGACACGATCGCCATTGACATCGGCAATACCTGCCTGCATGTGGGGGCCGTCGATACCGCCCGTCGCGTTTGTTGCCGCCGCGCAGACCTGCCGCTCTCCGGAACCATCGCCCGGTGGACGGGGCTGCTTGACAGCGTTATCACGCCGGCAGCCGGAAAAGTTCCGTCAATGCTGCGAGCGGTTATTGCCGGGGGGAGCCGCGACATGGCGCAGAGGGTACGCACCCTGCTCAGGGAGTCCGGCATCACCGATTGTACAGACCTCGCCTGGCACCCCGGCCTCCCGGTCCGGTTCTGCTATAAAAAACCGCATCTCCTGGGAGCCGATCGGATTGCCGACGCCCTGTACGCCGCTGCGGCGTATCCGAAGCGCAACATTATCATCATCGATGCCGGAACGGCGGTAACGGTCGATGCGCTGACCGCGGAAGGCGAATTCATCGGCGGCGTCATTTTTCCGGGACCGGCGACGCAGCTGCAAAGCCTTCACGAGGCCGCGCCCGCACTTCCCCTACTAGACATTTCAAAACGGACGCCCCTGCTTCCCGGTACATCGACCGAGGAGTGCATGCGCTCGGGGGTGCTCCATGCCATAGCCGGGGGGCTTGATCACCTTGTCGGTCGTTATCGGCAGGTACTCAGCAGGAATTGCACGGTGCTTGCAACCGGCGGCGGCTGGGATACGGTAAAAAAGTATATTGCCTTTAAAAGCATTGAAAACCGGGATATGGCGCTTATCGGAACCGCAATGTTCCATAAGGCGGAACGGTAAAGTATTTCAAGACAAAGGACCTCCCATGACGTATCGAGCATTATTCCTGAATCTCTTTGTTTCGGTCACGGCACTATCCATTGCTTTTTTTGCAACATGCTCTAATCCGACAGTCCCGAAAACCGGACCGGCTAAGCTCACCCTGATCAACAACTCATCGGATTCCCTTAAGGCTGTCTCATGGAATGGCTTCGCCTTCGGCACCATTCAACCCGATACCTCTATGGTAAAGAGCGTTCGCGGCAGCACTGCAAGCGAATTACTAATCTTTGATCGGCATTCGCGCGAGTGCGCGATAAATTTGAGCGTCCTTCCGGGAGACTCCCTCGTATTTGTCTTCCAGGATTCCACCCCCTGTTTCTTTCCGAACACCGGGGTGGCGACGCTTACCCTGATCAACAGCTCATCGAATACCCTCGGGACGGTCTCCTGGGAGGGTTTCTCCTTCGGCACCATGAAACCCGATACCTCAATTATCCGGAGTGTTCAAGGCAACACTGCAAGCGAATTACTCGTATTTTATCGGCAATCACAGGAATGCTTGATAAATTTAATTGTTCTTCCGGGCGACTCTATGGTCTTTACCATTCAGGATACAACCTCCTGCTACTATTATAAATAACGAATTCCCCCACCTGCGCTGTAAAGAATTTCCAGTATTATATCATCGGCAAGAATTCTCTAAGGTCCACTTTAAATTTCCTTTCCCGGGATACTTCATAATCATACACAGCCCCGCACAAATCCGCAAAGAACGGCCTCCCGACGGTGTCGTACTCATAAACATCATCGTTGACGATGTCGTTCTCATTCACGTAGATCGTTGCCGACAGGAAAAATTCGATTCCCTTGTCAAAATCGGCCAGGCAGGCGAGGTCACTCAGGAATCCATAGGCCCGGCCGATGACATTGTATTCGCGAAGCGGCGTCGAGAGGGGGCGGGCGGCAGCGGGGGCCAGGAAGAATTTCTTGAAGTCGTCCGGAAGGGCGGTATACCGCGGCATGCCCGATTGACGGGGAAAAAGCCCCATCCAGGTCCGGAGAAGCCGGTAATCATCCTCGCGCAGGGCCATTGACATGCCAGGGGAAACTGATTCAGGAAACATAATGGCGATGAGAAACCGGTGAAGATCGTCGAGCGCTGCATAATTGCAATAATCCGCGGAAAACGGCTTAAGAAGGAGCTCGCCGTTAACTATCGATGCCGTGCCGAATGAAACCGGTGCGAGAGGGTTGACATCAGGAATCGATGAAACCGACCGGTCTTGCCGGTAAATAATGGTTCCCGAGCCATCGAAAAACCGGACCGGATTGGATACCCGGTTTTCCTCCGGCGTGCAGCCCGAAGCCAGGCGGTGGAGGAGGCGGAT
Organism: Fibrobacterota bacterium; assembly: GCA_003164335.1. Taxonomy (GTDB): domain Bacteria; phylum Fibrobacterota; class Chitinivibrionia; order Chitinivibrionales; family Chitinispirillaceae; genus BOG-1184. The sequence continues at coordinate 70,932 of PLTF01000013.1, forward strand.
ATTGCCGAATCCCAGTTCCGCCAAGCGTTTATTCGCATAGTCCCGGGTAAGAAAATCCCAAAGCCGGTTATAGGCCCCGTTGTCGCTCGCCAGGAGCATGCGCCGAATGGAGGCTTGGATGGAAACGGAATCCTCTTCCCGACCCAGCTCCTCGTGGTCATACGGGATCGGGCAGGGCAGGGTATTGACCACCGGCATCGGGGAAGCGGCGGTTAATCCCTCTATGGCAAGGGAGTTTAATTTTTCCAGCGCGAGCGCCGCTGCCGGCAGCTTGACAAGGCTTGCAGGATAAAAGTAACGGGCTTTATCGAGATTGAACGGGTGATGGCTGAAAGAAGGGCGGTTTTCGGCATCGCGGTCGATGGCGGTGTAAATAAATTGAAGGTTATAGCGGTCGGGGTTGTCGAATATGAAATTCCAGGTGCCTGATAGTGGGCCGAGAATTCGGGTCAGGAGGGGATCGGAATTTGAGGAAGTAAGCATAGTGTAGAATCAGCTTTTTCTTGGTGGGGGAACCGGGCTTAAGTCAAAAGCCTTTGATGGGGGAACCGAGCTTAATGCCTCTGGTGGGGGAACCATTAAAAAATGGTTTCCCCTGGTCGGAGCCGCGCAAAGCCGCGTCTCCGACNNCCCCTCCCGCAACGCCCTCTTTTAAGGTAGAAAACACATTAAAAACTATAAAAAAAAGAATGATTATAATATCTTTTCCTGAACCCGTGACCCCCTTAATAAGGGGGCGCCGAAGGCGGGGGATTTCTTATTTTCCAGTGTTTTTTCTACCTAATGGGAGCGTTGCGGGGGTGCGCCACCTCCTGCCGAAGGCAGGAATCGGGGCGCACCTCCGCAGGAAGGGGTGTGCATAAAGACGCGTGCCTTTCGCGGCTTTATGCCAGGGGAAACCCGCGAAGCGAGGTTTCCCCCGCAAGGGAATTTGATTTAAGCTCGGTTTTCCCACCGGAGTAATCAGTAATAAATATTATTGTATTCCCTTCCTCACCGCCAATATAAAGCTCGATAACCCGTCCCGCCAATGGTACCCAATGCTATAGTTCAACGGCTTGACATTCTTGCCGAGCCGGTAGGCGGAATCGAGATCGGGCTGGAAACCGTAATGAAAGTCCTTGACCGGCCTGGTATACTTGCCGTAGAGCGATACGTTCCATTCGTCCTGCTTGAAATAGCGGTACGGAATGCCGGTATCGTCCTCAAGCACCGCCTTTGCCCTGAGGCAGACATTCCGGATCATCGAAAAGTCGCTGCCGTGCATGCAGTAGGAGGCTGCCTTGGCAAAGGTAATCATGTTGGTCATCGAGGCAAGGTAGGTCTGGAACTGCGGCTTCAGCCTGAGGGACTTATCCTGTATGTCTACCGGGAAGTAGTCGAGCGTATGGACGCTGCCGTCGCTCCAGGCTTTCAAATATTTAATTTCGATGCCGGAGATGTCTCTCTTGCCGGCAATGCCCGTATCCGCGGGGCCATTGACCAGTTTCCCCGAAGAATCGACGTGAACCTTTTCGATGGAGACGATGGCGCAGTTCCGGCGCGCAAGGAAAATCATGAAGGCGGGGAGGTTCCCCTTGAGGTAGGGGGTATGGAACTGCCTGCCCATGTAGGAGGTTATGAAATAATTCCGCTCGAAGATCTCGGACATTGCCTTGCGGACATCTTCAAGGAAGTTTTTAAGGTATGCCTCGCTCATGTTCGTAGCAGGGATGGATCCGGCACCTTCAAGGCTCAGATAGATCGATTTCTCGCAATCCGGAAAGAATATGTCGGCGTTCAGGAAGTCAGGCCCGCTGAACGGGTAGAAGAGCGTGGCGCCTTTCATGGAAATACCGGCAAGGGCGGTATCGCGCCAGACCGTCATCGCCTGGAGCCTCGTGCCTAATTTTGTCCAGTTTTCCTCGAAAATTTTGCGATGCTGCTGCCAGGTCGGCGTCGAGGTAAGATTGGTATAATGCAGCGGGTTGAGCGGCAGCATCCCGGCAAAGATGCGTGCCTGGTCGGTGAGACCGGAATCAAAGGCCACCGGGCCGAAATTGGGCAGGGGATCCGGCGTTGTCCCGGAAACAGGGGAGGCCGGTACCTGGGCGCAGAGAGAGACAGCGAGAATGAACAGGATGCCGCTTGCCCTTACCATTGAGCACTTCATTTTGCAGGACTCCTTTGTATAAATTGAAAAACTATGATGCCGGCAGCCACAATACCCAGCCCGGCCAGCGACTCCAGGGGACGTTCCCTGAGAAGGTAATAGATCATCCAGAAGTTGAGACCGAGAAAGAGAATCGGCGTAAGCGGGAACCAGGTTGTCTTGTAGGTGCCCGGCAGAGCTATTTTGCGGACGCGCAGGACAAAAACGCCCAGCACGCTCAAACAGGTGAAAATTGCGAGGGTAAAACCGACAAAGGTAAGGACCTTTTCAAAGGTCGAGGTCCAGAGGAGGAGAAGCGCGATCACACTCTGCGTTAGAATGGCGATCCATGGTATGCCGCGGGAGTTCTCGCGCGCAAATACCGAAAGCCGCGGATAGTCCTCACCCATCGCCTTGAGTATCCGCGGGCCCGCGATCACCATTGAACTTATGGACGAGACAAGGCACAGCGCGATGAAGAAACCCATCACCCTGCCGCCGGCAGGCCCAAGAATGTTTACCGCAGAAATGAGCCCAACCTGCACCTGCCCGGCAAGGACGCCAAGCGGCGTGCTGCGCATGAAAACATAGTTGAGGAGGACGTAAAGAACGAGAACGAGCAGGGTGCCGGTTAAAATCGCCTTCGGGATATTCTTCGAAGGATTCCTGATTTCGCTCGCGAGGTAGTTCGAGCAGTTCCAACCCGAATAAGCATAGGATACGTAAATAAGCGAGACCGCGAAGGCCGGACTCAGGAGAAGCGCAAGGCTTACCTTCGTCGGGAGCAGGCTGACTGCAATCGGATGGGGAGTGAGGAAAATGCCGCAGAGGACAAATGCAGCGATGATGAGCAGCTCGCTTATCGTGACGGCAAACTGGAATTTCCCGCCCACCCGCAGTTCAAAGAGATGCACGGCGGTTATTGCAACGATGACCCCGGTACCAAGGAGCCGTGGCGACAAAATAGGAAGGGAGCCGTAAAAGTACTGACCGAAGGCCATTGCCGCAAGGGCGATGGGAGCGGAAAACCCGATAGTTGCCGAAACCCATCCGGAGAGAAATCCGAGCCGGGGATGGAACAGGCGCATCAGGTAGTGGTACTCCCCGCCCGAGCGGGGGAGCGCGGACCCGAGTTCTGCGTAGCAGAACCCCCCACAGAGCGCCAGAAGGCCGCCGATTACCCATAAAAGCAATAAAGTGAGCGGCTGTTTGATGTCCTCCGCCTGGAAACCAAGGCTGGTAAAGACACCCGTACCGATCATATTGGCTATGATAAGCGTGGTGGCGGTTAGAAAACCGATCTTTTTATGCTGGTCCGAGGCTGGGAGAAGCGCGGGCTGGGGCATGAATGGGAATGATCTTTTATAAAAACGTTAAAACGATAGGGATAGGAAACTTGGAAAAATATATTTCGCCCTTACTAATAGATAAGTTCCTGAATACTATTCTCATGAGGGAGCTGGATAGAAGCGAAGGTGCCTCTGGTGGGGGAACCGGGCTTAAGTCAAATGCCTCTGGTGGGGAAACCTCGCTTTGCGGGTTTCCCCTGGTCCGCCGCCTATCTCTTTCCGCTCGCTTTCCCGAACCCCATCTTCTTCCCTTTATCCGGCGAATACTCTTTTGCCGGCAATTGCGGGGGTGTTGCCGGTTGCGGCCCCGGCTGAAGAAGATTTTTCAAGGCGGCAAAGCCGATCTGTATTTGCCGGTCAAGATTATTCAGCCGTTTCTCGTGCTGTTCAATCGCCTTCCTCAATTCGGTATTGTCCGCAATGAGGTTCCGTATTCGGACGAAGGCCCGCATGATTTGAATATTTACCTGAATGGCGCGTGCCGAATTAAGCACGCTCGAAAGCATTGCCACGCCGTTTTCGGTGAATGCAAAAGGCAGGTATTTAATATTCTGGCCTCGCTTCAAGGTCACAAATTGTGACCTTGAACCTCCTGCCTCTTCCGGCGAAAGCTGGAACATAAAATCATCCGGGAATCGTTCAGCATTCCGTTTCACGGCCTGATTAAGGACTTTCGTTTCCACCTCATATAGTCCCGCCAGGTCCCGGTCGAGCATGACCTTTTTTCCCCGAATGACATAAATTTTGTTTTCAATCACTTCCTGAGCAACTATTTCCGCCATAAGGGTTCCTTTCCGATTGATTATAAATAGTTTTCGCTGGTGAGTAAAGTCAATTTGAATCAGATACTTCCAAAGAACTGGCCGGAAACTCTCGCAATGCCCTCATTGGGTATGCAAATTCAGAGGCACCTGGATCGGAGATCCAGGCCACACCATCCTTTTCCTGAGATTTTTCTATATGCTCTCGAACTCCAGAATCTGGACAGCACCAATTCCGGAGGAACGGCGACCGGTATATTGTTTTCGACCGAGGGCGGCGGCAATTTCGGTAAAGGGGCGATTGTCTACGCGAGAAGGAACAGCTGGGCCATGGGTACTATGCATTTTTTGCAAAACCAGGCCTATAGCCATGACATTCCTGCGCTCTCCGATGCCGTGATGAGCATTGCAAACAATGGAAATGTCGGCATCGGGACCTCAAGTCCCTGCAGTACCCTCGATGTCGAAGGCGGTAAGCTGGTCGTGCAAACGCATAACAGCTCCTACGGTCAGGTGCAGATCCTCAATAACGGCACGAGCAGTACCGATACCGAAGCGTCCATTGCTTTTGCCGCCGGCGTGACAGGCGGGCAGGGAGGGACGATTCAATGCCCGGTCAGCAACCTCTGGATGCTCGGCGCCGGATCCTATGGTAACCCGGCAACCGTATTCGGGATAGGCAATATAAGCGCGGGAGGGTATATCCTGACTGTGAATTCGAGCGGGAAGGTGGGGATCGGGACCACGAACCCGGGGTCAACAACGCTGGCAATTAAAGTGGCGGGGACTTCAAGCTCAACCTCATCCCTGAATGTAACGGATTCGAGCAGTAATTCCCATTTGTTTGTCAGAGATGACGGGAACGTGGGAATAGGGACCGCGAGTCCGGGGCAGAAACTGGAGGTGAATGGGAATATCAAGGCGGATGGCCGCATTATTATTGCAGGTAATGCTCCTTCGAATTCGACAGGCGCCACTGGAGATGTGGCAGGAATGATTGCATGGAATTCCTCGTATCTTTATGTTTGTACTGCAAATTATAATGGGTCGGCTGTTTGGAAAAGGGTTGCTTTGTCAACTTTTTAATCTCAGTTCCAATTAGAGCTGACGGGGAGGGAAAAATCCTCCCCATCAGCATTTAAGGAAGTTTAAAAAGGTGTACAGCAGCAGGGCTGATATCAGTTATTGCAATGGTTTGGCGATTTATGGTTAGGCCTTGGGGGTGTGAAAAATCTGACGCTCCAATGCCTACCTGTCCAAACGATGCAAAATAATTAAGATTCGAATCAAAAATGCGTATTCTGCCATTTTCAGTGTCAAGATCATACAATCTTCCCAAACTATCCATGGCAAAATCTCTGCTATCAATGATTTCAGATCCGGCACCCTGCCTATCTTGAACTATACTTAAGGCTGTTCCAGTTGTATCAAAAACCTCAATCACATTATTATTATAAGATTGTCCAGAATTTCCGATATTTGCTGCCGCGCAATACACCTTACCTTTCCGTACGAGCAATCCATTATTGAGGTATAATGACTTTAATGTCCACGATTTGCTAAGAATCCCGTTAGAAGAATATTTGTAAATATAGTTTTGGATTCCAGACGACCCTGTAGATATATACATACACCCGGTTTCATCAACGCTTAATCCAGCAATTCCAAGCCCTGCGCTGTCAATACATATAATAAGCCCACCTAAAGAATCGAATTTTTGAATTCTATTGCCACCCCATTCGCCTACTACAATGTTTCCCATTGGGTCGATACCTAAATAATATGGATTATTCAATTCTCCGGAATTGGTTCCGGCATTGCCCCATTCTAAAAGAAAAGAGCCAGTGCTATCGAATTTTATGATCTTATTTCTATTACCATCGGCTATCCAATAATTACCACTGGCATCGATTGCAATATGATTTGGCGATAAAAATTGCCCTGAACCAGACCCTTGCTGCCCAAATTTTTTTAAAAAAGTATAGACGCTTGTAATCGTTACCCCCACCGCCCCGCTCCTCCCTCCCTCATTCGAAATTGTATCCACCGCCGTCACCCGGTAGTTATAGGTATTTCCCTGCACTCCCGTCGAGTCCTGCCACGTCGTATCCGACACCCCGCCCTTGATCAAATCGTAGTTCGTCGAATCGCTCTGTTCCCGGTAGACATTATAGCTTGCGACCTTCGTCCCGGTAGTCGGCTTGTTCCATATAAGAGTTACTATCTCTTTCAGGCTGTCGTACTGTATATGTAATCCCTGCGGTACCGGTATCCCGTTAAACTGCAACTGTATCGGCGCAGCCAGTGTATCGACCGTCCCGGCAAGAACGGTTAAGGTAGTATCCAATACTTTATAGTTCGCCGTCGTGGTAAGAAATCGGACAGGGTACTTCCCCGGAGCCATGTTGCCAGTTGCGAAATGCCCGAAAGTATCCGAAGGGAACCACACCGATCCGGTACCCATGAAGATGATGAATACGGTCTCGGGATTGCCACCGCCCGGCATGGCGATAACGCCGGTAATGGATCCCGGCGTCCGGAGTGTATCGTTCGGGTGAACCGTTGCGCCCGTAACTGCGGCAATGGAGTCCTGGTACGCCTGGTTGCCGCTGCCTGAGGCCAGGAGGTTGTAGCTGCCGGAGTCGAGTTTTACGCTATAGTGGCCTGTGGCGTCGGTCGTCGTGGAGTCGGGGGTTGCCGTCGTGGTCGCGGCTCCGGTTGCTTTGGTCTTGCCCAGGCTCTTGGTATAGGGGTTGTAGCTGACCGGGTAGAAGTGCACGGTTGCATTGGCTGCGGGAGAGCCGTTCGCATTGTAGACGATGCCCGAAACATTCCCCGTTTCCGTTGCCGTGCCGCCCGAGGGGCTCGTGCAGGTCATGGATACCAGCACCATGGCAAGCCCGAGTCGAAATATTGCGGTGATTCACGGGGTGGCGGTCGATGGCCTCCTTTGCAAGGTCCATCATGGCCTTCTGGAAATTTGCGATAATGAGCGACTTGACGTCGGCCCCGGTCGTCAGGATATTGTCCGTCGCCTTATAATACCCGTCCTTGTCCTCCCGGATGAGCCCGAGCTTGAGCAGGACCTCGATCGCCTTCCTCGCCTCGTCGATGCGAATAGCCGGGTTCAAGGCTTTGGCTATGCGGCTGTAGTCGTCCCGGAATTTCCCGACGGCGAGGAGTTCCCTGACTGCAATATAATACCATTTCGAATAATATTCGTAGTGAGCGGCATCAACCCGGAAAGCCTTCGAGTCGCGGTGCTTCATGAGCCGCTCGAAGTAGAGGTTCTTCTCCTCGACGGTCTTTGCCTCGTTGAAGTAGACCATGGTCTCGAAGTACTCCTCGTGCCGCCGGGAGAGCTTCATGGCATTGGCGAAGCGCAGGATGAGGCTGCGGGTGATGCCCGTCCTGCCGTCGACGATATCCTTGTAGAGACCCGAGGAGTTGAACCCTGCCTTCTTCGCGAAGTACCGGTAGGAAAAGGCGGGATTCTTCGCCTTCTGCTCGTCGTAGTAGTCCCGGAGGAACTGCCGGTAATCGGTATAGTCGTAAATGCTGACCTGCCTTGGCGTACCCATACAATCAAATTAACGTATTCCGGGAGTAATAGCAATACTCCGGATGCATTTTCTGTTCGGTATTTACGAACACCCTGGATGCCGAAGGCAAAAGCAAAGTCAACTTCTGGGCGTTCCGGGGGGCACCCTGAAGGGTGCCCCCCGGCGCGCCTCCGCCGGGCTCTCGGCAAAGCCGAGCCGGTATTTCCAGCCCTGCGGCTTCGCCTTGGTCTGGAAACACTGTCGGGGTCGCTATCGCTCCGCCCGACACCCTCTGTCCTCGCTAACGCAACGTCAAAAGAATTAAAGAAGGGCTCAAAATCATAAGCTGCGATGGGTTTACAAATTCGTTTATGTTTTTTCTACCCTGAAAGAGGGCGTTGCGGGAGGGGAAAGGCGTTTGCCTTCAGGCAAACATCGCCTTTCCCTTCCGCAGGAAAGGGTGAGTCGGAGACGCGGCTTTGTGCGGCTCCGACCAGGGGAAACCCGCGTAGCGAGGTTTCCCCACCACGTGCGCTGATATTAAGCTCGGTTCCTCCACCAAGAAGGCTATCTACAAGAGTTCCGGCTTATTATCTATCACCTTTATTCCGCACAAAACTTTGAATTATAAAAAGCCCGATCATCCAAATATTCGCCGCGCCGATGTCGAAGATGAAAAAAATCATCGGCCGGCAGAGCACCGCGGCAAGGATGATGAAGCTGACATGGGTGGAGGGGCCTATGAGGTTCCAGAGTACCGCCTGGAGCGGGGTGACGACCTTATGCATCGGGGCTGCGGGCTGCTCTGCCGAAGGTGCCGCAGTGGATTTCTTCCTTTGCTGGACGCCGAGGTATTTCAGGTAAATTGAAATCAGAACTTTATCTACCGCATGGCCCTTCCTGGACTTAAGCCGGGCAAGCTCCTGCGAAAATAGCCGTAACTCTTCATCATCCCCGCCGCCACCCCGCTTCTCCCGGCGGATGAAGGCGTTGCGGTAGTAGTCGCTTGAAATCGAGTGGAGAATTGTGCTGATTCCCGCCGCAATCATGAGAATCCACGGATTGCAGGGAAGTTCCATGCCGTGGCTTGCCACCGCCCGAGCCATGCCGATCGCAAATCCGAGGTACACCGCCCCGTGGGCGACATAGTCGACGAGGCCGTCAACGATCCTGCCGGTCATGGTGCCGTTTTTCTTCAGCCGGGCAATCATGCCGTCGCTGCAATCGAGAATATTCGAGAGCCCGAACAGAACTGCTCCAGTGATGAAACCGGCAGCCGTTCCTGCGCTGAGCGCTACCCCGGCGCCGATGCCGGCGATCATGGCGAGCAGGCTCACGAAATTCGGCGTCAGCGGGAGGGGCAGTGTCGCTTTTACAAAGAGAAACGCAAGCGGCCGGTAGAAGGCAAGGTCGATGAGCTCCTCGGCAAAGGGGTTCTTCAGGGAGCTCTTATATTGGGCGAAGAGTGAAGGCATAGGGGGTGCCTGCCGGTGAAAAGATGATGGTTTGCAATGCGGTTCAAATATAATTAATATGGATCCGTAGGGGCGGGGTCTCCCCGCACTGGTGTTATCAAAGGGAAATCAAAAGCACCTGGATTGGAGATCCACGCCACACGGGTTTAAAAAAGTTACAGGTTGCAAGTCCCACGTTAAAAGTGAAAAACAGGAAGCAAGGATAGCCTTTTAATGATTTTTCTACCTGAGGTGAGCATTGGGGAGAGTGCCTAAAGCCGGGGATGAACCATGATCACCAAGGAGATTAAGCCGTGAAGAAAAAGTCATTGCTGAAGCCGCTTATCATTACGGGGATAGCCCTTTGCCTGCTCCTTGCCGGAGGTATCGTTGCTCTCTATACCCTTGTGCCGCCGGAAAAAGTGGCGGCAATCATGCTTCCGCAGGCGGAAAAAGCGATGGGCCGGCGGATTACTATAGAGAAGGCCGGGTTCAGTTTCTTCCCCCTCGGACTCTCGCTCTCCGGTCTCTCGGTCGAAAACACCGGCCGCGAAGGTTTCTCCCGGCTACCCTTCCTGACCGTCGATAAGCTTACGGCCTGCGTATCGATGGGGTCTCTGTTCCGGGGTAGCCCGGAAGTTACGCAGCTGGTCCTCAAAAAGCCGGTGCTGCGGATTGAGGTCAGCAAGGAAGGGACCATGAGTTTCGACGACCTCAGGCCCAGGGACAGCTCCCTGCGGCGGCAGCTGCCGCCCCTGATCCCGGTGCTGCCCCTGCCCCTAACCCTCGAACGGCTTATCGTCGAGGGCGGGACGCTCGGGTACGACAATCGCCAGAACGGAATTCAGGCGCGGATTGGAACGATAGACCAGAATGCGCGATTTGCCATAGACCCGGGTTCCCGGAGCATCGCAACGGACGGTACGCTCACCTTGAGCGACATTGCGGTGAAAGCGGGCGGCTTCGTGGTCCCGCTGACCGGGATCGTCGTCACCGTGACGCATGATATCGGCGCTAACCTTCCGGAGGGAACCGTCACCATCAACCGGATCACCGCTTCGTGCGGGAAGGTCGCCGCTACGGTAACCGGGACGGTGCGGGAGGTCATGACGACCGCGCCCATGCTCGATCTGACGCTCAGCGCTCCGACGATGAATGCTCAGGATATCATAAGCCTCCTGCCTGAGGGAACGTTTGCATTCGCGCCGAAGCTTGTCGCCACCGGAACCTTCACTACCGGGGCGCGGCTGGAGGGCCGCATGCTCCCGGGCAGGCCGCCGCTTCTGGCAGGATCGGCAAAGCTCTCCGGCGTCACGCTCAAGGATGCTCTTCTCTCCGGATCGATCAACAACCTGAACGCCGCCGTTGACTTTACCGACAAGAGTATCGTTCTCGATTCGCTGTCCATGCTGGTCGGCACGAGCCCGGTGGAGATCCGGGCGGTGGTTACCGACCTCAAGAAACGGCTCTTCGATGCAAAAATCAAGGCGAACCTCGATCTTGACGAAGTAAAGGATATCGTCCACCTTCCCGCCGGATCGGCTGTCGGCGGGAAGGTGGCGGCCGATATTGCGCTCGACGGTGTCATCGATCCTGCCGATCCCGGCAAGCTGTACTGTACCGGGCAGGTCGATTTCAGCAACGCTACGCTTCTTCGTCCGCCGCTTGCCCATCCTGCCGCGCTCAGCGGAAGAATAACTTTCGCAAAGGAAGGCGCGCGTGCGCGCCTTTCGCTGGCGCTCGAAGGGTCATCGCTTGACGCGGATGCGACGGTAACGCACTACCTGTGGCTCGTCGCCCCGAAGGGCGCAATAAACGCAAAGCGGCCGGTCATCGACTGCAAACTCACCTCGCCGCTCCTCGACCTGGATAAACTGCTGCTGGTTTGCACTTCGCCGAAGCCGGGAACCGGGAATGCCTCCTCCGGCGGAGCGCCGTCCGCTTCGCCCGATCTCCTGTTCGCCCCGCCGCTTCCCTTTGCCGACCTGCACGCCACGCTCTCGGCGAAGCGGATCGTTTATAAAGGGTTCGTCATGAACGACGCTGAGTCGAAAATGGCTTCGGTCAATAACGTCGCTGATGTAAAATTTGCATCCGCGTTTTCGACCGGGACCGTCGACAATGCGTTCCATGCCGACCTTGGCAAACCGGGGAGCATTTCGTTTGCCGATAAATTTGCGGTGAAGAATGTGCAGCTGGGCGATTTCCTGGCCCGGTTCGGCGATCTCGTGCCGCAAACAACGCCGCTTACCCGGCAACTGGGGCAGCTCGACAAAAGCCTTTACGGCCGCATCGGCATCCAGGGTGATCTCCGGGGGGCGGGAGCTACGCCGGACCGGATAGCGAGCAGCCTCACGGGCGGAATGGCTATCCGCATGGCCGACGGAAAGCTCGAAAACACGCCCTTCCAGAAAACCGCCTCCGCGGCAATCGGCGCATTCCTCAAGTCGGACAAGCTCGAAGGCATAAATCCCATTACCTTCAAGGAACTCAATGCCGCGGTCCGGATTGCAAACGGTCGGGCATTCATTGACGAGCTGAAAATACTGTCCGACCTCGGCGACTGGAAGGCCAGGGGAAGCGTCGGGTTCGATGCCGCCTTGGACCTGGCGGTAGCGACGCGGCTGAGCAAGGCGATGTCCGGAAAACTTCTCGCGGTGGAAGGCGCGGCGAAGGGGGCGGCAAAAAACCTGCTTGCCGGAACGCAGTTAGCCGGTGCATCCTCGCTCCTCGATAACCTGAGCCTGATTCCGCACGACCACGAGGGGCGGATTTCACTTAAGTTTGCCCTTTCCGGGCCGGCGGACAATCCGCGGGTCGGCAACCTTGATTTCGGGGATGTGGGCCAGGGGAGACCAGCGGTAGGAAAGGGAGGTACGGAGAATGATGACAAGGGGAAGCAGGGGTCGCAGGAGGAAATGATAAAGAAGGCGGGGGAACAGATTAAGAATACGTTGCGGGGGTTGTTTCAATAATAGTGGGTATTCGTGCAGGCCTTCTTGGTGGGGAAACCTCGCTGCGCGGGTTTCCCCTGGCCTAAAGCCGCGAAAGGCACGCGTCTTTAGGCACACCCCTTCCTGCGGAAGGGGAAGGCTATGTTTGCCTTTCACGCTCGGCGTCCAGCCTCGCGCCCTTCGGGCTCCTTCGGAGTGGCCTTCGCACATCCTGTGCTTCGGCTGGCAAACGCCTTTCCCCTCCCGCNNTTTAGGGTAGAAAAAACATGAAAGACTATCTAAATCTGTAGGGGTTCAACATGTTGAACCTTTATAGAATCTTTTGACGTTGCGTTAGCAAGGACAGAGAATGTCGGGAACAGCTGTAATAAAAAATATCAATTCAGCGAATTTTTTTCTGTAAATGTTCTTTCTACCTTACGGGAGCGTTGCGGGGGTGCGCAGCCTCCTGCCGAAGGCAGGAATCGGCGCGCACCTCCGCTGGAAGGGGTGTGCCAAAGACCCCGCAAGCCCGGCTTTGCGGGCGCGGAGGCTTTGGCCAGGGGGAACCGCCTTAGCGGTTCCCCCACCAGAGAAGCAGCCAACACTAATATTCACTCCTCTTTCAGGCACAAATCCCCTGTCGTGACGTATTTTTAAAAAAATTCCGGGTTTAATCGGATACAACGAATTTAAATCGATCCTGCACACCACCATTTGAAAGGACGTACCATGCGCAAGCTTGCACTGAGATTTTTAATCGGACTCACCCCGGTGATGGTTCTCGCAACCCCGCTCTTTGCGCAGGCCGGCGGGAGATCACCGATGGCAGGCCTGGGCAACGTGCTGCCCATGCTCCTGGTGATGTTCGTGGTCATCTTCTTCTTCATGATCCGTCCGGAGCAGAAAAAGGCCAAGCAGCGACAGCTTCTCCTCGCCAGCATCAAGCGCGGCGACCGGGTCATGACATCGGCGGGTATTTTCGGGACCGTCGATAATGTGAAAGATGCGACGGTCATGGTAAAAATCGCCGAAAACACGAAGGTGGAGTTTTCCAAGAGCGCCGTGACGGCGATCCTGAATTCCGATGGATCGGAAAAGGCGCCGGAAAAGGAACAGGCGGTTTAACTTGCTGGCAATGCATTATTACGGGGATTCCATCCTGCGCACGACCGCGACCCCGGTGTCGGACATCGATGACGATCTCAAGGCGCTGGCCGCCGCAATGATCGTGACCATGCGCCATGAAAACGGTGTGGGCCTTGCCGCGACCCAGATCGGGCGCACGCAGAAGATCGCCATCATCGATCCCACCGGCGGCGAGGCGGATCCCTACATCCTCATCAACCCTGAAATCGTCTATGTTTCGCCGGAGACCATGATTGAGGACGAAGGGTGCCTGAGCGTCCCGACCATCTGGCAGCCGGTCAAACGGCACAAATGCGTATCTGTAAAGGCTCGCGACCTCGATGGCAGGGAGTACACCATTGAGAATGCCGATGGGCGGCTCGCCCGTGCAATCCAGCATGAAGTCGATCACCTGAACGGTATTCTCTTCATCGATCGTCTTTCACCGATGCAGCGCCGGCTCATAAACGGCAAGCTTAAAAAACTGGCAAAATCCGGTGGAGAAGAAAAATAGGCAGGTGCTGTGGACCATCCCGGCACTGATTATCGGTGTCGCGGTTTTCTGCGCACCGGTTCTTACGCCAAGTACACCGGCTAAAGAACCGGGATCGGCATCCGGGCGGCATTCCGGCAGGCATGATCCGGTGTTATCGCTCAGCGGGGATGATGCTGTCGGCGGCGATGCCATTCCACTGCACGTGAATTTATCACCGCTCTCTCCTCCCTTCAAATCCGGCGCCATTATCCGAATCGCCCTTTCCAGGGCAGCAAAAAAAACGGTCTTTTTCACCAGGGACTCCGTATTCCTGCGTCAAGCATCAGCCGGGCCCCCTATTGGTCTTTCCGGGCTGATTGCTGTTGTGATGCACAGTAATGGGAGAGTGCACCTCCGCTGCGGCAGTGCTCCGGCGTTCAGGGTGATGCTGCCCTGCACCCTCTCTACCGAAGACGAAACCACGGGAATTGTCTTTAAAGGCCATCGCTACCGCGGTTCCATGGTTCTGGACGGAACAAGAGACATCATGGTTCGCAACTGTCTGGAAATGGAGGACTACCTTCGCGGGGTGGTTCCCCTGGAAATGGGTAAGCGCTCATGGCAGGAGATCGAGGCTTTGAAGGCGCAGGCGGTGGCATCACGGACGTATGCCTGCAAACATGTCCTGTTTCGGCAGAAAGAGCCCTTCGATATGCTGGGCACCATCGCGGATCAGGTCTATGGCGGGGCCGATGCGGAGACCCCTGAAGCCGATTCTGCCGTCGGCTCGACGCAGGGCCTGGTTATCCTCTGGGGCGACTCCCTTGCCGATATCTATTTCCACTCCACCTGCGGCGGCCGAACCGCGGCATTCGATGAAGCCTGGGACAAACCGCCATGCCCCTACTTGCAATCTGAGAGCGACCTCGATCCGGATGGGAAGCCCTATTGCGCATTTTCACCCCTTTTTGAATGGGATGAGACATGGAGCGCCGAGGAAATTTCTTCGATCATCCGGAGGAACAGCGGAAGGGATAACCCCGGGGAATATTTCTCCGGCAGGCTGCGAAGGATCAGGGTGCTCGATCGGTTTCCCTCAGGCCGGATCAATAGCTGCCGACTCGAAGGAAAGAAAGGATATTTTGAGAGCAGGAGTGACCATCTCCGGTTCGTTCTTCGGCGTACCTCAGGTTCCGGCGGACTTCTCAGAAGCTCGAATTTTACCATTGTCGAAAACGGACCGCGCCGGTTTACCCTGCATGGCAAGGGGTATGGGCACGGCGTGGGAATGTGCCAGATGGGTGCGGTCGGCAGGGCGCGATCGGGACAATCGTACGATCAGATTCTCAGGGCCTACTTCTCAGGCACAGAAATTTCGACGATCAACTAATAAAATGAGATGCTTTCGCCGGATATCCGGATATATTTATTAGTTATAATTTTGGAAAAAGATAATGACTGTGCCCCTGCTTATTTCCGGGCTTAACGCTCTGATCTTTCCTGAAATTTTACCGAAGGAGTCTTACTCGTGAGCAGTATCGGGTTCGCGCGGGAAACGCTTAAGAAAGAGATTGCCGCACTCGAAGAGTTGATGCGGGGACTTGGGCCGGAGTTCGACAGCGCGATCGAGCTGATTCTGTCGGCGAAAGGGAAGGTCATAGCCTCCGGGCTCGGGAAGTCGGGTATCGTTGCGGGAAAGGTTGCAGCGACTTTTTCAAGCACCGGGACCCCCGCTGTTTTTCTTCACCCGGTCGAGGCAATGCACGGCGATATCGGAATAGCCCAGGAAAATGACATCAGTCTGCTCTTTTCCAACAGCGGGGAAACCAAGGAGGTGCTTGAGGTTCTCCAGGCGTTCAAGCGACTCGGGCTGAAAACCATTGCGGTCGTCGGGCGAAAGGGTTGTTCGCTCGGCGAATATGCCGACTGCCGGCTTGATGCGAGCGTGAAGGAGGAGGCGTGCCCGCTCAACCTTTCGCCGACATCGAGCGTCCTTGTCGCGCTTGCACTGGGAGATGCGCTCGCCGCCTGCCTCATGCGCCGCCGGGGATTTACCGAGGAAGATTACAGCCGCCTGCACCCGTCGGGATCGCTGGGGAAGAAGCTTTTGCTGCGGGTTCATGATATAATGCATAGCGGGCCGGCTTTGCCGCAGGTCGTTACCGGTACCCCCATGTCCGAGGCACTGTATATTTTAACATCAAAGGCCATGGGAGCGGTGATCGTTACCGATGGTGCAGGAAAGCTCCTGGGGATCTATACCGACGGCGATCTCAAGCGGACCATCGGTGAGGGAAGGGACTTCCTGGGAACGAAGGTAGAGTCGGTCATGTCTGCCGACCCGGTTGCGATCCGCGACGATCGCCTGGCGGTGGAAGCGCTGGCGCTCATGGAAAACCGTCCTTCGCAGATTTCGGTTCTGCCGGTAGTGAATGGTGAAAACCGGGTGGTAGGCATCGTCCGGTTGCACGATCTGGTGCGTGCGGGACTTTAATTTTTTAGAGAGAGAGCGATCTGTCTATGAAAACAATGATTCTTTGTGCGGTTGCGGCGCTCGGCGCGGTGTTCTTCTCCTGTAACAATAAATCGTTGACCACCACCAGGACGGTCATGTATGTCATGCGCCACATTCCTGCCGGAACCTTTGAAATGGGCAGCAGCAGTTCAAATATCGGCGGTTTCAATGCGAGTGCCGCTGAACAGCCGCAGCACACGGTAACCCTGGACTCCTTTCATATCGATTCTACCGAAGTGACCCAGGCCGACTACCAGTCACTGATGGTCGTTAATCCCTCTTCGCAATCCGGCGACAGCATGCTGCCTGTTGAAAATGTGACCTGGTTCGACGCGGTCCTCTACTGCAACGCGCGGAGCAAGAAAGAGGGATATGATACGGTCTACAGCTATTCCAGCGTTACAGGAGATCCGGGCAACGGCTGCACCAATCTTGCCAATCTGGCGGATAGTCTGTCAAAGAACGGCTACCGCCTGCCGACCGAGGCGGAATGGGAGTATGCCTGCCGAGCAGGCGATACCGCCGATTATTACTGGGGCCTGACGTACCTGCCGTCAACCCACGGCGATACGGCGCAATTTGACAGCAATGCAGTCTGGTTCCACGACTCGCCCAGCGGTGCCGATTCGGCGGTAGCAAGTAAAAAACCGAATAAATTCGGTCTCTACGATGTGAGCGGCAATGTACGGGAGTGGTGCAACGACTGGTACCTCAGCACCTATTATCAGACGAGCCCCGCCAACAACCCAATGGGTCCAACTACCGGGACCTACCGTGTTTACCGAGGCGGATCGTCAAGCGACATTAACTCAACCGATCTCAGGTCCGCATACCGTACCAGCTTAAGTCCCGGCTCCCGCGACAAGACTATCGGGTTCCGCTGCGTTCGGCGACCGTAGGAGAGACGACGCTATTTTTTCGATGCAGGCGGGATATTTTCTGCATTCCAATATGCCTGCATCATTCTTTGCACGACAGTAATCCCCGCAAGAGCCGAAAGAGCCCCAAGGATCCATACCATTGCCGCCGGCCCGGCGAGAAGCCCGGCGCCGATGAGGATGATCCGTTCCGGCCGCTGGAGCAGCCCCGTCGTGCATGCGATTCCCATCCCTTCGGCCCTCGCCTTGACATAGCTGACCATGAGCGACAGCGTGACTGCCGTATAGCATAGAACGATCCCCGGGGCGAGCATTGGGGCGGGACTTCGGGTGAGGTAAAAACCGAGCAGACCGAGAAGGAGCACAATTTCGGTGAGACGGTCGCAGGCCGAATCGAGCACGGCGCCGAAGGCGGTCTTTTTATTGTCCAGGCGCGCAAGGAGGCCGTCAAGTCCGTCGCAGGCCGATCCGAGGACGATTGCTGCCGCGGCAGGGATCCAGCGGCCTCGATAGACGAACCATCCGGCGAGGGAGAAGAGGACCAGGCCGGTCAGGGAAAGATGATTTGGCCGAAGCCCGAGCTTACTGCAGATATGGGCA
Organism: Fibrobacterota bacterium; assembly: GCA_003164335.1. GTDB lineage: Bacteria > Fibrobacterota > Chitinivibrionia > Chitinivibrionales > Chitinispirillaceae > BOG-1184. The sequence continues at coordinate 88,698 of PLTF01000013.1, forward strand.
ATGGGGGAGAGCAGGCAATTATAGGCGGGTTTGAGGCGTTCGAGCATTTTATGGTTTTCCCTATACAAAATATATTTTTTATCATGCTCGGTTCTGGTGGGGGAACCGGGCTTAAATCAAAGGCCCCTGGTGGGGGAACCATGCTTAAATCAAATGCCTCTGGTGGGGGAACCATAAAAATGGTTCCCCCTGGCCAAAGCCTCCGCGCCCGCAAAGCCGGGCTGCGGGGTCTTTGGCNNCAACGCCCTCTTTCAGGGTAGAAAACACATTGAAAAGATTTTGTAGGGGCAACCCTGTGTGGTTGCCCAATCTGTAGGGGTTCAACATGTTGAACCCCTTAATAATTTACGAAATCGCAAATTGTCCTTACCCCGCAGTCGCCTCACCCCTGCCGCAAAGCGTCTTCCCCTCTCCACTTGTGGAGAGGGGGTTAAGGGGTGAGGCGTTTTTGACGTTGCGTTAGCGAGGACAGAGGGTGTCGGGAGGAGCGATAGCGACCCCGACAGTGTTTCCAGACCAAGGCGAAGCCGCAGGGCTGGAAATACCGGCTCGGCTTTGCCGAGAGCCCGGCGGAGGCGCGCCGGAAGGCACCCCTCGGGGTGCCTTCCGGAACGCCCAGATGTTGACTTTGTTTTTCCGGTTGATCCTATGAAAGATCCGAATCTCTCCATTATTACCTATCTCAATGCTTGCATATCCCGGCACGTCTTCCCCGGCTGCGCCCTCGCATATAGCATTGCCGGCCAAAAACATATCATTACCGCCGGCAAACTTACCTACGATCCATCCTCGGTTCCGGTAACCGGAGAGACTATCTACGATGTCGCCTCAATAACCAAAGCGGTCCCGACATCATGCCTCGCCCTTGCGCTCTGCGAAGACGGTGTGTGGTCGCCCGCTTCCCGGCTCATAGATTTTGTCCCGGAGTTCACCGGCTCTTTTCGCGAAGACATTACCATCCGGCATCTGCTCACCCATACGATCGATTTCGGTTTGCAATTGTCGGCGAAAAAGAACCTTCCGCCCGATGCTCTCCTGGAGACCATCCTGACCGCATCCCTCCGAACGCCCCCCGGCACGACCTTCGCCTATGCAAACGCCACGAGCATCCTGCTGGGACTGGCCGTCGAGCGCGCCTGCGGCATGCGGCTCGACGAGGCGGCGCATCGTCGTTTTTTCGCTCCGCTTGCCATGACCCGGACAACGTTTTTTCCGGAGCCGCAATGGGTTCCCCTTATTGCGCCCTCTGAAGACGATCCCTGGCGGGGCCGGATTATCCGCGGCGAGGTGCACGACGAGAGCGCCTGGGCGCTGCGTCCCGAGGTCGTCGCCGGGTCGGCCGGATTGTTCTCAACCGCCCCCGACCTCCTGCGATTCGTGGAAATGCTCCTCTCCGGCGGCGCGCTGGACGGCTGCCGGTTCTTCAAGAAAGAAACCATTGCGCTCATGCACACCAATGCGCTGCCCCCGGCTTTCGGCGCAAGCGCCGCGCTCGGGTGGGAGCTCGATCAGCCGGTATTCATGGGATCGACCTCAACGCCGACGACCTTCGGCAAGACCGGATTTACCGGTTGCTCCATGGTAATCGATCCGGGGCGGGAGACGGGAGTGGTGCTTCTAACGAATCATACGTTTCCCGGGAGAAGAAGTGATAGGAATGAGATCAATGCGGTGAGAAGAGCTGTTGCCGATATGGTATTTGCGTAAGACAGGTGCTTCTGATGGGGAAACCGCCTGCGGCGGTTTCCCCTGGCCAAAGCCTCCGCGCCCGCAAAGCCGGGCTGCGGGGTCTTTGGCACACCCCTCCCGCAACGCCCTCTTTTAAGGTAGAAAACACATTAAAGACTTTTAAGAAAAGAATCGTTTTGATATCTCTTCCCGAAACTTGAACCCTTGTCCCCCTTGATAAGGGGGCGCCGAAGGCGGGGGATCTCTTAGTTTTGCCTCATCTGCTTAAATTTTTTTGCCTAGGTTCTTTCTACCTAATGTGAGCGTTGCGGGAGTACGAAAGCGCCTGCTGAGCAGCCGAAGCACAGGATGTGCGAAGGCCACTCCGACGGAGCCCGAAGGACGCAACGCTGGATGCGGAGCGTGAACCGAGGCAGGCATCGCTGCATAGCTTGGAATTTTTCGCTTTTGTAATACCTCTCCGGGCGGAGAGGTCCGGNNGGGGTGAGGTCAAAGGCATGCAAACCAATACATTCCGAGTCGAAACCACAGACCACTCCAACAAGATTTTTTATATTTTTTCTACCTTGTAATAAACGTATAATTATTATTCTTCTTTCTTGACCCTGCCTACCATATATAGTATTTTATTACTCTGGATACATCAAACAGTAGTATTACCTCCCCATCCCGTACCAAGGGAACCCCATGATTCTTCGCAGGCTCTCCCTATTCGGATTCAAGTCGTTCGCAGAGAAAACCGAGCTCGAATTCGGCGAAGGTATGACCGCCGTCATCGGACCTAACGGCTGCGGCAAAAGCAACGTCGTCGATGCCATCCGCTGGGTTCTCGGCGAGCAGAAGGTGACCGTGCTCCGCAGCGCCAGCATGTCGGACGTGATCTTCTCCGGCACGCAGAACCGTCAGCCGCTCAACATGGCCGAAGTGACGCTGACCATAGAAAACAATAAGGGGATTCTGCCGGTCGAGTACTCAGAGGTCGCCATCTCCCGGCGGATCTTCCGCAGCGGCGAGAGCGAATACCGCCTCAATAAAGTGCCCTGCCGTTTGCGCGATATCCACGAGCTCTTTCTCGATACCGGCTCGGGCAGCAGCGCCTATACAACCATCGAGCGCGGGATGATCGACTCCATCCTGAGCGATAAGGCCGAAGAGCGCCGCACCCTCTTCGAGGAAGCGTCCGGAATCGGGAAATACAAGAGCCGACGCAAGGAAAGTCTGCGGCAACTCGAAAAAACCCGGCAGGATCTCGTCCGCATCAACGATAAAGTGCAGGAGGCCGATCGCCAGGTGCGCATGCTTGCCCGCCATGTCGAAAAGGCGCAGCGCTACAAAACCTATCGCGAAGACCTGAAGCGGCTCGAACTCGGGCACTGGGGTCGATCGTTCAGGCGGCTTGGGGAAGCGCTCGCTCTCCGCGGCAAAAACATCGAGGAGTCGGTGGCAGAGCGCGAGGGGCTCAAGGCGCAGATAGCCGCTGCTGAGTCGCGGATCGAGAAGATGCATCTCATTGCGCTCGAAAAGGAGAAGGATCTCGAAATCGCCGCCCACAATGTGAGCGAGGCGAACGAACGGATAATTCGCCTCGATCGCGATCTGTCGGTTGCCGCGGAACGGGTGAAGGCACTTCATGAAACCGTCGGCGGCATCGACCGCGATGTGCAGGTCATCGACACACAGATCGATGAAAACAGTACGCTGCGCATGAAGATGGAAACCAGCATTGTCGAACGGGAGAGCAGCCATCAGCAGTGCTCCGAACGGATGCTCGCGATGAAGTCCGAGATCGAAACGTTCGACGGTCGGCTCAAGGTCCGCCGCGATGAGACCGATTCGCTGTCGCGTGCCCAGATAGAGCTTATCAACCTGATCGGCGACTCCAAGGATTCGTTGAGCTCCTGCAAATCGACGCTGGCGGCAGGACTCGCCTCGCAGGAGCGCAATCGCCGCGAGTTGCAGGGCCTCCAGGCGCGTGAAGACGAGTGCCGCGAATCCGTGGAACTCCGCCAGAAGCAGCTTGCGGCGGCCGATGAGGAGAACCGGCTCCTGGTGCAGTCGCGACAGGCGCTGGTTACGCGCATTGACAAAGAGGACGATCGCTACCAGGGACTTATCGAACGCGAGAAGCGGCTCGAAGCGCAGGAGGCGGCCTCACAGTCGCAGCTGCGGTTTCTCGAAGGGCTCAATGCGGCGTTTGAGGGCTACGAGGGCGGCATCAAGGCACTGCTCAAGGCGATGCCCGAAGGACTTTTAGGCAGCGTCGCCGACCTCATCCGCGTTACCGACGAGGCGAGCGTCGCTATCATCGAAAAAACGCTCGGCGCCGCGGTACAGACCGCAGTATTCGATACCGAGGCCCATCTGCGCACGGCCATGGCGCGCCTGCAGGAGGAAAAATCCGGCTCTGCCCGCATGGTCGCGCTCGACCGGATCGCCCACTCTTCCGCTCAAACTGCTGCCACGAGTTCCGGCACTGCCATGAGGGGCATGGTAACCGCATCGGCAGGCTGTGAAGCCCTGGCCGGGTATCTCTTCTCGGGGGTCATGGTGACCGAGAACGGCGAGCAGGCCCTTGCCTGCTCCCGGACCCATGATGCCTCCCACCGTTTTGTCGGCCGGGACGGCGTGATCTGCATGGGCGACGGTACCGTTATTGCCGGCCAGTCAAAAAAGGAGCAGCCCGGCCTTCTGGCGCGGAAGATCGAGATGGAGAAGTTGACCGCGTTCCTCGAACGCTGCGCAAAAGAGTACGCCGCGACCATCCAGGAGAAGGAGATCTGCATCATCAACCGCGACGAGGCGAAAAAAGCGCTCGTCGAAGTCGACGAGCGGCTCAACAAGGGGCAGCGGTTTTCGCAGGAGCAGCAGGCAGCAATCCGGCACTTTGACAACGAAATCGAAATGATCGGGGAGAAGGTCAACGCCCTGCTGGCGGAAGCCGGAGATCTCGATGCGAAGGTAGCCGGTGCCGAATCGGAGATTGCCGCAAAGGATGCCGGGGTCGCGGCCCAGCAGGGGCGGCTCGAAGTGCTCGAAGCGCAGCTCGAAGAGACCAGGATGACGGTTAGGGCCATGGAAGACGAACGCAGGGCCCTTGCCGACCGGCTCAAAAACCACGAACTCGAAGTACAGGGACTCCGCAACCGGCTCTCCCAGGACCGGCAGGATGTCGAACGTCTGGCAAAGGAAAACGCGCGTGCCTTTGAGCGGAAACAGCAGAAGCTTGCCGAAAAGCAGAAGGCAGAGGCTGAAGCGATAGCACTTGCGGATAAGGCGGAGGCAGGCAGGCAGGAACAGACGGCTCTTATCGGACAGCGCACCTCGCTCGAAGCGATCCGTGACGGCATCCGGGAGGAGTACAGCGGCCGCCTGGTCGAAATCGATGAGCTTCGGAAGAGCGTCAAGATCGAACAGACCGATTTTGAAGAGCTCAGCAACCGGGTCCATGGCGTCGAGATCGAACAGACGCGCGATGAGCAGGAGCAGCGCCGGATCCGCGAACGCATCTGGGAAGCCTACGAAATCGACCTTTCGGCTCCGGCTGAAGAGCTTCCGGTCATTACCGAGGACGAAGCCGAAGTGCTGGCCCAGATCGACATGCTGCGCGAACGGCTGCGCCGGGTCGGCGAAGTCAATATGGCCGCCTTCGAGGACTACGAAACGGAAAGCAAGCGCTTCAATGAGATGTCCGCGCAGCGTGACGACCTGCAGAAGGCGGTGGACGATCTCGAACACGCCATAAAGAAACTCGATAAGGAGGCGCGGGCGCAGTTCATAGCCACCTTCGAGCTCGTGCAGAAACATTTTACCGACATGTTCACCTCGCTTTTCGAAGGCGGCGAGGCGAGCGTCAGTCTCGAAGAAAACGTCGATCCGCTCGAAGCCGCAATCCATATCGATGTTCGTCCTGCCGGCAAGAAGATGCGCGGCGTGCAGGCGCTCTCCGCCGGCGAGCGCGCGCTCACGGCCATCTCGCTGCTCTTCGCGCTCTACCTGGTCAAGCCTTCCGCCTATTGCATCCTTGACGAACTCGACGCCCCGCTCGATGAGGCCAACACCGGGCGGTTCATCAATGTGGTGCGGAAATTCTCGGCCAACACCCAGTTCATCGTGATCACCCACAACAAACGCACCATGGAAGCCTGCGACATGCTCTACGGCGTGACGCAGCGCGAATCGGGAGTTTCTACCATCGTCTCGGTCAGGTTTGACGATGCGGAGAGACAGGCTGCATAGGTCTCAATGACATGGCGGGGCGAACCTTGCGGCCGCGCCGAAAACGGGAAAGCCGTCTATGCCGATAGTGAGCAATCGGACCATTACCTTCAGTGAATCGGTAATCCGGCGCATGACCCGGATCGCCAACCGAACGGGCGCCATCAACCTCTCCCAGGGCTTTCCCGATTTCGATCCGCCCGTCGAGTTGATGGATGCGCTGCAAAAAATTGCCCATACCGGACCGCATCAATACGCGGTTACCTGGGGCGCTCCGAATTTTCGCGAGGCGCTCGCGCGCAAGCAGCAGCGCTTCATGGGCATCCCGATCGATCCGGAAACCAACCTTACGGTTACCTGCGGTAGTACCGAAGCCATGATGGTTTCCGTCATGTCGGTGACCAATCCCGGCGACAAGGTGATCATCTTCTCTCCCTTTTACGAAAACTATGCCGCGGATGCCATTCTGGCCGGTGCGATTCCCATTCACGTTTCGCTGCGACCGCCGGAATTCGCCTTCGATCCCGACGAACTCCGTGCCGCATTCGAACAGCGGCCTAAGGCCCTCATTCTCTGCAATCCGGGCAATCCGACGGGCAAGGTATTTACCCGCGAAGAGTTGCTTCACATCGCAGCACTGGCCGAGGAATTCGATACTTTTGTCATAACCGACGAAGTGTACGAGCATATAGTCTACGAACCATTTTCTCATGTCTACTTTGCGTCCCTGCCGGGGATGTTTGAACGGACGCTCTCCTGCAGCTCGCTATCAAAAACCTATTCGATCACCGGATGGCGTCTCGGCTATGTCATCGCCCCGCAGCCGGTTATCGAGGCGACGCGGAAAATTCATGACTTCCTGACCGTAGGCGCGCCTGCGCCGCTGCAGGAGGCTGCGGTTACCGGGCTGGAGTTTCCGGATTCATATTATGCGGATCTGCGCAATCGCTATGCCGTTAAACGGGCATTTTTCCTGGATGCACTGGATAAAGCGGGGTTACCCTGTTCCGTTCCCCAGGGAGCCTACTACGTGATGGTTGACGTTTCTGAATTCGGCGTGCGCGATGATGTCGCCTTCTGCGAATGGCTTGCGAAAGAGATTGGTGTCGCAGCGGTACCCGGATCGAGCTTTTTCCGGGAAAAAGTCGACTCCTATATCAGGTTCCATTTTGCAAAAAAAGAAGGGTCCCTGGAGGAGGCCGGCAAGCGACTGCTGCGGCTGCGGCCCCGGTTGTCGAACCGGGCTGGTTAGCAGCAGCTGACATCAGATCAAAGGCCCTTGGTGGGGGAACCATAAAAATGGTTCCCCCTGGCCAAAGCCTCCGCGCCCGCAAAGCCGGGCTGCGGGGTCTTTGGCNNCCTCACCCCGGCCCAAAGCGGCCGGACCTCTCCTATCAGAGAGGTTTAATAAAAGCAATAAAATCCAAACAATAGGCAAGTGCCTTTCCCTTCCCGCAACGCCCTCTTTTAGGGTAGAAAACACATCAAAAGGCAATAAAATAAGGGCTATAGTGGTATCTTTTCATGAACCCTTGTCCCCCTTAATAAGGGGGCGCCGAAGGCGGGGGATCCTAAGGCAAATGCAGCACTTTTTCCATCTACCGAAGTAGTAGCGAAAAACAGGGGAAAACTTTTTAATGGCATTTGCTTCAAATGGCATGGCAATTGCGTAACATTCAGTAAAGGAACTTTAGATGAATAAATAAAAGCAACCAGGAGGGTAATCATGTCGGTCATCATGCTCGTCCTCACGCTCATTATCGTCGGCGTCGCCCTGTGGCTTGTTAACACCTACATTCCCATGGATGGGAAAATAAAGTCGATCCTCAATATCGTCGTGGTCATTATCGTGATACTCTGGCTGCTCAGCGCCTTCGGGGTCATCGGCCCCATGCCGAACATGCACATGAGACGGTAAAATATGCGGGATTTTTTAATGCTTCTGGTGGGGGAACCGCCGCAGGCGGTTCCCCCACCAGAGCTTTTAATGTTTCCGCATATACTCTTCCGTCCTCGCAACAATCTTCAAATTCAGCTCCACAAGAGCCGATTTCTTAACGCTCCTCGGGATCAGTTCGCGGAAGGTTTCGAGGTCGAGGACTTTTGAGGCAATGAGGTAGGCGGTCAGCATGGCGCTGTTCGTACCCGGGATGAATCCCTCCTCCTTTGCTATATCGGAGACAGGGACATAGAGTGCGGTCACATCGGTTCGCGTCACCTTGCGCGCGACGATCGAAGAATTGACAATAATGAGCCCTCCGGGCTGTACCGAGTCCTCGAAGGCATCGAGCGACGGGCCGTTTAAAGCGAGGAGCACGTTGGGCCGGTCGACCGCCGGCGAGCCGATTTCGGCTGCGGACAAAATAATGCTCGTATTCGCCGTTCCGCCGCGCATTTCAGCGCCGTAGGAGGGGAGCCAGGTGGCGTTACGCCCTTCGGCGACGGCGCACTTCGCCAGCATGCTGCCGGCGGAGAGCACACCCTGGCCGCCGAATCCGCCGATCTTCACATACTGGTCCGGGAAACTTTCCGTGCGTCCCGGTCGCTGCGGCAGCGCCGACCCGCTTCCAAGGAGGGCGCGCAGGGCGTCGTCGCCGAGCCAGGGGTGACATCCGGAAAAAGAGGGGAGCGGTTGCGCCTGCTCCGCAGTGTCGCGGAAGACCTTGACCGGAAAGATCGGCTCCATGTTTTTCGCGAGCCACTCGCGCGACTCTGCAGCATCCATCTTCCAGTTGACAGGGCAGGGAGAGAGAATCTCTATAAAGGAGAAACCTTTCTTTTCGACCTGGTTCGCCATCGCCTTTTTGATTGCGCGGCCCGCCTTCATGACTCCCGCGGGCGTGCCGAGCGTGACCCGCTCGATGTAAATGGGCAGCCGCAGGCTGTTCATGACCTCGGCCATGCCGATGGGAGCCCCGTCGAAGCTGCTGCGGCCGAGCGGGGTGGTCGCCGTTTTCTGGCCGGGAAGGGTGGTGGGGGCCATCTGGCCGCCGGTCATTCCGTAAATCGCATTGTTGACGAAGAATACCGACAGGTTTTCACCGCGGTTTGCGGCATGGACGATCTCGGTGGTGCCGATTGCCGCAAGGTCCCCGTCGCCCTGGTAGCAGACGACAATGGCGTCTTCGAGCGTGCGGCGTACGCCGGTCGCAACGGCGGGCGAGCGGCCGTGCGAGCACTGGATGTTGCCCGCGTCGAAGTAGTAATACAGGAAAACGCTGCACCCGACCGGCGAAAGCATGACGGTCTTATCCTGCACGCCGAGCTCGTCGATCGCGCGGGCGATCAATTTATGTACCGTGCCATGGCCGCAGCCGGGGCAGTAGGTCGTGACCAGGGGCAACGAATCCTTGCGGTCGAAGGACGGGTACAGGGAACGGGGTTTCTGGAATTTTATCATGGCTGCCCGCTTTTCATGTCCGCAAGGACTTTTTCGACGATTTCCTCGGCTGTGGGAACGATGCCGCCGTACCAGTTGTACCGGAGCACGTCGGTTTTAGCCTTGACGGCGAGCTCCACGTCTTCGGCCATCTGCCCGTTGTTGAGCTCGACGACGATGATTTTTTTGAGGCTGTTCGCCAGCGCGTTAAGACGTGCCTTCGGGAACGGGAAAAGGGTCTTCGGCCTGAACAGTCCGGCTTTGCACCCGAGCTTCCGGAGCTTTCGTACTGCCGAAAGCGCTATGCGCGCGCTGATGCCGAACGCGATGAGCAGAACCTCGGCGTCGGCGGTCGCCGTCTCTTCGTACTCGACAAGTTTCTCCTGGAAGGCCTCGTATTTTTCCTGCAGCCGCTCGTTGAGCGCCGAGAGGCTTTCGGGCGTGGCATAGATCGAGGTGATCAGGTTGGGCCTGCTCTCGCGGTCGCCGTAAACCGCCCACTCCTTGCGTGTCCCGTGCTTTACCGCAGAGGGCAATTCGAGCGGCTCCATCATCTGGCTGATGCAGGCGTCGGAAAGGATAATGACCGTTGCCCGCCAGGCATCGGCGATCTCGAAGGCGCGCCAGGTAAAATCGCACAGCTCCTGGACCGAATTCGGCGCAAGCACGATGTTATGGTAGTTGCCGTGCCCGCCTCCCTTGACAACGGCATTGTAGTCGCCCTGCTCGGGCCAGATGAACCCGAGCCCCGGCCCTGCCCGCTGGACATTCACCATGACGCTCGGCAGTTCCGCGCCCGCGAGGTAGGAGAGTCCCTCGGCCATGAGCGACAATCCCGGACCCGAGGTCGCGGTCATCGCCCGCGCCCCTGCCGAGGCGGCCCCGTAAATCATGTTGACGACGCTGACCTCCGATTCCGCCTGGAGAAAGAATCGTCCCGATGCGGGAAACAGTGAGGCCGCGGCGTGCGCGATCTCGCTTGCCGGGGTTATTGGATAGCCGAAGAAGTGCGTCGCTCCGCCGAGAAGGGCACCGTAGACAACCGCCTCATTTCCCATGACGAGCTGCTTAGCCATTTTTTTCCGCCATCTCTTCAAATACCGTTATGGCTCCCGCTTCCGGGCACATGTAGTAGCAAATGCCGCAGGCAATGCAGGCGGTCGAATGGAATTCCGCGTACTGATACCCCATTTTGTTGATGGAGCTGCCCAGGGCGATACACTGCCTGGGACAGTAGTTGACGCAGAGCCGACACCCTTTGCACTGCTCGGGCTCGATTAAGACGTGATTCATGATACACTACCTGTCGGCGGTTGGAAGTACTGACGGCTTTCGATCGGCGCCGAGGTTGATCGAAGCCCGGAGAAGAAAGAAAATACCTCATTCGGGGGGTGATCAGGGTATAGGGGGACGAAAAGGCAGGGGGAAGGCGGGAAGAAGTCGAAAAGGAAGGCAGAAAAAGGCAAAAAGAAGAGGTTGAAAGGCTGGCTGGGAGGTCGATATAGGGCAGCAATTGATGCCAGAGCCTTTTGTGAGGGAACCGGGCTTAAATCAAATGCTTTTGGTGGGGGAACCGGGCTTAAATCAAATGTTCTTGGTGGGGGAACCGCTTAGGCGGTTCCCCCTGGCCTAAAGCCGCGAAAAGCACGCGTCTTCAGCCACACCCCTCCCGCAACGCTCACATTAGGTAGAAAACACATTAAAAGGCTAAAAAAAGGAGCGGTTTGTTTTTTTTCCTGAAGCCTGAGGTCTGAAGCCCGAGGCCTTCTTTATGCCCCCCCGCAACGCTCCCGTTAGAAAAATGTAAAGGATAAATCAACTTCTGCCTTATGGACTTGCTCAATAGTGCAAGCGATGTTCAGGAATCTATATTACTAAGCAGTTCATAAATATCAGCACATAAAACCGTTCGTGGTGAGCTTGTCGAACCATGAACGGCCTACCATTATTGCTCGCTCTTCGATAGGCTCAGGACGAACGGTTTTTGTCAGAGAACTTACTTATGAACTGATTAGTAAATGTCGGCAAATAGGGACAAAAAGCCTTGATTCCGGATTACGATCAGAGGGGACTTTCATGAAAACCTTTAATGATATAAAAAAAACATTATCTTCCTTAAAAAATAAAATTCATGAGCAATATGGTGTATCGAACCTGGAAATGTTCGGCTCCTATGTACGCGGCGAGCAAAGAGAAGACAGCGATGTCGACGTGCTGGTAGAGTTCGACAGGGAAGTTTCATTATTAGATGTCTCAGGCCTGCAGGTATACCTTTCAGAACAACTCGATGCTAAGGTTGATGTCGTTCTCCGGCGCAGCGTTCGAAAGGAACTTCAAAATACCATTTTTTCCGAGGCCATTCATGTATGAAGAGAAATATCAGGTTGTTTATCGATGATATTCTCGTTAATATGCGGTTGGCCGAGCGCGTTGTTGGTCTATAGTTTGTTTTTATATGCGATCGCAATTTCTAAATCCCGTAGGGGTTCAACATGTTGAACCCTTGCCTGTCAGGGTCAGATGAGGTTTGAAGGAAAAATGTCCTCAGGCATTTTCAACCTTTACACCGGCTATCACAACCGCAGATCAAATCGATTATGCGGGTACGATTATTCACAGCCCGGGAGTTATTTCATCACAATATGCGTTCACGACCGCACGGAAAATATGTTCGGAAATGTGGTAAATGGGGCGACAGTATTGAACGAGGTAGGCGAATATGCTAAAAAAGCATGGTTGGATATGCCCGAACATTACCCTGATGTTAAATTGGATGAATTCATGGTCATGCCGAACCACCTGCACGGCATAATTAGAATTTGCAATCTCGTAGGGGTTCAACATGTTGAACCCCTCCAAAAACGTGAACCCCGACTAAATCAATATCAGCACGTTATCCCGCATTCAATCGGTACGATAGTACGTGGGATGAAATCCGCCGTAACGAAATGGTTCCGGCAAAAATATCCCGGTACCATCCTCTGGCAACGCGATTACTACGATCATGTCATCCGCGACGAAAACTCGTTATATTACATCAGGAAATATATCCGCAATAATCCATTATCATGGATGGAAGATTCTGAAAACCATATAGACCACGAAATAGAAGAATTCAAAATAAAGAGAAATGCATGATGGCAGCATGATACCTATCGTACCTGTACCAGGAAAGACCCCATTTAAATCCCTAAGGGGTTCAACATGTTGAACCCCTACAAATCCATCCATGAGATTATTTGTATTTTTAATTATAATTGGAAATAATCCGCCCCTAATAAAGGAATATCCCATGCAACCAACCCTCCTCATCCTCGCCGCCGGGATCGGTTCCCGGTTCGGCGGTTTCAAGCAGCTCGAACCGGTGGGACCCTCCGGCGAGCTCCTGCTCGATTTCTCCCTGTCCGACGCCCGCAAGGCGGGCTTCGGGCGCATTGTCTTCGTGATCTCGAAGGCGATCGAGGCCGATTTCAAAGCGTATATGGGCAGTCGCTACGGCAAAGCCGATTTCGTCTATGTCCTCCAGGAGCCCGGCAGCGAGCTGCCGGAAGGCTTTCCGGTGCCTTCGGGGCGGACCAAGCCATGGGGGACCGGCCACGCGGTGCTTGCGGCGAGGCATGCGATCGAGACGCCCTTTGCGGTCATTAACGCCGACGACTACTACGGCCCGGCCTCCTTCCGCGTCCTTGCCGAAGCGCTTTCGGCCATGAAAAACGACAGCCGCGAGCAGGTGATGGTGGGGTTCAGGCTGGAGAACACGCTCTCCGAGCACGGCGCCGTCGCGCGCGGGGTGTGCTCGGTAAAGGACGGGTTCCTGTCGTCGATTGTCGAGCGGGAGAAGATCAGGCAGGAGGGCGGGAGGGTCGTTTTCGAATCGGCCGACGGGGAGAAGCACGCCCTCGACGCGCAATCGATCGTTTCGATGAACTGCTGGGGATTCGCGCCGGATACCATGTTCCCGCGGTTCGGTCGCGATTTCGCGGAGTTCCTGCGCAATCGCGGCAGCGACCCCAGGGCGGAGTTCTACCTCCCCACGGTCGTCAACAACGGCATCGCGGACGGCTCGCTTTCGGTTCGCATGCTTTACTCCGGCGACCGGTGGTTCGGCATGACGTATCCCGGCGACCGTGAGGTAGTGAAGAAGTTTATCGCGGAAGGATTATTGCAGGGTTATGACCGTGCAGCCATTCAAACCGCATAGCATGTTCTCAAATCTCTATAGAAGCTGTCTTGTTTTCTCCTGCCTGGCGGCCATCTGCCTTGGTCAATCTGCGTGGAATTGGAGAAACCCCCTTCCTACGGGCAATGATCTGTATTCAGTAGCTTATGGAAATGGCCAATATGTGACCGTAGGCGATTTGGGAACGGTACTAACCTCTCCTGACGGAGCGACATGGACCGTGAGGTATTCCGGAACCGCTTATCGCCTGGTTTCGGTTTTCTTTGATGGCAGCCAATTTATTGCAGCAGGCGATAGCGGCACTATTTTGACTTCCTCCGACGGGGCGACATGGATTCCCCGATTATTAAATCGGAATATCAATGTAAGCGCCATAGTCTTTGGGAACGGCCGTTATGTGGCGACCGCAGATCTGGTGAACGGATTTATGATTTTATCTTCTTCAAACGACTCTACACTGTCCGTCAAAGATACCGTATTGAATCAATCCATAGAATCGATGTGTTACCATGACGGCCTTTTCGTCGCCCTTACTATCGGCACCATCATGACCTCAACCGATGGTGCAACCTGGATTGTGAGAGATTCCATCAATTTGAGTTCCTCTAACTTTAGCACCGTTGGCTATGGAAACGGTCGGTTCGTTGCCGTCGGGAACACCTATTCGCAGCTTTTCTTCGAAACCTCCGACTCCGGAACCGTATGGACGAGCCTTAATCTTAACATTAAATACGACATTAATTCCTTAACTTACGGAAACGGTACCTTTATTGGCGTAGGGTCCAACGACAGCAATGATGTAAGCACCTTTTTTTCCTCGACCGACGGTACCACCTGGACAACGAACATTTTAGGGACTTTAAATTCACATATCTGCGAATCGATAATTTATGCCGGCGGATCGTTCGTCGCGGTAGGCTCGATGGGAACAATCGAAACTTCGCCCGACGGTAAAACCTGGACACCCAGGAACACGTCATTAACTTTCAACGACCTGCGTTCGGTTGCATTTGGTGCCGGCGGTTTTGTGGCTGCAGGTACAGCCGGAGAAATCCTGGCATCTCCCGACGGCCAAAGCTGGGCTGTAAAAAATGCTGCAACGACCAATGATTTATTATCCGCAGCCTATGGAAATAATCGGTATATGGCTGTCGGAAACGGAGGAACAATCATCAGTTCTCCGGATGGGTCGGCATGGACGGCAATGCCCTCAAATACCACGGATTCTCTCTACTTTATAAGTTATTGCGGCAACAGGTTCGTGGCTGTAGGACATGGAAATGATACCAGCATTATTCTGTCGTCGGCTGACGGCTCGACCTGGAGCAAAACCTCTTACGCAACCACGTACTTCAACGCAATAACGTATGGGAATAACCAGTATGTGGCTGCAGGCAGCATGGAACCTTCCGGCTCCTTGGTTAATTCGCTGGTCATGACCTCTCCCGATGCCGTGAATTGGACAACCAGATATTCCGATACTATGGGACCGATAGAGTCCATAGCTTATGGAAATGGTAAATTCGTGGCCACCGGATACTACCGGCCTATCGTGACATCATCGGATGGTTTGACATGGAAAGCAAATGATGTAAGCCCGCTTGACTCCTTTGATCTGTCCGTATATGCCCTGAATAATGAGTTCCTTGCGGTGGGGCAACCGGGGGGGATATTTACCTCCTCAGACAGCGGGAATAGTTGGACTCTGAGGAATGCAGCTATTACCAATAACGACATTTTTTCAGTCAGCTATGGGAATGGCCAATTCGTTGCAGCAGGAGAAAATGGGTCGATCTTATCATCAAGCCCGGGTTCGGGAGGGGCTGTTTTGCAACGGCATACTATTGCTGGTAATAATTTACCCATTACGATAACCTATGCAAATAATATGATATCCTTAGATCTGCCCTGTTTGGAAAAAAACAAAATGGTAACGGTTGGCCTGTTCAATGCTGCCGGGAAACAGATTTATTCGACAACAACAAAAGGCAATCGCGGAACGCTGGTTATTCCCGCTTATCGGTTGCCTGTCGGCATGTATGTCGTTTCAGTTGCGTCTGAGGGGAAGATACTGGCTTCTTCAAAATATTTCTTATTGAAATGATAGCCTCGTCTGAAATGGCAATCTCTGGTTTATTATCCATTATTCTTAAATTTATCAATAACCTTTCATTCAAGACATATCGATTTGGCTGAATAGCAGGAGGGGAATCAGTAAAACGTTGACACAAAATCATCAACTTCTGAAAAGGTTTGCCGGAGTGACTCCTCAAATTCCGTGTTATCAAAAGCAAACATATCGGAAGATTTGCCGCTCACTTCAAAATAGGGGTCCCATTGGCCGTACTTATGCTGCTGTAGTATCGTATCTGCATGCTCCACAATTTTTTCAATGATTAATGCTACTCCAATCTTTCCGCTGTTTTTTTGATAAACAGCAAGTACATTGGACGGCATGTTCCAGCGAGTAAATAAAAGGTGTCCTATATAACCTTGCTCTATGCCGCAAACAGTTGAACATGCAGTTGAAAATGAACGTTTCTTTTCTACCGTATAAATGTAAATATTATTGAATAAATCTGGAAAATATTCCCTGATAACAAGGATGCCAAAATTTCTCAACATCCCGGATATAAAAAGCCCATGTTTATCGTTTAATCCCAGGTGTGAGCCCAAATTTTCACAAACCATTGCACCGGCTAAACTGCTTTTTAAAAGCACCTTATCATCAAAACGATCATTCCATCGCCTGGTGGTGAACATTCCTAAAATCTCAATAGCCATCACAAGCTGCTTCACCCTGTCCAGTCCAAGATGAACGATTGCCTGCGATATTGTTCTCACTTCCGTTCCTCTGGAAAAATAGGCACTGTTTGCAAGCTTAAGCAGCTGCGCACAAATTGCCGGTTCACGTGAAATAAAACGGGCGATTTCATTACTATCCGCATTCGTGTTATTGATTATATCCAGGAGTTTCAGCGTAAATTCAGGGGAGGCTCCCACGTGGCCGATGTTCTCTATAGTCTGGATTATGCGGTCTAAATTGTGCTCAACGAGAGGATCATGAGTCATATTATTTCATCCTTGAACGGGAAATATCCCTTTTATAGAAAATAAATGATCGTTTCAATGTAAGCCCCCCGCCAACGGTGT
>PLTF01000077.1 GCA_003164335.1 Fibrobacterota bacterium
GCCATCCAAAAGAATTTGAATTTTAAAAAAACTACCTGAGCAGCAACCAATCCTCGATAATAAGCAAAACATCTACGCAATTTTTTTTAGTACCTTCTTATCAATTTCCAATTCATACGAGAAGATGGTCTTAAGGTTCATCCTCTGCGAGGCATTGAGAATTTCAATGCCGACGATTTTATTGTCGGCGGTGGAATCAAGATTGACATTGTCGGATACTTCGACAACGCCGTCGGGCTTTTGCCTGCCCAATGTGATATAAAGAGCATCAGCCTCTTCATCATAATGAATAACCATTTTTGCGTCCCTTCTTTAATGGATATGCCGTGATCACCAATACGGAATCGGCATGTACCGCGAACACAATTTTCAGGGCACGGCACGCCGTGCCCCTACGGATTTTGATTTTTCTGTCTTGTCTTCTTTGTGCTTCTCAGCTTTGTTTTTCCTTCTGTCTGCCTTCTTTCTGCCTTCTGTCTGCCTTCTTTCTGCCTTCCCCCGGCCTTCTTTCTGCCTTCTTCTTACCTTGCCAAAAACCTCGCCGAATAATCCTCCCCGTCAATCTTCGCCGAAACGCTGAAGCACCCCTTCCCCGGTACTTTCGGCTGCCAGAAAACCGAGTTCCTGCCGATAACCGTGATTTTATCGACGATTCTTCCGTAAAGGTCGTAGAAGACGAGGTCGGCATGGCGTGCGCTGCCGGGAAAAACGACGACGACTCCCGACAGGGAAGGGCGGATCCGGAGAACCCCGGCAATTTTCCCCTCCCGGTCGGGAGCGTGCCGGACCACGGCCCCGGCAGGAAAATCGTAGCTCAACACCGACAGGTTCGAGGAATAGATAATGTAAAGAGTTTTCTTTACCGTATCAACGAGGACGTTCTGGCGGCCCGAAAACGAATCCGTCAGGACCGCGTTGTTGTCGACGGCGGTCCGGAAGGCATCCAGGTCCAGGGGGTCCTCGGCATAGATATGGCCGGCATCCAGGCTTAAGAACTGGTCGGCCGAGAGCCGGTAGCCCGAATAGTTCCGCCATGCCGACGGGCCGATGTTGGAAGAGGAGAGGTATTGCATCGAATCGAGGTCGTAGGCCGTCATGTAGTGCCACGTATTGAAGGGATAATCGTAAAACGTTTCCGCGACAAGCAGGGTGCGGTTGACCGTCCCCCGCAGGTTCGGAGAGAGCGATGCGGTCCTTGTCCCGTAGCGGTAGGAACCGGTTTCGACAAGGGCTCCGATGCTGAGCCCCCCCGCGGCCGATACCTGCAGCGGGTAAAGGTAACTGTACGACCCGTCGACGGCGCTGATATTGCCGCTCAGAACGCAGAGGAGCGAATCGTCGAGCGGCATCACCGAGGCGATGTTCTCATCGCGGTAGCTGCCGGTGCGCGTGAACGTCTTATCGCTGAATTTATACACGGAAACGTCGGGAGAATTGACGACCACCGCAACGTCGTTTTTCATGCGGAATGCGCCTTTTCCTCCGGCGAACCCGTAGTTGTTTACCGCATGGAATTTCAGGTATATCGGGATGAGCGTTGCAAAAGGATACGACATGAGCACCGAGGAATCGGTTAATCCCTCACGCCGCGGAGAAGAGGGCTGGTGAACGTCGATCACCGTGTACAATCCGGCAGGCGCGGTGCTTTCCTGCAGTATGATCGAATCCCCGGCCAGGGCGGACCAGCCGCCGGTGAGGGAGATCGGGAGGTTGGCAAGCCGGGTAAAATGGGCCGGGCCTCTCCGTCCTGCAAATTGGAAGGTGTACACGGTCGAGACGGTTGAAGCGACGGTGTCGCTTCCCCGCCAGGCAACGGCCCGGTAGCTGTAGAAGGCATTGGGGATAACGGTCGAATCGTTCCACGTGATGGTATCCCGCTGAGCGGGATGCGCACTGATGACCGTGCCGATACGACTCCAGGCCGACGAGTACCCGGGTGCCCGATAGATCCGGTACCCGCTTTCGCAGTTCGAGTTGTCGCAGACGGTAACATTTACCGCATGCGCGGTGTTATCGCTCCACTCCGCAACGATGTCGGGCGCCGCAAAGGTGTCCTGAGCCGCAGGCATTCCTTTGGAATAGAGTGCCACTACCGCAATAAGGATCGCCTTCAGGGTACGCTGCATCCTCTCCGGCCTCGTTAAAACCAACCTGCATATCAAACAGTAACCAAGAGGGAAAATATCGGTTATGCCGCGGGTTGAAACTGCCTCCCCCCGCAGGTCAGGGGGGCTTTCGCCACGCCTGCTGAGCCTATGAAGTCGATTGCAGGGAACTCTGCAGCTTCTTCGCCAGTTTCTGGGCGTGATGCATCTTGGTTTCCGCAATGGTCCGGATGAGTTCAACCTCCGGATTTTTGGTGGGCCGGTCTTTGATGAGATGGAAATAATAGTCACGCGATGAATTTTCAAATTTCAGCGCATGGAGGAGAGCTACCTTTTTTACCGGAGGCATGTGCTCATACTGCGCCATAATCTCATCGAGATTAAAATTGATATTGCCGATATCGAGGAGATCCGGACCCATTGCCTCCCACGGGAACAGCCCTGCTTCAAAAAAATCATCTTTGGAACTATGGATCAGCACCGCATAATTTTCTTCCTCGTCCGCAAGTTCGGTCCAGAAACCCTCGTCTTCCATGAATAACACCGAGAGAAGGTGATAAAACTTGGCCACTTTCGTTTCCATTAAAATCGTTTCCCAATAAAGAGACTCTGTCCGATTTTCCATACCGTCCGCCCCACCTTCAATCGACCTTCTCCTTATAGGAATACGAACAACTCATGCCGAAAAGGCAAACCTTGATCCATGTATGAAATAAGGCACTATCTCAGGCAAATCTTTGATTCGAGACATAGGTAAAGATTCAAAGGCGTAGAAGCGTAGATGGGGGAAAGATTTTTTTAAGTCACAACTCAGGTAGGTGGAATGGTTGCTGAATTTCGCTGTGAATCCCCCGCCTTCGGCGCCCCCTTACTAAGGGGGACAATGGTGAGATCTTATTTTGCAAAGGATTTTATAAGTGTAATCATATTCTTTCTACCATGAAAGAGGGCGTTGCGGGAGGGGNNGAGGCTTTGGCCAGGGGGAACCGCTATAGGCGGTTCCCCCACCTGAGCAGCAAAAAAAAAGGCCGGAATCGCTTCCGGCCTTGCAACAAGCAATCTCCCTACAAAAGGCTAATGGCGCTTACGTCCGAAATGAATTTCACTCTCCGAACCGCCCTCTGCCGGTGACCCGGCTTCCGGCGCGACCGGCTCAGAGACCTGCGGCGCATTGCCTGCCTCAGGCTGTTTCTCCACGCCCTCACCCGACTGCGGCGCATCCTCTCTCAGCATCCGGCGTCTTACGATAATTTTCCGGCCATGCTGAAGATTCTCTTCGGCGGTGTAATCGGCAACGATGTCGGCCTGGGGTGCCGCCGTCTCCTGGGACGGAGCAACGATTTCCCTCGGAGGAATGACGCCGGTAATCGGCTCTCGCGGCAAATCCGCTGTTTCGGCCTCACTGCCCGACTGAGCTCCACCGGAGCGACTCCGGTCCTGCCAGTTATCACGGCGACCGGTGCGCTGGCCGTCGCGATCCCGATCGCGGCCACGGTCCCGATCCCGATGCCCGCCTCCGCGTCGCCCATCCCGATCGTTCCGATCGCCCCTGCCGCCCTCGCCGCGGTGTTGATCGCCGCGGGACAGCGGGTCCTGAATCCTTTTACGCGCGGTCTCCTGATCCCGTTCGGCATGCTTGAGCTTCATATTGATATCACGGAGGGATTTTTCCACCGGATCTGCAGCAGGCACGGCTATTTCGGGTTCGGCCGGAGCCCTTTCCTGTCGTGCTCTCGGCTCCGGGAAGTTACGCTTTTCAGGCCTCCTGAATTCGCCGCCCTTTCGCTCCTGACGCTCATGGGGAACATGGGCGGGCACGCTCCGCACTTCTGCGAGACCCGCGATTTTTTTCTTCAGCGCGGCGATTTGCGCGAGTGAGACAATCTGCAGCACGACGGCTGCTGCTACGATGACAAAAGTAATGACACTCAATAACAAGGGAAATTCCATAAAGGTGACACTCCATACCAGGTAGATGTAATTGTTTTCGGCTCTCGCGCGATTGCACTCCGGCATATCGTGCTGCCGATAGGTAACACCGCTGCATGCCGTGCATTCGCGGTGTGTTTGGATTGAATCAGCCGATGTAACGGAAGGACCTGAAGCCCTCCTTGCGGCCGCTCAAACGCGCCCTCCGGGTTCTCCGGGAAGATACAGCAAAGCATAGGCCCGGCTGATGCAGCCGGGTACCGAACAGGTTCGCCCCTGCCGATGGGCAGTACAGATGGGGACGGCCTCGCCGCCCGCGTCTTCAATGGGCAACCGGGCATGGGGACCGTGTCTCGCACGATTTGCGCTCTTATTGCAGCGTCCCGCGGCCTGCGGCATCCATTGTCTGCTCTTCGAAATGGTCAGGGATTGCTTGATCGATCTTCTCAGTTGAAACCGGGCGCACTTTAAAAATAAAAAGGATCAGCTTCCACTTCCCTGCAACGCGCCGGATCAGAATCTTCTGATCTGCAGCAGGGTTCATCGGGAGGCCGCCCGCCCTTCACGAACCCCGCCCGGGCAAAGGTGCCGCCGGCGGGGACTGGCACACCAGGGTGCCCTGATACCTTAATTTTTAACGGTCATGAAATGACCTGAGGTGCTTGAATACGGAATATTTCAAAGAACTCGTCTACCCCTTATTCGGGGTATCGACGGTATTTTTTACTTCCGGACTTTCAATCGAATCCGCCATCGTCTGCAGGTTCCGTACTCTTCCGGCAATAATGAGAATCTTGCTCCATGCGAAAATGAGCACCAGCAGGAAAAGAAAGAAAACGGCAATCCATGCGGCGCTGATAATTTCCATGATGCTTAGCTGGGGAAGATGTTGAGCGGCTGCATCCCGGCAACAGTATAACCCTAATATAGTATTAAATCAAGATTTCTGCAATTATCGCCCCGCTATGCCCTCCCCGCCTCCACCTTTTTTTTAAGGTACTGAGGCAGGAGAAACGCTCCCGTATGGATATCGCGGTTATAATATGAGAACCCATTCGCAAGCGCCTCATAGCGCGCGGAATCGAACCGGTCGGGAAAATTTTTCTCCCTTCCGGCCAGCACAAAGCTGCAGATTCCTTCGGGAAAAGAGCTCAGCATGCAGATATACGGTCTCGCCACCTCGAATAGCGGTGAGAGCAGCGAAAGAGTCTGCCTGAGATACTCCGGCCTCACGATCGGGGAGTCGGTCTGGAAAACAGCCAGGCCGTCCTTCTCCAGCCGCTGCGCCGCAACCCGATGAAAATCGGCAGTCTCAAGGGATTGAACCGGCCCTCCGGGATCGTATGAGTCGATAATGATCACATCGAACATCGCCTTGGTAGCCTTTAAAAAATGAAAGCCATCGTCGATGACCACCTCGACCCGGCTGTCTTTGAAGCCTGCCGCGAGCCTGGGAAAGTGCTTTTCAATGGTATCCCGTACCATGCTGTCGATATCGACGATGGTCACGGTCTCAACGGCGGGATGTTTGAGTACCTCCTTGAGGCACCCTCCGTCGCCGCCGCCGATAATACAGATTTTTCGCGGGTCCGCATGCGAAAGCATGGCCGGCTGAACGATCATCTCATGATACACATCGCCATCCCGTTCGGTCAGCACGACCGATCCGGCAAGGCAGAGCACCTGACCGTAGTGATAGGTGTCGAAGACCTCGATCTTCTGAAAAGGACTGGCGGCGCAGTAAACCGCATGCTTGACCTTGATGGTGATCCCTGCAAGGCCGTGTACCAGATTGTTGATCCAGAGTGATGTACCGACATCGGATGAGTATCCTGCCATTTTATTCATACAGCCGCCTCCCCTCAGGCCACAACAACAATTTTGGCTTTTTCAAACCCGTTAAAGTTGGAAGCGCTCGCCGTGGTATAGGCGCCCATGGCGTCGAACACCAGCAGATCGCCGATTTCAAGAATCGGCAGCGCAATGTTTTCGTAGGGAATATCGACGGAATCGCAGGTAGGCCCGGCGAGGACCGAGTTGAACCGTTCGCTGCTCCGTGCAATGGACATCGGATAATCGGCATGATCGTAGATCTTGCCTGAAAAAGAGCCGTACACTCCCTCGTCGCAGTAGTACCACCAGATGCCGTTTCGCTGCGATTTACCGACGATGCGGGTGGCAAGGGTCATCGACGGTCCGGAGAGCACCCGTCCCGGCTCTGCGATGATCCGGTAGTTTGAAAAGTACCGTTCGAGATATTCATTGACCGGCGCGCAGAATTCCGCGAGCGGCGGAACCGGGGTCAGGTAGTCGATAGGGAATCCGCCGCCGATATCGATGATCTCGATCCTGATTCCGCGCAGCGCCGCCTTGCGGCAGATATCCCGGCAATACTCCAGGGCCTCGATGTATTTGAGCGAATTCTGGTTCTGCGACCCGCAGTGAAAGCAGATCCCCTTGATCCGCAGTCCCATATCGGCACCCTTGCGGATAAGGTCAAATGTCAATTCAGGCGCCACGCCGAATTTGTGCGACAGGTTGACCAGGCAGTTCGGATTCTGGATGCTCATCCGGATGAGCACTTCGGCCCGGTCCTTGTAGGGTATGAATTTCATCAGTTCGTACTCATTGTCCGCCACGAACGTCGTAACGCCGAAATCAAGGGCATAGCGGATATCGCCGTCGCGCTTTATGGGATGCGTATGGATGCATTGGGACGGGCCGATGCCCGCCTTGGCGACGATATCGATCTCCCCGTTCGTGCAGATATCGAACGAGCTCCCCTCGCTTTTCAGGATGGATATGATTTCGCTCCCGGCATTAGACTTTACTGCATAGTAGAGCGTCACGCCGGGCAGTGCCGATTGCAGTTCGCGGTAGCTTTCCCGCAGGCGGCCTTCGGAGAGGAAGAGCGTCGGGGTGCCGTGCACGGCGGCCAGCTTCTGTACTTGCGAAAAATCCATAGACGAAACGACTCACTTTCGATAAGGGTTGCGGAGCTATTCAATCATCGGGAAAGCGGGGCTTTGCATCGGTGATGAGGCGCCCGCTTCGCCGCAGCAGCCGGTCGATATAGGGATACGGCGTCTGCATCGCACGATGCACGGCCCCGGAGTACACTTCAAGATTCCCAATGCCGTACCGGGAAAGCCGGCGATCGATTGACGCGGCGGTTATCCGGGAGACGTCGATTGTCGGCGAACACAGGGTAATCGACCAGAGGGTGCCGTACATCGGGATGTAAAGGTAGAGCGGCGTTACCCTGGCAAATGACGCGCGCAACGTCCGCTGGATGCAGGCGAAGGCCTCGGGCCGCGATACCGGGGACTCGGTATGCATGATGAAAATGCCCCGGGAATTCCTGAACGACCGGGTCACCGCTTCGAAGAATTCGCGTGTATACAGTAACGCGGAGGGGCCGGAGGGATCGGTCATATCCATGATTACCACATCGAACTCGGCGGGGTGGGCCTCGACGAACGGACGGCCGTCGGTCACGTTGATATGGACACGGCTATCCGAAAAGGCTCCGCCATGGACCCGCGGCAGATGCTTTTCGGCGAAGGCGATGACCCCCTTGTCGAGTTCCGCCACCTCAACCCGTTTTACGCAGGGGTAGCGAAGCACTTCGCGCAGGATACCGCCGTCTCCGCCGCCTATGACGAGCACCGCTTCGGGCAGCGGGTGGGAACAGAAGGCGGGGTGCACCATCGGCTCATGGTAATGGCCGTCGCACTTGTCGCCAAGCTGGGTGATGCCGTCGAGAAGCAGCACTTTGCCGAACTGGTCGGTTTCAAGCAATTGCATCGACTGGTACTTCGAGCGGCGGCGCGCCGAAACCTTCTTTACCGTATAGAAATAGCCGAAATGGGGGTTGAGCGCCTCCGCATGGACGGCCATATTGCCCGCAAGCCGGCCGATATCGCTTATTCCTGCGAGAAGATGTTTCTGCATTCGAAAATCTCCTGCATCTCCCGGCGAAGCAGCGAATTGGTCAGTGTCAGTTCTTTTCTTGAAAGTTTCGATTTTTCCGAGCCGAAGAGGTAATTCTCCAGCTTGAGGTCCTTCAGCATCATTTTCGTATGGAAGATATTATCCGAAACGATGTTGATATCGTACGCCATGTAGCGTTCGAGAATCTCGTCGGAAAGGTAATCCTGGATCGAGGTGATGTCGTGGTCGATGTAAATTTTGCGCCCGTTGATGTCGCGGGTAAACCCCCGCACCCGGTAGTCCATGAGCACGATGTCGGAGTCGAAACTGTCGATCAGGAAATCGAGGGCGCGCAGCGGAGAAATCATCCCGCAGGTCCCGACATCGATGTCCACGCGAAAGGTCGAGATGCCGGTTTTGGCGTTATTTTCCGGATACGTGTGTGCGGTGATATGGCTCTTATCGAGATGGGCCACGAGGCCGTCGCCCGACTCATTAAGCGCCTGATGCCCCTCATTGATGAGCACGGTCACGCTCGCTCCCCGCGGATCGTAGTCCTGGGTCGAAATATTGACGATATTCGCCTGGATAATGTTGGTCACCTCTTCGACGATGCTGCGAAGCTTCTCGGAATTATAGACATCGTCGACATACTCGATGTAGTCCATCTGGGAAGCCTTTGACCGGGCATAGCAAATATCATAAATATTGAAACTGAGAGATTTGGTAAGGTTGTTAAACCCCTGCAGCTTGATTTTGCGGCCGCGACATCGATTGATCATACCTGAAGGAAGTCCTCCTGTGGAATAGTTGGGAATCGTCCCGGGGGCGTTTGCCGCGGGCGCAGTAAAAATAGAACATTGCAGGGAAGCCGAAGGCTTTTTTTCCGGGGACCGGCACGCCTCGCCGGAAGCATTCCAGCACTACAATTCATTGATATAGAGCGGTTTGAAACCGCGATAGGCGGGAATTGTGTAATTCATGAGGATCACTTCAGTTTTTTTCCCGCGATCGATATTGATGATCATCCGGTCCGCAAAGAGCCGCGACATGTGGATGCCGCGACCGGAGGTATCGCAGAGGCCCTCACCGCTTACCTGGCGATGGATTTTCGCGAGCACGGTCTCCTTGGTCAGCCGGCCCTTCTGGTCGATGATGGCAACGCCGCATTTCTCGTGGTCGAACCCGCACACAACCCGGACATATTCATCCGGAAAGAGCAAGATGTCGGTATACGCCTTATATTTATCCGTGCCGTCACCGCCATCCGGCGCATGGTAGATCGCATTGGTAATGATCTCATCGAGCGACAGTTTCATATCCCCTGCGGAATTGAATCGCTGCTTCATAATGCGTGCAATTTCATCCCGTACCGAGCACCCTTCGGACGATGAGGTAATCCGATACTCGGCAAAAATGGTCCCTTCGCTCAGGAGATAGCGCGGAAGGCCGAAAATTTCTCCGGTAAGGAGCCCCTTTACCACCACGGCGACTTCGGAAAAATTGAAGGGAACGGTCTTGGGAATGATGTTGGCGATGCCGTCCAGCAAGGCGAGCTCGAGGAACTGATCGATATCGTTCGCGGTCATGAGGACGGTCTTGATGCTCGGATAGAGCATCCGGATGGTGCGGAGCAGCTCGACCCCGTCCATGCCGGGCATGCAGATGTCGGAGATAACGAGGTCGAAGGTCCGGGCGGAGAGCATTTTGAGCGCCTGCTCGCCGCACTCCGCACTCTCGACGTGGTACTGGTCCTCAAGAAAATCAACCACCATCAACCTGAAGGAGACCTCATCGTCGACTATTAAAATGGATGGCATAGGTCTTCTTGATTATAGCATTCAGTCGGTGAGATTGCAACATCTTTTTACGTTTGGCGAGAAACCATCCCTGCAAGCTCCGCAATGCATGCCGCAGCCCGGCGGGCACCATCCGATTTTAATTCCCGCGGTCGCGGTCGGGCAAGGGCGCGGTCCAGGGCGTCTGCCCAGTCGCATCCGGCGAACTTCTCCGCTGTCAGGCACTCCCCTCCCCCCCACTGCCGGACGGCAGAATCGAGCGCCCGGAACTCCATGAAATCGTCACGCGGAAGGTAGATCATGGGGGTGCCGTGCAGCATCGCCTCGACCACCGCGCCGTACCCGAGCTTGCCCACCATGCAGTCAACCGAGGCGGAAAGGTCCTGGTAGGGAAATTCGGCTTTTTCGATGCAATGGTAGTTCGCCGGAGCGTCCCGGATCGGCGATACGCCGAGGAACTCCCATTCGGCAAATTGCCCGAGCCTGCTCCCGTCGAACCCCTCGATCCCCGGATCACCCAGGTACATCAATCCGAGGTGCCGTGCCGGGTCAATTCCATAATGCTGCATTATTTCGGAGCGCCGGGCACGCCCCTGTCGGCCGACCGGTGCTATGGCGGTGCGTTTCGGGAAATAGCCCATGGGAAGGGCGGGCTCAAGGGACAGGAGCAGGCCTGCCGAGGCATACTGCCGCTTCAGGGTTGCCAGGAGCGGGCGATATGCGGGATACTCCCTGCAATAAGGTTCATAGATGTCAAGCCAGGTAAAGTTCGCCACCGCCGCAGAGGGAATCCCGCACGCCGCAGCGACATCGAAAGCAAACGGCACGATGTCACTCACGATAAGCGCGGGATTATGCTGCCTGCACCAGGCGGCTTCGCTTTCGAGCGCACGCTCGTTGCGCTTTGCGATGTCGCGGTAGGCGGCGAGGGTCGCTGCGATATCCGACCTGAGGCTGTCGTGCTGGATGCAGCCGCAATCGAACGCCGCCGGCGCATAGGTGAAGTCGCGCCGCACCTCCGCCCGGAAGAACGCCTCGGGAAGGGTGGTGCGGAAAACGATGCCGATGCTCTCCGGCAGGGCATTGACAATTGCCGATGTCCGGACCCCGTGGCCGTAGCCGTGATTGGTGACATAATAGATGATGGTCATATGCATTGGTCACTGCTCAGGTGTGCCCGGGGGCACATGTTTTACCGTCCCAGAACCCTCCGCCTGAGCGGCACCTGCGGGTCGGTCGATACGGTCAGGTACACGCTTGCTGCCGCAAATCCCCGACAAGCTGCACGGCATACAACTGCCCCGGTTTCATCGGAACGGGTCTTGACAAAAAAGGCTGTCCTGCCGCCATCGAGAGCGATCGGCGTTTCGCCGAGAAAATCCGCGGCACCGGAAACGGAAAGCCCGACGGTATCGTTCGCAGCCGATGCTGCCTGGCCGTATCGGTCCACCGCCTCCACCACAACCCGGGTCATATCACCTCCGTCAATCAACGCACTGTCGTCGGGAATAATCCTGAGGGCAACAGGCGGCCCCGGCGTTTTGCGGACGCACGTCGCGACGATGGTGTCACCCCGGTAGCCCACGGCCTTGATTTCTCCGGGCTTAAAGGCCACGTTCTTCCAGACAACCAGCGGATGCGGAAGAAACGGATACTGATCCGGAATTTTTCTCCCGAGCGACGTGCCATTGACGAAAAGTTCGACCTGCCCGCAATTGCTCGCCACCCAGACGTCATTGGGGATCAGCGGTTGCTTCCAGCTATGGGCGATGTAAACCATGGAACCGGCAAGGGAAGGATCGGCCTGCGACCGCAAGAACTCTCCTGCGCATTTGTTTATCCTGAACATGTCCGCCGCTCCATAATAACAGACGGAGTGATCGGCGGTCACATAGCCTGAGTTATAGTCAAATGCGCACCAGCCCAGGGCCCCGGCCAGATACTTGTTTGCATAGACCGAATCCAGCACTTCCGCAAACCTGAGCATCTTCTGGATAAGCAACCGCTCGGCATCCCCGGGGTGTACCTGGCAGCCGATTCCCACGCATTCGGTAATGAGCCAGGGCAAAATCCGGGGTTTGCCTTTGGGAATGGTGAAATTCTGAGCCCACACGTCCTCATGGAATTCGGTCGGTGAGCCGCGGTCGGCAAGTCGCGCGCCGTACGTCGGCCGTGTAGGGTCGAGGATCCGTGCCAGCCGATTTGCCTCTTTGTACAGGTCAGGGGAATCGTACGACTCGTTGACCCGCACGCCATAGCTGATGACCGAGGGGTGGTTCCGGTCGCGCATGACCATCTCTTCGACATTTTTCAGCGCGAGCTGCTGCCACGCTGCCTTGCCTACATAACACCAGCCCGGAATCTCATCCAGGACGAGCAGGCCGATTTCATCGCAGCGATCTAAAAAGGCCGGGGACTGCGGATAGTGCGAACAGCGGACACTATTGCACCCGAGATCGTATTTAAGGATATCGGCATCTTTTTTCTGAAGCCGATCGGCAGCGGCACGACCAATGAATGGAAAAGTCTCATGGCGGTTCAGACCGCGCAATCTGAGCGGTTTGCCATTGATAAAGAACATGCCGTCGGTCTTGCTGAACGAGGCTGTTCGGAGCCCGATTTTCCCTGAATATTCATCGACAAGGGTTGAATCCCGCAGCACCTGCGTGCGGACTGAGTAGAGGTACGGGTGCTCCGTATCCCACAGCCGCGGCAGACCGATCGGCCCGGCAGAACATGCCAATTCCAGTGCCGAATCCCGCCCCATCATGCCGGGGGCAGTGCCGGTCGCAACGACGTTCCCGGCGGAATCGATGATCTGCGATCGGACGAAAAAACGACCGCCGGCAGAACCGCTGTTTCTGATGCGGCAGCGAACATTCACGCGCGCCGGGTCAACATGGTCGCACGATGCAAAGACCCACTCGATATGCAGCGGATCGGTTATGACCATGGCAACGTCCCGGGTGATGCCGCCGAACAACATATAGTCGATACCAACCCCTTCCGGCGGGATCTCCTTGTGCCTCCTCGAATCCACCCGCACAGCGATAACGTTGTCCGCACCGAATCGCAGGTGGTCGGTGATATCAACCGTAAATGGCGTATAAGCGCCCCTGTGCACACCTGCCGATGTCTCGTTTATAAAAACCTCGGTGACCTGTGAAGCGCCCTGGAACTCCAGGAAGAAACGCCTGCCCTGGTATTTTATGGAGGGCGAAAAGTGCCTCCGGTACCATGAAACGTTCCAAAATGACCGCATATCAATATCACGGTGTTTCACTATCGCGTTTGCGTGCGGGAGGCAGACCGGCTGAAACGAAGACTCGTCCAGGGTGTTTGACCAGCCGTTTCGGATGTCGCCCGAGTTGAACAGCCAGTGCGAGTCAAGGTTTATCACCAGCCGCGGCGCAGCAGCGGGTGCCAAACGTGCATAACCGGCGGCAAAAAGCCCTGCGGTCGTAATGCAGAGGCAGACCGCCGCAGCGATTGGCATTACCAGGGAAATCAGGGGTCTGCTCATAGTCGGTCAAGAAGTAAACACGCTTATACAGTCGCCATGGCGTGAGAGGTTGTACCACCCATTATCGCCCCAGGAATCGAACCGGCGCACCAGGGTCAGCCCGTTTTTTTCAAGCAGGGCTGTAAACAGCCGGCCGGTCATCCCGCTTCTGCATCCCCCGTGAAGCCCGCCGTCGTTCGGGTGATGAATAACCGCAATGCCGCCTGGAACAAGAACCCTTTTGAACTCCGCAAGATAGCCTGCCGTGTCGTCGGGATTTAAATGGACGAAAACATCGAAAGACCATATTGCACTTATCGTCCTGTCGGCAATTCCAAGACTTGCATCCCGGGCCAGAATAAATTTGATATTGGATGCCGATGAGAACCTTTTTTTACAAATGTCAAGAGCTTTGGCCGAGACATCAACAACAAAAAGCTCCCATGCAACGGCCTGCAATATCTCGGTCCACCGTCCGGAGCCGGGCCCTACCTCAAGCACCACTGTTCCGGGCTTGATATAGCCGAGCAAAACTTCGTCGACCAGCGATTTTTTCCATTCCTCTGAAATTGTCCATTTTTCGTCCGGTTTTTTATCCCAGGGCAGAAGGTCCCAGATATCACCGGCCGTTGCCGGCGAATTGAATCCCGGGAGGTTATACCTTCCTTCCAATCTGACAATGGTTGCATAGAGACCATGCAGGTCTATTTTGAGAAAGAGACGGAGGGACCAGTAAAGCACATATAAAAAAGTCCACCTGAGACCGTTTTCTTTTATCAGTTTTTTCGCGATGTTCAGCAGATTCATCATTGCGGAATTGTACATCCCGGAACTCGGCAGAAATGGAGCCGCTTATTCCCGGGGAGTCGATGAAACAACCCCCGTGGACGGCGCTGGGAACTGCGTCAAAAAAACAGCGGGCAGGAACTTTCGTCACTCGATGAAAGTTCCTGCCCGCCCACGTAATATAAAAGACTTCACCTCGGTCTTCTACTGCGGCACTGCCTGCCGCTTCTGCTTCTTACGTCTTCGTGATGTCATGACCTTGAAAAAGATCGGCGGAAACAGTGCAAGGCCGGTGCCCGAACCGCACCCGCAATTCTTGGACGTGGACCCGGACTCGGTATCAAAATCCGAGGTTGCCGACCAGGGAGTTGTACCAAGCGGATTCGTGGCGTTCGCGTGCCAGTAATAGGTGGTGCCTTTCGAAAGATTGGCAACTGCAACCGACTGCTGGGTCAGGCCTCCCTGATAGAAGACGGTGGAGCTGAAGCCGGAATCCGTTGCCACAACCACGGAAAAAGAGTCGGCGAGATATCCCCCGCTCCAAGTCAAATTAAGGGAGGTGGCCTGCCCTCCAGCGCCTTTTGCCGGAGTCAAAGGAACCGGTTCTGTCGGGGCGCTGTGCATCTTGATAAAGCCTATATCAGAGAGCTTCAGGCAGCCCTTCGCGCTCGTGAGGCTGGTGGTGCCGCTGTCATCGTGGATAAATACGTTAAGCTGGAAAATTCCATTCCTGATGAAGCCCCTGGGGAACGGCAAAACCACTTTTGTCCAGGTAGCAGACGATTTGAATGAGCCCATGTACTGATAATTGATGGGCCCACCGCATGCGCCGCCCTGGCCCCAGACCAGATCGACCTTGTGGCCGGAAAGCGGGCCGACATGCCAGAGAACCATGGAGTCGTAATACGTGGCATCGAACTTCGTATTACCCTGGTCCCAGTAAATCTTGAATGCGGCATAGCCTGGACCTTCCGACCCCAGCGTATCATTTTCAACGGTATCGGTAAACTGGTAATTGAAGTTGATGTAGGGGCCGTCAAATTCCTTTCCGGTGTCGACCGTGTCGAAGCAGCCGACATTGGGGTAGGTATTTGTATCACACAGATAAATATTGAAATATTGCCAGAGTGAGTCGGGGAGATAATTCTTGTATGCCCACATTGTATCCGGCAAAGATTGAGCTTGCACGACTTTCAGGCACGAAAGCACCAGGATAATTCCTAAGGTCCTGCTAAGCTTCATAGAGCCTCCTGCAGAAAAGTGACGTTGTATATGATTCCATAAGCATCGATAACCTGAAGCCGGGAGTTCTTGTTATAGAAGCTCCCTGCAGCAAGCTGCGGGGAGCTTCTATAGGTAAGGAAATATTTAAAATGCGCTCGCTATGCCTATTCCCCTATGGCGATTCTCCCCGTCGCGCCGGTCATTCTGTCAATCGACAGTTTCCATATATAGACGCCGGCCGGCACCCGCTTCGTATCCCAGACCGCTTCGTGCCCGCCTGCGGAAAACACACCGTCGGCGACCTCAGCGACATGCCTGCCCTGCGAATTGTAAATATTAATGCTCACGCGACGGGCATCCTGCAAAGCGTAGACGATGGTCGCTCGGCTGTTTGACGGATTATAGCAAACCCTGAACGGGGACGCCGGCGACTTTGCTTCGCTGGGCCGGGTCGCGGTGGTCAGCCCGTAACCCGCAGCCTGGATGCTTTGCAGGACCAGGGAGTCGGTCGTATCCGACGGCTGGCCGGAAGTAATGGCGCCTTCGTAGAAGGTACCGTACGACGAATTGCTGTTGTCGCCGCCGATGCCCAGAACGATGGCGCCCTGCAGTTTCCAGACAGCGGGAGGGTTTCCGGAATAGGCGGTATTCAGTTTACCGGATTGCGCATTACCGAACTTGATTGCATAGTTCGATGCGCTGCTCTTGAGCATACCCACGGCGTAGGGGTAGGTAATGGACGAGTCTTTAGTATTTGTTGCACTGGAGGATCCTGAGCCTCCTGACCAAACACCGGCCTCGAAGTCACCCATAAACCAGGGACCGCTGCCGGCGCCCTTACCCCAATAGCCGGTTCCAAAGAAAAGTGCATCCATGGTGCCGGTGGCGCCTGCAGAATTGTTCGTCTCGGCGTTCCCGAAGTCCCAGCAGCATGCGCCGCCGTAACGCTTGCCGTTGACCACCTCATAAATGCCCTGCCCCTTGCTGCCGGTCGGCATGCCTTTGGTTGTGTCGTTCCGATACCCATCCCCTGCATTCATATACAACCCATAGACCGACTGACCAGCGACCGTAATCTTGGCGCTCGCGGTTGACAAACTATCAGGATGGTTGACCTCGGTGCCTCCAGGCGCTCTTTTAACGTTGTTGCCCTCCGAGGATTGGTCATAGATGATCGTAACCTTGCCTGTGGTACCTTTCAAAAACGAGTCCTGCGCCGCCAAATTGGCAAGGCCTCCAGTATCCACAGGGTAAATGTTCATCGTTGTCTTGTCGGACGCCCGATTGACCTGGTAGAGGGGTCCATAGTACGAGCTGAAGAGTGCCCGCACCGTACTGTACGCCGCTACGCAGGGCGTTCCTCCCGTGTTATAGACGTCGCACGGACATGCGGCAGTAACCTTTTGCTGAACCGCAACGAAGACAACAAGCGCCAGCATTACACCGAAACGACTTCCATACCTTCTGTCACTCATACCCCGTCTCCTCCTCGCAGAATGTTAGGTAACGGTTTTTTCTCGCTGATGAATACTCGCTCCCTACAACCGCTCTTTTCCAGATATGAATGCCGGTAGGCAACCGCTTTGCATCCTAACTCGCTGTTCCGACGGTCGGCTGGAGCCGGCCGTCGGAACAGCGCTCGACGGGCGCGCTATTTCGTCAGCATGACAGCTGCGTTCTTCTCCACCCCGGCAACTTTTAAATGCACCACATACCGGCCTGCGGCCAGGTGAAAGCGTGAAAGCCCTAGGGAATAATGACCTGCCGCCTGCGAGCAATTCAGCACCGTGGTGGTTCTCCCGAGCATGTCCTTGAAGGCTATTTCAACCGGGCCCTTCTTACCAACAACGTAGGAAAGAACGTTTCCTTTGACGCTGACAACCTCTCCGTCACTGCCGTGCACTGCCCTCCGCAGCACTCCCACGCCGAGCGTAAATGACCATACGTTCGACCATACGCCTGCTCCCGCGGCTGCCGAGGAAGCGTTGACACGCCAATAGTAGGTGGTAAGTTCCGGCAATGACGGCGCCGTTGCGGAATCGGAGGCCGTTCCCCATGCCTGCGCAAGGGCCTCGAAGTCGGAGGTCGTCGAGACCTCAACGTTGTAACCGGTCGCCCCGCTGACCGGGCTCCAGCTCATCTGCGCAAAGGCCGAGACATTCGAGCTGCTGTTGGCCGGCGACTGCAGGGCGGGCTGTGCCGGCGCGGCAGGAAGAGGCTGACCGTAAAGCAGATGCATTACATAGCGGCGCGGGATTGGTATGACGTTGCTGTGGTTCCAGGCGAAATTGGCGGAACCGGCCTTGCATACGCCTCCGCTCGGCCAGGGGAAACCGGTGGTATCGAGATCCTGAACCCCCACCTTCACCATCCGGTAACTCGACGCAAAACTGTTAAACGGGTCGAAAAACAGGTGGTACATGCCGCCTTGCTTTACAATCGTGGGTCCTTCACCCAGTTGAATGGTATCGTTGATGCAGGTCGGCGACATGGTCGAATCGGCTTTGGGCAGCCAGGACGGCCCCTTCCACGGACCGGTGGGCGTGGGAGCGATGACGAAATGGATGTTTTTCGAACGCGTAGCGCCGGTGCTGCTGCGCTCGTCCTTGAAAACCATCAGGTACTCTCCCGTTTGAACCTTCATCATATCCGCATCGATTTCGGTGAAACCGGGATCGAACATGAGGGTCGGCGCACTGTACTTCTGGAAATTGCTTCCGGGAATAAGGGTATAATACGTATGCTTGTTCCCGGTGCTGCCCTGACAGGTTGACCAGATAATCTGCCACTGGCCCTTGAGATCGTTCCAGAATATTTCCGGCGCCCAGCAGCAATAGGCGTTAATGGTGGAACCGAGCTGCAGCCCTTGCTGGGGACCCCAGGTCAGGAGGTCCGAGCAGGTATCCCAGCCAATCGTGACTCCTGTCCACGATACCGTCCATACAAAATTGAATTTGTTGTTGAGCGAGTCGTATTCGATCATAGGGTCGCGCATACGATAGTCGTTCGCGCCGGCGACCGTTACCGGGACTAGGATCGGTGTCTGGGGGACGTTATTATTGCTATATTCCTGCCAAAGAAGACCGTTGGTGTCGGAACTGAACGCCACGCGCGCACCGCTCCAGTCCTCCCCGTTGACAAAATAGGTCATCATCCAGTAGTTAGGCTGGGTTGTATCGACCTGGCCCATGATGGCCGCACAGCTTATACCAAGAAACATACAAATCTTTCCGAAAAATCGCATAAAACAGCTCCTTGTCCTCAATAGGTTAAAAATTATAGCCAAGTTTGACTATGTAATAGTAATTGCTCGGTTCCCGCAATGCTTCTACCCCGCCATACTGCGCCTGCGCCGCATAATCATTCAGCTCCCACCGGTAATGGTCGCAAGCTACCTGGCCAACGATATCAAAATGCCCGGCAAAGGTTTTCTTCGCATAAACACTCCATTTCCAATGTTGCTTCGTGGAGTCGGGATAGGAATAAACCTGATTGCCACCTACGTAGGTCTGCTCGGAAGGCAACCCTAATCCGACTGCACCATCCTCGGCGTCAGGATAATTGCAGCCGAACCATTCGGCCTCTACGTTCAGAACATTGAGCAGTTTAAAAGTCGGAAGGTTTATCCCGAACATTACCGGCACCCTCTGCCACAATTTGCTGTAATCGGTACCGTAAATGACCATGGTATCAGCCGCCGAGCGAACGGTATCGGAGGCAATGCTGTGCGGATAGTTTTCAACGCCGAGAATTGCCGCTTCGCTATAGATTTTCAGGTCGTTTTCACCAAGGCTTTGCTTCAAATCCGGAAGCAGTTCTTTGAAGTCGAATGAGGCACGAGCCATTATTTTTGTGCCTGCAAAGGTATACGTCTGGGTATCTCCACCGCTTATATACATATCTGAATAATCATTGCTTACCCAGGAAGCGTTTAAACCGGGATGAGTGCGAGTAGAGTTTGCAGAAATAATGCTGCAGAACGACACACCTGCTCCAATTTCAAAAGGCTTCACCGGTTTGTAAGAAGCAATACCCGTAAGGTTCAGGTCGCCAATTGTCGAGCCTGAGATATCCATGGTGAGCAGACCATCCCACGTGAGGATGCTGTCGGGAAGGCTCCCGCTCACGCATAGCCCCGCCAGGCGCGCCAGAGCAAAATCAAAATTGGTGATGATATACGGCTGGTACATGCCTGTCCTGAAAAGGTATTCACCGAGATTGCGCGAATCCGGGTTATATTTGAAAGGAAAATAACCGAAATCTAGACTAAACTCCGGGCCGGACGAGTAGATAAAATCCGCACGGGTCAGGTATGGGAAATAATAATACCGCTGCGTTGTGCCGTACAGGGCATTATCAACCGGTCTTGGAGTCTGGATATAGGTCTTCATTTCTATGCCGAGATTGGTTGAAATCGGCAGGGGATTGAACTTGGTTTCCAGATTAAACCCGGTTATGATATTTTGCAGCAGCAGGTGATTCAATTCCGGCGTTGCTCCAAAATTAGTCAAAAAACCAATTGCCTCCGGATTTTCCGCATTCACGATCTGCCCCATGGAAAACGAGGCATACCCGCTCGGAATCAGCTGCGGCGTCACCCCATCCGCATAGCTCATCCCGATCGCTCCCAGACACCCGATAACCATCACCATTGCGCTTCGAATCCTTAAAGCTCCTCTCATGCTACTCCTCCATAAGGCTTTTTGAAATGAATTTTTTGTGGATGATGTTTTCGATCCGTAGTATCGATAATACCTGTAAGTACAACAATATAATTAATCTATAATGATGAAGGAATATTTTTTTTCCATGGAATTTCGTCGCTTTTCAAATATACTCCGTTTCCCCGCTGCAATGAACCTTCCGGAACCCGGGATTCAGGTCATGCGATTGCGAATATCTCTCTCTTCACCCTCGCCTCACCCCTTAATCCCCACTCCACAAGTGGAGAGGGGAAGACGCAAAGCGGCGGGGTGAGGCGAAGTGGAATCAAGCCTTCACAAGCCCCGAAACCAGCTGCCTCGCCTTGAAACAGGCGACGATTCCGCGTCCGAACCTTCCCCGCATGAGCCGGTAGCTGGTCCGGCCGCCTGCCCGCGGCCGATGCGTCACCAATGCTTCCCTTACGATATAGCCGGCTTTCCCGACAAAGAGCGGATGAAAGAAAAAATCGCACCCGTTGAGCCTGCCGTCGAGAGGGAGAATGGCAGGGAGACATTTTCTTCGCATAATCCGGAAGGTGCATCCTCCGTCGCGCAGAAAATCGCCGGTCACCAGATTCCTGAAGCCATTGGCAATCCGGGAGACGAGAAACCGTGCCGTTCCATCGCCGCGGTTCCTTCGCACCCCGCAGACCATATCGCAGGTTTCAAGTTCAGCCAGGAGGCCGGGGATATCGGCGGGGTCGTACTGCCCGTCGGCATCCAAGGTCAGGATGAACTCTCCCTGCGCAGCTCGCAACCCCCGCATGATCGCCTCTGCCTGCCCTCCCCGGACCGGCTGGGCTATTACCGTAATTTCCGTGAGGAACGATTTCCCCGGCAGCGGTGGGAATTGCGCGGCTTTGAAGCGCCCGACCTCGGCAATGCTCCGGTCGTTCGAACCATCATCCACGATGATTATTTCGCAGCTTTGCCTGATGGCCGAATCGAAGACCGCAGCGATCTCGCCCAGGAGGGCATAGATGGTTTCCGCTTCGTTATACACCGGAAGAACAACCGAAAGTGTCGGGGAAATTTGCATGTGTCTCAAGTAGCTATCTATGTAAAGAATCGTTAAAATTCAATAAAGGGGCGATGCCCCCGAAGCCCCTGTACCTTCCCTGAACGACGGCATAGGCGGTCTTCCGTTTCCGGTCCTCGGTGACGATTCCGCAGCCGTTGAGCCCGAGCGGCATGGTGCCGGTACGTGCCTTATGCAGGTTCGACCGGTAATCGGCGTATGCCCAGACGACCATGCCGTTCACAAAAGAACGTCGTGCCCAGATGGTGTCCATGTGCGACCCCAGGAAAAGCGCCTGGTGGTCTTCACTGAGATCCTTCGATACCATGCTTTTGACGATGCCCGCCAGCCTCGGGCGGGCATTGCGCAGACCGAAGGCCGACTGCGCCCCGAACTCGGACACGAGCATCGGCTTATCGGGCCACTTTGCATGTACCCCCCCGAGCATGGGCCCGAGGAGCGGCAATGCGGCGAGTTCCCAGCCGAAATATTCATTGACCGCGATCACGTCGACATAGGGAAATGCCCGGTCGAGCTGGTACCAGTAGCTGCAGCAGGTGACCAGCCGTGATGGGTCCGCGGCCTTTGCCGCGGCAGCAACCGCCTTGACATACCCCGCTGCCGCCGGCAGATACGTGGGGAGCTGGTTCCCGGCCGACCAGAGGCAGATGCCGGTGCAGTTGCCGTGCGCCTCGATAAGCGCCCGCATATACCCGCTCCCGCAGGCCTTACCCGGACCGCTCGCAAGAAAGTCGCCGCTCGTCTTCCAGGCGGGAATTTCATCCATGACCAGCAGTCCCAGGCTGTCGCAGAGTTCATAAACGTCGCGATCCTGAGGAACATGGGCGATTCGCAGGAAGTTGACGCCGAGAGCCTTCAGGTCGGCGAGGTCGGCGCACCGTTCTTCCCGGGTGAGCCGCGGACCGCGGTCGCCGAGGACATCGTGCCTCCCCATGCCGCGTAAATAATAAGGTTTGCCGTTGAGAAAGAGCCGGGCCTTGACCGCCGTCAGCTGGGAGAAGCCGCGAAGGATGCTGAGCGTATCGCCGCCCCTGCCGTGAAAGAAGGGGACGAGCGCAACCGTATACCGGTAAGGCGACTCCGGGGTCCATGGCTGAACCCCCTTGAGGCGCAGGGTGGTGTCCCCGCCCCGCATGCTTGCCATTATGGAAGAATGGCGGCGGTCCGGCGGCGCAATGACGATCTGCACGCTGTCCCATTGGTCATGGGCCGCGACCGCATGGACGGCGAGGTCGAAGGAGTCGTTGCCCCGGAACACGGTGCGGAGGTCCGCCCGCGCGATGCGGTCGCGCGATCGGGCGACGAGGCGTACCGGTCGGTTTATGCCGCCATAGACCCACCAGCCGAGCGCCTTATCATCGGGAATTCGTCCGGGAATCAGGCGATCGTCGACCCGGATGGCGACGCGAATGCTGCTCTTCCCCGAGAGAAACGGCGTACAATCGACCGTGAAGGGCAGGTACGGGTAGTCACCTGAGCCTGCAGGAATGCCGTCGATAAATACCCGCGCGAAAAGACAGACACCCTCGAATTCCAGTGCCACGTCGGCGCCGGAAAATGAAGGAGGAAGGGCAATGTCGCGGGTATACCACCCGAAGCCCGCAGCAGGGCTCCCGTCTTTGCCGGTGCCGGGAAAAACGTGCGGAATCGCAACGGGTTCGCCTCTCCGCGATCCCGGCGATTTCGCCGGACCGAGTCCGGAATCGTTACCGGCAAAGGAGAAATGCCAACCGGTATCGAGGGGAAGAGCATGGGTAAAGGCGACTGAAACCGATACCGCGGTCAACAGCAGCATAAGCGTCAGGTGCGGAAGTGGGAAATCCCTGCCCTTGACGATCATTCTCATAACTCCTCTATTCCAGCGTTGTTGAAGGGACGAGGCGGACCCGTATCCGGGCTTCCGCTCCGGCCAATCCCGCGGCCGACGCCCGGCATTCGATTTCGCCTGCCCGATGCGCCGGCGTTTTTACATAGAATGCGGTTTTTCCGTCTTCGAGCCCAACCGGGCTCTCGCCGAGAAACTCGCCGGTACCGCTTACCGAAAGGGAAACCGTCCGGCTGCAATGAGGCACCACCTGGCCTCGTGCGTCCACCGCGGTTACGACAATTCGCGTCATATCGCCGCCGTCTTCCAGGACCGAATCATCCGGAACCATGGCAAGCCTGACCGGAGCCCCCGGCGTATGCCTGACGCAGGTTGCGACCGGCTTGTCGCCCAGGTATCCCACGGCCTTGAGTTGACCGGCCCTGAACGCCACCGATTTCCAGACGAACAGCGGATGCGGAAGCGACAGGAAGCGGGAAGGAGCACGCCGCCCCTGCGAGACGCCATTGACATAAAGTTCCACCGTCTCGCAATTGGCGGCAACCCACACGTCCTCAGGGGTCAGTGTTTTTTCCCACCGGTTTGCAATGAATACCATGGGACCGTAAAGGCCGGGGTCGGCCTGCGACCGGTAAAAAGAACCGGCAAATTTAGGTATCCGGAAGATATCCGCGACCCCGTGAAAATTTACCTTGTGTTCTGCCGTTAAATAGGGCGAGTTATAATCGAAGGCGCACCACCCGAGAAGCCCGGCTATTCCGGGGTTGGCCGCGGCAGAGTCCTGGGCTGCCGCGTTCATGAGCAATTGCCGGATCAGGCGGCCGTCATTGTCCCAGGAGTGAGCGCCTCCCCGATGGCCGACGCTCTCGGTTATAAGCATCGGCAGCGGCTGCGGTTTTCCCGGCGGAATTCCGAAATTCTGTCCCCAGAAGTCCTCCAGAAATTCCCGCGGAGAACCGCGGCCGGCGACCCGGACTCCGTGCGTGGGACGCGTTGGATCGAGGAGCCGCGCAATCCGGTTGGTCTTTACATAGAAGTCATGGTAATCCAGCGATTCATTGACACGCACGCCGAAACTTACCACCGAGGGGTGGTTGCGGTCGCGCATGACCATCTCCTGGACGTCGTCAAGCGCCAGGGCCTGCCAGGCGGCATTGCCGACATAGAGCCATCCGGGCATCTCTTCGAGAACGAGCAGGCCGATCTCGTCGCAGCGCTGGAGGAAGGCCGGGGCCTGCGGATAGTGCGAACAGCGGACGATGTTGCAGCCGAGCTCATATTTGAGGATGTCGGCATCCCGTGCCTGGAGCCGGTCCGATGCGGCGCGGCCGATAAAAGGATACGTTTCGTGCCGGTTGAGCCCCCGGAGCTTGAGCGGAACGCCATTAATGGAAAATATGCCGCTATCCCTGTTGAATTCGATAGTCCGCACCCCGAACTGCCGTCGGCAGGTATCGACGGTCTCTCCGTCGGCCTTAAGCTGCATGACGGCGGTATACAGACAGGGATGATCGGGACTCCAAAGCCTGAGCCCCGGGATCGGGCCGATGCGGGTTCGAAACTCCACATTCGAATCCGGCGCGATGGTTCCTTCTGCCGTGCACGAATCTGCGACAGTTTTTGACGAGTCGGTTATCATGCCGACAAGGGTGCACTGCCTCCGCGTTCCGCCGCTGTTCGCCACCAGCGCGCTGATGTCAAGGCAGGACGGGTCGGCGGAATCCCGGGTGATGTACACCCACTGCACATGGAGCGGGTCGGTAACGATCATCGCCACATCCCGGACGATGCCGCCGAAGATCATGTAATCGACCCCGGCTCCCTCGGGCGGGATATCCTTGCGCTGCCGTGAATCGACCCGAACGGCAAGAATATTATCGGCGCCGAATTTCAGTCTCCGGGTAATATCGACGGTAAAGGGCGTGTAGGCACCCTTATGCCCGCCGACGAGCCGCCCGTTCAGGTAAACGTCTGCGGCCTTGGAAACCGCCTGAAACTCGATTGAAAAACGCCGCCCCCGCAATTTTTCCGGCAGGGTAAAATGGCGGCGATACCAGGAGATGGTTGCAAAGACCGAGGTATCGATATCGCGATGCTTCACGACGGCGACCGTGTGCGGGAGGCAGACCCGCCTGAATGCGGATTCATCGAGGGCGGCGGTTTGACCGCCGGGAATATCGCCGGATGCAAACAGCCAGTCGCGGTTGAGGTTCACGATGAGCCGGTGGAAGCTGTCCGGGGCCGTTGATATGGCGCCGGCCTGCGATAACGGACCGGTGAGGCAGATCACGGCGGTCAGGAAAATGAGCGGCTGTTTGAGCATTCGTCGATCTTTAGTTACTACTCGGGTAGTTTATTTTGAAAATCGTTACTGCGCAGATGCGGGAAAGATTTTATATATTTTGATTTTGCACAGCTATGTTTATATACTAAGCAGTTCATAAGTATCAGCACATAAAACCGTTCGTGGTGAGCCTGTCGAACCATGAATTGCCTGCCATTTTTGCTCGCCCTTCGACAGGCTCAGGGCGAACGGTCTTTGGCAGAGAACTTACTTATGAACTGATTAGTAATTTTGGTTTGCCCCATGTACCTTTGTGTTTTCTACCCTGAAAGAGGGCGTTGCGGGAGGGGAAGCCGTTTGCCAGAGGCAAACATTGCCTTTCCCTTCCGCTGGAAGGGGTGT
Source organism: Fibrobacterota bacterium (assembly GCA_003164335.1). GTDB lineage: Bacteria > Fibrobacterota > Chitinivibrionia > Chitinivibrionales > Chitinispirillaceae > BOG-1184. The sequence goes on from PLTF01000077.1 coordinate 25,532, forward strand.
GTCGNNGCCTGAGCGGTTCCCCCACCAGAAGTTTTTAGAACGGTTCCCCCCCTGAGCAGTAATAAAAAAAATTAGATGCCCGGGACTTGTCCTTCAGTTGTTTTTCACAATACCGGTGGTTTTTACCAGATACATTCCTGAAGTCAGGCCTAAATCTTTCTTCAGGGAAATGGTCTGCTTTTCGGTGGTGATTTTTCGGATCGCCCGTCCCATGAAATCATAAACTGCGACTTCTTTTGCCCATCCCGAAAGCTGGGCCGGAAGAACGATTTTATCCTGCGATACCTTTATGATCGAACCCGCTGCATAGCGCGACACTTGTTTGCAACACGGAACATCGACCCCGACCGTCGCCGCAGTATCCCAGCCCATGACTCGCTCGACCACCGGAATAAGCGAGTCGGAAATCAGCTGATGCTGCGCCTTGCTTGGATGCTGGTAAAGCTGGCTTGCATTGGCTGTCGTTATGGGGCTCGAAAAAACGGTGATCCCGGTGAATGACTGCGCAATTGTCTGGACATCGGTCAGAAGCGTGTTCTTTGCGGTCTGCCCGCTGATTTGTGCACTGAGGCCTATCATAATGATCGGCACATTCTGGTACTTGGCGCGCACCGTGGTGATAAGGGTTTTATAAGCCGATATGAAAGTCGAATCCGCAACGCCAAGGCCGAAATCGTTGATGCCGAGAAACATCGTCACCAGATCGGGGGTCCACGAGGTGAAATTCCAGAGGGGTGTTGCCTGGTCGCACATGGTTTCCGGAAACCGCGTCGCCATGACCGCTGCGCCGCTCTGGCTTTTGACCAGGCCGCAGCCACCGCGCGCGGTAAGGTGGTCTTCGGCGTGAAACGCCTTGCTGGTGAGCCGGGCGTAGGTGATCGCCGCATCAAAGGTGTTCAGGGCGCCCGAGCTTCCCACAGGTGCGAAGATGACATCGCCGGCAGTCCATGAATCGCCGATGAATTCAATTCTGCGGGTCGGCTTTGCCGGTCGCGGGGCCAAAACGCTGCCATTGGCAAGATAGAATCCGCGGAACGAGCAGTTCTGACCGTTGGTGCGCAAGGTGAGGCGGATGGTATGATTTGCCGTGGACAGGCTGGTACTGATCATACGGGTGGTGGTTGTCGTCGACGGAGGGAGGGAATCCCCCAATACGCCGTCGATCTCCACGTTGAAGTAGGCGCCGCCATCTCTCAACTCTACGCCAATGGTTGGTCCCGGAAAAGATGCCTCGATGATGGTGCCGGCCCAGTTGAAGCCCACGCTGTCGGTGGATTTGGAAAAGTCGCACCGCCCGTAGTAGTTGATGTTCGTGTCACTGGGCTTGATCAATACGTTTGCGGAAATAATACCGGTGAACCAGAAAATCATAACGATTACTGATAGCGAAAAACGTTTCATGACTCCTCCTTATCGACAAAATATGCTTGGCCATCAGAAGCGGTCAAGATGTTTTTTCATTGGGTTCCTGTACCGCCGGACCAGGCGTATGGTGCATGCACTGCCTTTAAAACTTCACCTGATAGATCTGCTTCACCACTTCGGCCGCATTGTTTAATACCGAAGCCACGTTATCCTGCCCCAGCAATATCTGCCTGCACGCCTTGGCGCAGAAGCTGATGGAATAGGAAAATGCCGGGTGAGCGTCGGGTATCGGGAATGCGGTCTCCATCTGCTTTTTCAGCACGCGACCGAAAGGATCGTCGTAAGGGGATTAGTCATTGCCTCTTCGCGGGATGCGGGAAACATGTTTGATTTCAGGTAGTAGTACTCGGAAATCGCCGGGTCCATCGCAATGTGATTAATCAGTTCAACGGCAACCTCCTTGTTCCGGCACTGGTTGGATATTGCCAGTACATGGTTTGCCAGAGCGGAGTACGAAAGTCCGATTTCACTCCTGGGGAGGGTTTGGAAACCGATTTCAACGGGCTCCTCCTTGTTCATGGTCGGAACCACGCTTTTGAACCATGGACCGTCAATGAAAAATGCCAGCCGGTTGTGGGCAAACTCATGGCGTGCCTTTAAATAGCCGGAGCCTATTGCGGATTCTCCCCTGCCGATAAACTTTTTCAGCCAGGTGAACGCCCTGATCGTATTCTCGGAGTTCAGGATGATATCGCCGTCGGCGTCGGTAATCCCCCCGCGGAATGAAAGCAGGAACGAATAAATGGTATACATGAAATACAAGTCATCATCGTGGAGCGGCAGGCAGTACGGAAGGACCGTGCCGCGATAATGCGAATCGATCTTATCGAACAAATCGAACAACTCGTCGAAGTATTCGATTTTTATCTCCGGAGACCCGGTTACTTCCCTGATGATTTTCCGGTTGTAGTAAAAGATCGTCGGCCCGTTCGCCCAGTTCAGGCCGTAGTAATTATTCTTGTATTTGACCGCATCAATTGACATGGAGTAGAGTTTGCTGCGGAACTCCTCGGTATAGAGCTTATCGAGCGGGTACAGGCTCCCCTGCTCAACCAGGAGCGGTATCCAGAAATAGAGGAGGGACATGATATCCGACGCATTGCCCGATCCGGTTTTCACGATAAGATGCGGCAGGACATCCTTGAACAGACAGCCGATATTTTCAATCCCGACATCGGGACGCTTCCTGATAAAGCTGTCGAGAATATGTTGTAACGACCCGGCGGTGGCCTCTTCGGTGGCCTGCCAGTTGATGAATTGCAGTTCGGTCCGGTTTTCCTTGATAAATGTGCCCTTGCCCTGGATCTTTTCGATTATGCTGTCCTTGGCAAGGGCAGCCAGGGCCAGGCGGATCGTCGGACGGCTTATCCCGAAGTGCCGGGAAAGTTCATTTTCAGATTGTAACCTTCGGCTGCCGGTTTTATTGTTGCTGATGTAGTCAAGGATATATTCTTTTATCTGCAAATGAAGGGGAGTGCTTGAATCCTTATCAACCACATACGACATTGACCCGTCTCCTTTTTATGCGCCGGTCATTCCGGCGCCGCTGTCCCGGCAGGTTCGCTGCAACCTGGCCGGCGTCACTGCATTTATATTATTTATTGTCATAGTCTTGGCGAAAATACAGGAACCCTTTTGTTGTCAATTATCGATACTGAAAGCATGTCTTTACATGTAAATACATGCTGTATAATATATAAAATGCTCCCCGCATAATCAAAGGCTTTTTCCCCGGATAGATTTAAAAAATCTCAATTTCTTCAGGTACATAGATACAAATTCAAGTTCAACTTCTGGGCGCGCCGCCGCAAAAGAGAGCGTTGCGGGAGGGGAAAGGCGTTTGCCAAAGGCAAACATCGCCTTCCCCTTCCNNGTGCCTAAAGACGCGTGCCTTTCGCGGCTTCATGCCAGGGGGAACCCGCGAAGCGAGGTTCCCTCACCAAAAGCATTGACAATAGCAATTATCTTAATCGCCACAAAATGAACACTTAGTATTCTCTCCCCGCCAGTCTATCTATGGCATAATGCAGCATCTGCACGATATCGCCCGCGACTACCGAGTACTCGCCCAGTTTTTCACTCGCAATGACCCCGGTCTCGCCCAGGAGCCAGGCGCCGAGGATGGCGGCGGAGGCAACCGGGGCTCCCTGTGCGCACAGCGAAACGATAATCCCGGACAGGACGTCGCCGCTCCCGGCCTTGGCAAGGCACGAATTGCCAAACGGCAATATCCAGGCGTTGCCGTCCGGGGCAGCAACCACGGTCGGGCTGCCCTTGAGGAGCACGACCAGGCGAAGCTCGGCGGCCTTCTCCTTCAGGCGTACGATACGCCCGGCTGGCTCAGCGGGCAGCTCGCCGAAGAGCCGCTGCCACTCACCGGCATGCGGGGTGATGATGAGGTCGCCGCCGTGGGATGCCAGTTCTCCGGCGCGGCCTTTGTACGCGTTGAGGCCGTCGGCATCGAGCACCGTCGGGATGGTGACGTTTGCGATTACTTCGCGCACGAGCGCCGAGGTCTCCTCTTCGTGCGAAAGCCCGGGTCCTATGCAGAGGGCCTGCATGCCCGCGGCTTTTTCTTTAAGAATATCGATCGCCGCGAGCGCAGCGGTTCCGGCGGGAGTTTCGGGAATCGGGTGCAGCACAGTTTCGGTGAGTTTACCCGCGAGCGTCGGGATGAGCGATTCCGGCGCCGCAAGGTGGGTCATGCCGCAGCCGGAGCGCATGGCGGCGGTTGCCGCGAGCGTCGCCGACCCGGCCATGCTCCGCGACCCTGCACAGAGAAGCGCCAGCCCGTGATCGAATTTGCTTCCCGCAGGTTTGCGCCGCGGCAGCAGCGCGGCAAGGTCTTCCCTGGTCGGATAAAAGAGCGACAACTTCCCGGACTCGATGAGTTCGTCCGGATAGCCGAGCTCCTGGACCACGAGCTTGCCGGTAAGACCCCGGCCCGGGTAAAAGTAATGGCCGATTTTCGGGAAGCCCATGGTCACGGTGACGGTCGCGGCGATGCAGGGGGTTCCCGGAATGCCGGTATCGGTATCGAGGCCCGACGGGGTATCCACGGCAATGACCGGGACACGCGATTCATTGACCGCCTCGATCGCCAGCGCGCAGAGGCCGTGCGGATCGTTCTTTGCGCCGGTACCGAGCATGGCGTCCACAATGATCCGGCAGCAGGAGAGGCCGGCCAGGTCCCCGGCATCGTCGAGGACCAGGTAATTTCCCTTGCGTCCCGCGTATTCGTCGAAGGCGAGCCTCGCCTCGCCGCGAAGCTCCTCTGCCGGGCCCAGGGCAAAGCACATCACCCGGTACCCCGCCTCAAGGAGCAGCCGTGCGGCAACATAGCCGTCGCCGCCGTTATTCCCCTTGCCGCATACCACGGCGATCTCGCCGTCCCGGTCGGGCAGCATTTTTTTCACCGCGTCAAAGACCCCGGTTCCGGCCCGGAGCATGTACGAATACCCTTTTGTCAAATCCCGGCCGATTGCGCCTTCGTCCAGAACCCGCATCTGCGACACCGTAACGACAGGAATCATGCTCCCCCCTTCCTGGTAATTTCCGACTGTGATCAATGAATGAATAATATAGTTATCGGATGGCGGGAGGGAGGTGTCGATATGCGTGCCTTTGGTGGGGAAACCGGGCTACGCGGGTTGCCCATTTCGCCCAAAAGGCGAAATGGACGGATTAGTGATAGTTTTAATTGAACCATCAGGTAGAAAAAACACGGTAAAGATTATAAACAGGAAAGACAAAAGGATAAAATCCCCCGCCTTCGGCGCCCCCTTATTAAGGGATCTTATTTTGCAAAGGAATCTATCTGAGTGATAATGAAAGCATTTCTCTTTTCGCTCGGCCTTTTGACCTCTCTTCTCCGGCTCCTCTCTCCCACAGGAGAGAGGAGGGGCTCATGCAACATAATCTGCCAATTGTTTCTGGTTCGGATTTATTAGCTTCCTTTAAAGGAGCAAACCAATACCATGCAACATGCGCGTGGTTCTTTATTTTCCCGTGTGTTTTCTACCTATTGGAGGTGTTGCGGGGAAGAAAATGGGCTTCAGGCTTCAGGAAAAGATTTAAAAAAAACTTTTTTTATAAGCCTTTCCCTGTTTTTTCTACCTAATGTGAGCGTTGCGGGAGTGGGCGAGCGTTTGCCAAAGGCAAACATAGCCGCCCACTTCCGCAGGAGGGGGTGTGCCTGAAGACGCGTGCTTTTCGCGGCTTCAGGCCAGGGGGAAACGCCGCAGGCGGTTCCCCCACCAAAGGCATTTGACTTAAGTCCGGTTCCCCCACCAGAAGGACTTATTAGAATCTTGCTTAAATCGGGAATACCGTCATCGTCGTTGAATAAAGGTACTATCCCGTCCGTGCCGCCTTTTGCCGCAGCCATGGTCGTGGTGCTCAGGCCCATGGAAATCAATAAATGCGGGGGTATCGATAACGTCGTCGCATAGATCCCGAATTTTATCCGGGCAGCGAAAATCGCCGCATAGGAGAAGAGCGCGACTATTGTCCACACGAGCCATTGAAATTTTGAAGAGCTTATTTTCCCGTCTGCTCCTTCGGCCAGCTTCAAAACGTCCCAGGTACGGGAAAAAAACCTGTACGCGATCAAAAAAAGTATCAATATTCCAAAGCCGATTAAATAAGGCACGGGATCCTTCCTTTAATGATTGTTTCAATTTTTCGCGATGCTCTCCTTGCGTAATAAGAATATAACCGAAAACCGGTGAGAAGCGGCTATCGCTTCTTCTCTCTCCCGGTGATCTTGAAAAAGGTCCAGCCGGCAGCCTTACGCAAATTTTGTTGAATTTGGTCCCCCGGATCGGAGACCGTGGGACCCTCGTCGCAGGAGCAGGGAA
>PLTF01000030.1 GCA_003164335.1 Fibrobacterota bacterium
GTACATTTTGAAGTGCCCGCCGACATTTTCATCCCAAATTCTATTTGAAGACTCAGGAAAAACAACCTTTTTGCCTGACAGCAGAAGGCCCGATTCCTTCCGCCAATCCTGATCGGCCTCAATTTTCATTTCAAGAAAAACTTCCTCAATAAACTCATTTTGCACATTATGAATTTTATTTATGTCTTCCTTGATTTTTGCCTGTAGCTCAATCTTTTCTTTAATAATATTGAGATAAATAGATTCGGGTAAAACCATATAGAGAGCATGCCCATATGTGCCCCCATTCCAATTATCTGAGCTCCATCGTTCAGAAACACTGATTTGAGCATTAACAATGATTTCTTGAAGCCTTTTATTGCCTTCATTCGCATACAGTTTAGAAAGTGCCGCTAGGTATATTTCAATATTCTTGGGAAGCAGATCATCTGAATTATAGTTGCTCATACCTTATTCTTTGCCATTCTTTGCCATTCTTTGAATATGCCGCATCAGAACAAAATATTTTAAATTCAATTTTTAGTATTAGGAAAATCCATAAAGCGGTTAAACATGTTTCATATATGATCGGATCAATTTGCTTTTAGGGTTTGAATTTTCTTTCAAATTTTTTAAATCGAACCAATCTTTTACGGCTTTACCTAATGCGTTATTAGTTGTATCGAGATCTCCTGTTCTTCCAATAACTCTCATATAATCTTGCAGAAGCTCTCTATCATCCTCAATATACCGAAAAAAAATGTCAGTAATTTCCTCCGTGAATTTTGTTAGTGCTTTATCTTGAAATGCTTGCAAATTCATAAAATGCCTCCTTGTTTATCTTGGTTGTCTTCCAAAAAGATATGCTATAATACCACCGAAAAATAAAGCAGCAGCGGAGCTGAATTTATCTATATAAATAAGAAAGGTTACCGCACTGCTACAAGCTATAATTAAAGCAAATCTGATCCATTGGTAATGGCGCACCATTTTAACACGATGCCGAGCATTTATAATTTGCACTGCCAATTGCCGACGATGCAGTTTTTCTTTAGCCTCAGCATTTTGTTTTAGGAAAGTAAGAATTTGATCGGTAAAATCTTTAATATCTTTTGGCTTAATATTGGCAATAAATTCATCTATGCCGGTCCAAGCGGAATCGGAGTCATTGGCAGCATTGTCTACGGGGTTATCGTTATCTTCCATTAGGTTCTCCTATGCGTTGACCCGGATTTCGCCGGACATTAGCTTTGGAAGAAGTGCATCACGAAGCTGGGAAAGTATGCGTATTTGAGATTGATTTTTATCTATTTTATCCCATGCAGCTGAAGCGTATGCCGAAAAAAGTGCCAACAAGGCTGCGGGTGGCATTAGGAAATCAATTTTCGCAATATCGGACGGAACAAGGGAAGGGTATGTCGTTGTTGAGCCTTCGGCAATTATTTCAAGAAATTCGGTCATCTCTTTCTGAATCAATAGCAGATAGATAAAATGAGGATCAATTTTTTTGCATGTTATAACCGCAAACCCGGTAGATGCAATTGCATTTTCTTTAATATTCTTCAGGATTCCATAGTGCTTTTGTATTGGGCGCACCATTGAAAGAAGAATGTCATTTTTTCGAACAATTCTTTTTGCTCGGCTTGGTGCTTCTTTTAATGAAAGCGGCTGGTACTGGCTTATCATGCCCTCGGTAATTGAGCCCGTATCCAAATATTCTATTTCAGCAAAGGAATATTCACGGCCTATGCTTTTTTCATTAATTCCAGCTACTTCGGCAATAGTTTTGGTTTCCCATTTTGAGCTTGCTTCCTCAACAAACATCTTCCGCCACACCGCCTCCGCCATTCCCTCCAACGTTTTATTCTGCCGGTGCAGGAGATCGATCTTATCATCGAGGCTTGAAAGAACACCGGCAATGGCACATTGTTCGATATAAGAATCTGTTATATAAACATCAAGTGAATTAAGTAGCGTTTGGGTAATTAGAGGATGGCTTGAGCCTTCAGCAACCTGATTTAAATCCATATTCTTCAAAAAATAATAAAGAAAAATAGCATTAAACTTGTTTTTAGGAACGCAAAACAGCGCATTATCAGAAACCCAAATTGGTCTATTTTCGTAGAAAACGCTACCGCAATAGGCACCTACGCGACCAATAATTATTCCTTCATCTAAATAATTTGATATGGCCGTATATCCAAGAATGCCATTTCCTCCATATATGGGAATGATGCCAATTTCAAAATCAGATGGCCGCGACTTACCATTCTTGAATTCGGCAATATCTCCCAGCTTGCATTCCCTCCATCCCTTCATCCCCCCACCTCCCGCATCAATTCCTCAATAAACTTCCGTATTTCCTCTTTCTTCGGCAACTCAAGCTGGTATTGCGACACGAAAAGACTGTTATCCATCCCCGCATAGGCATATTTATTCATTTGCATTTTATTCTTTCCAGCCTCGCCGCCAATAGTGGGGACAGTGTACCCACTATTCGGAATTCAGATCCCTTTTTCCGTTCCGGTCAAAATGCCAAACGGCCCGTTGCACAAATCCCCCTGCCCCAGTCCTCTTCCCACCGCAAAAAAAGAAAACCCGCCATGGTTGCGCATGCGTACTGCAGAGGCGTGGCGGGTATGTTGGCTGAAAAAATAACCGGTGGTAGGGAACGCCTTAAAAATACATTGCATCACGTTTCCCTTCTCATAAAAACGAAAAGGCCGCCAAGGTACGGTTTCATAGATTGCTGGAATGAATCCATTGAAAGCCCGTGGCAGCCGTTGTTGATAACAAAATATATCTTTTCTCTGCCATTTATCTATTTTATCTCCAGTTTTGCAAGATTTTTTCGTATGGCCTCGTTGAGCTTCACCTCTTCCTTCATCTGCTCCTCAAGTTCCGCCTTGAGCTTCCCGAACCGCTCCGCGAAGTCGAAATCGTCCTCATCTTCCGGCAGGCCGATATACCGGCCGGGGGTGAGCACAAAATCTTTTTCCCGGATTTCATCGAGCCCGACCGACTTGCAGAAGCCGGGGATATCCTGGTAGCCGTCGTTCTTATTCCGCCAGTTGTGGTAGGTCCCGGAGATCTTTGCGATATCCTCGTCGGTAAAATCTTTGGTGCGGCGGTTAACCAGGTAGCCGAGGTTCCGGGCGTCTATGAAGAGAACGTTATCCCGCCTGCCCTCGTTCTTCCGGCGCAGGAACCAGAGGCAGGCCGGTATCTGCGTATTGAGAAAGAGCTTTGCCGGAAGGTTGACGATGCAGTCAAGGAGCCCGGCTTCGATGATGGCCTTCCGGATGTCGCCTTCGCTGTTGGTCTTTGAGGTGAGCGAGCCCTTTGCAAGGACGAACCCGGCAATGCCGGCGGGCGAGAGGTGATAGACGAAGTGCTGGATCCAGGCGTAGTTGGCATTACCGGACGGCGGGATGCCGTACTTCCAGCGGGCGTCGTCGCGCAGCAGTTCGCCGGACCAGTCGGAATCGTTGAAGGGCGGATTGGCAATGACGTAATCGGCTTTCAGGTCCTTGTGCGCATCGTTCAGGAAGGAGCCCTGGTTGTTCCACTTGATGTTCGAGCTGTCGATCCCCCTGATGCTCAGGTTCATCTTCGCCAGCCGCCAGGTGGTCTCGTTGGACTCCTGGCCGTATATTGAAATCATGTCCTTCGGGTTAAGGCCGGCAGCTTTGGATTTTTTCTTGTAGTGGTCCTGGTGCGCCTCGATGAACTTTTCGCTTTGCACGAACATGCCGCCCGATCCGCAGCACGGATCGAACACCCGGCCTTCGTAGGGCTCGAGCATCTCGACGAGGATCCGTACCACGCTTCGCGGGGTATAGAACTGGCCGCCCTTCTTGCCTTCGGCCAGGGCGAACTGCCCGAGGAAGTACTCATAGACCTGCCCGAGGACGTCTTTGCTCTTTGCCTCATCCGACCCGAGGGCGATGGTCCCGACAAGGTCGATGAGCCCGCCAAGGCTTGCCCGGTCGAGGTTGGTTTTCGCGTAGACCTTGGGGAGGACGCCTTTAAGCGAGTTGTTCTGGCGTTCGATGGCCTCCATCGCCTCATCGACGTAGCCGCCGATATCGACCTTCTTCCGGTTATCGAGGAGGATTTCGGTTTTCTTGGCATTATCCGAAATGCGCTTCCAGCGGGCGACCAGGGGAACGAAGAAGACCTTTTCGGCGGTGTACTCATGAGGGTCCTCCGGGTCGGCACCTTCGTAGTCACCCTTGCCGGCAGCAAGCTTTGAGTGCAGCTCTTCGAAGGCATCGGAGATGTATTTCAGGAAGATCAGGCCCAAGACGACATGCTTGTATTCCGCCGCGTCCATGTTCTTGCGGAGCTTGTCGGCGGCGGACCAGAGGGTGGTTTCGATGGAATCGGGTTTTTTGTTTTTTGAGTCGGATGTACTGCTTCGTGCCATTGGTTTGCCAATCTCAGAGAGGAGTCTAACTAACTGATTAATATATGTTCCATCCCACTGTGAGTCAAGCTGGGGGAAGGCAGGGGGAAGGCAGGGGGAAGGCAGACGAAAGGCAGAAAGAAGGCACAGAGGCACAACGGCAAAAAAAAGCTGGAACTGGGCTGAAGCATGAGGGGTAATGTAACCTCGCCTGCAATTCGGCGTCAGCACCTTCCGCCGTCGCCGGTGAGCCAAAAATTATCTTTCGTAACATCATGATTAATATGACATATTTTCCCTTATGCCTAAAATCTGTGCATTTTATAGGCCTTATTAGCACCAAAATAGTTGCGCATGAGGAGTATTTAAGATAAGAGAGGCTTCAGGCATCAGGCTTCAGGCTTCAGGCTTCAGGCTTCGGACCTCGGGCTTCAGGAAATAAATCAATCTGATCCTTTTGTCTGGTTTTTTAATGTGTTGTCTACCTAATGTGAGCGTTGCGGGAGGGGGAAGGCGTTTGCCGGAGGCAAACATCGCCTCCCCCTTCCGCAGGAGGGGGTGTGCCNNCGCCGCAGGCGGTTCCCCCACCAAGGGCATTTGAATTAAGCCCGGTTCCCCCACCAAGGGCATTTGAATTAAGCCCGGTTCCCCCACCAAGGCTTTTAATCTTGTCACTTTTATTCCTAAGGAGGTTCCCATGTCCCCATCACGCCAGGATTCTTCCAACATGGTAATAAGGACAGCACCGCCTAAGCCTGTTGGCCGCCCCTCCAAGTTCCCGCAGATCGACCTCGTGAAGCTGGAAGAGATCGCCCGCAACGGCTATACCGTCGCCCAGATGGCCGACCATTTCAAAATCAGCAAGCGGGCCTTTAACGGCTACCGGAAATATCCCGAGTTCAGGGAGGCGCTCAGGAGGTCGCGGGCGTTCGCCGACCAGGAGGTGGAGCAGGCGCTGTTCCGCCGCGCGATGGGATATTCGCACCCCTGCGACGTCGTCGTTTACGGCGACCAGGCGCGGGTGGTCACCCTCATGAAGCACCAGCCGCCAAGCATCGGCGCCGCGCGCCTGTGGCTTTCCAACCGGCAGCCCGACAAGTGGTCGGGCAGGCCCGCGGACGAGCTGCCCGTTGAACAGAATCCCGATGTGGACCTCTCCAGGCTCCCCGAAAAGGACCGGGAGGTCATCCTTGAGGCGAACCGGCTTCTGAAAGAATACGAGTCCCGCGGCGAGCTGATTTTCCTTCCGCCTGAGGAGGAGTCCGGGAGAAATATTACGACGTCAAACAGGCATTTGCGTTATAAGAAGAGGAAGGGAAGAAGAAGCGTCAAATAATAAAGCCTTTGATGGGGAAACCATTTACAATGGTTTCCCCTGGCCTGAAGACGCGTGCCTTTCGCGGCTTTAGGCCAGGGGCTGGTTCAACTAAAACTATTAATAGTCCGTCCATTTTGCCTTTCGGGCAAAATGGGTAACCCGCGCAGCGAGGTTCCCCCACCAAAGGCATTTGACTTATTTGTATGTTGCTAATGCATTCGAAGCCTTTAGAAATTGCTCATTGGCTCCCTTTGCCTTCTGCCGCAAAAGCTTTTCGCAGGTTTCCTCCTGCTTTGAGTCTTCGGCGTAATAATACTGCAGGTACAGCTGCGCCGCCTCGGACAGCAGTTGAATGCCCGTTTTAATTGACGCAAGGGGTTTCCTGAAAGCGGCATCGGTCGCCGGTATCCGGTTAAACTCGCCTTTTATGAACTCGACGCGCCTGCGCGTTTCGCTCGCCCGGCCCACGAGCGTTTCCAGTTCTACCGATTCATCCTTGAGCTCCCGGGAAAGCAGCGAGTTGGTGCAGGCGATACCTTCGGCGGCAAGCCGTCGAAGCTCTGCCGCCAGCCGGGCCCTCTGGGGCGACGGGCTTTCGGCAGGGTGAGGCCGGTCGTCGATGCCCTTCTCCACCGGCTCGGAAGTGAGTTCGGAGTGCCGGGACCCCTTGCCGGAGATGAGCCCGGCATGGTTGAAAAAGACTACTGCCGTAAGACCCAGCAGTGCCGCTGCCAGGGTATAGGAAATAGACATCCGCAGGAGGCCATGGGTGTTGATGGCGATCATGACTGCGACAATCGTCAGACCGGCCATGAGAATAATCGGCGTTATATCCGCACCCATATTTCTCCTCAATCAACTGCCGGCCGGTCGCCTGCCGAAGGTGCACCGATACTAATCAGTTCAAAAGCATGATCAGAGAAAATCTGCCGCTCGCCCTGAGCCTGTCGAAGGGTGAGCGGTAGACTCGCGCCGTTCATGGTTTGCTTCGACAGGCTCAGCACAGGCTTGCTCACCACGAACGGTTGGATGTAACCCTGCTTAAGAACTGCTTAGTAATCTAGAACGGCAGATTTTCCTCGACAATCGAACCGGTATCCTGCGAAAACGATTCGCTCTCGGCATGAGCCCTTGGCGCACTTTCCGGCGGGGCGTATGACTCCTGGCCTCCGCCGCTGCCGGCTCCGCCGCCTGCCCCGGGACCGCTCCCAAGAAATTGGATTGTCTGGGCAACGATCTCGGTACGGTATTTTTTGTTCCCGTCCTTGTCGTCCCACGACCGGTAGGTGATACGGCCTTCGACATAGGCCGGACGACCCTTTTTCAAATACTGGTTCACCAGTTCCGCCAGCTTTGCCCATGCGACAATGTTGTGCCATTCGGTTTTTTCCTGCCGCTGCCCGTTCTTATCGGTCCAGCGTTCAGTGGTCGCCAGGGTAAAGTTTGCCGTCGGCTGCCCGCTCGGCGTGTAGCGCAATTCGGGATCTTTCCCCAGATTGCCGATGAGTATAACCTTATTAATACCGGCCATGAGTCCTCCTCCTGCACGAGGTGAATGATAGTTTTTTCCGAAGGTCCGGGCAAGCAGAGCGGGTTTTGTCCGTGCTCCCCTGCGCGACAGTCGATGGCTCCCCCAATGCGGAGCCGCCCGTTTTTTTGCCTCAGGAATAATAATCGCTATAAAATGAGTTTCCTCTCAAGGGCTGCGCAAGATAAATCATCGCGCCTGCCGCCACCCGGCCTGTCTCTTGCGAAATGCACGCTAATCGCAGGTTTAACGTATATTATGGCACTCCATCGGGACCGCAATCGGTACCACCCCATCAAAGGACCACTCCACCATGAACCACAGCCGTGAACTTGCCGAGGCCCTGCTGGCGGCCCGGGAGGCCGGAGAATTGCAGCTTTCCTATAGCAGCAAGCTGCCCGTCGCCGAGCGGAAGGAGGATGACTCGCCCGTCACCATTGTGGATCGCGCCTGTGAAACCCTGATCCGCGAGCGCCTTCTCAAGGCATTCCCGACCGATGGATTCCTGGGCGAAGAGACCCCGGCCCTGGCCGGAAGCGGGGGCCGCCGGTGGATTGTGGACCCTCTCGACGGCACCCGGCCCTATCTGCGCGGCATTCCCACCCACAGCGTTCTCATAGCCCTCGAAGAGGAAGATAAGCCGGTGGTCGGCATCATTCACCTGCCGGCGATGAATATAACCTGCTGGGCAACCCGCGGCAACGGCGCCTATAAGAACGGAAAACCGATCCGGGTCTCTACCGTATCCTCGATCGCGGGTGTCACCGGTACCGCACTGGGATTCAGGGAAAAAGCCGATTCGGGCGAAGGACGGGCGCTTCTCACGCTCATGCGGGCCTGGGACTATGCATACGGCTTCATGGACGCCTACTCCTATGTCTGCATTGCCTCGGGAAACCTTGACCTTGCCGTGAATCTTCTCGATAAGCCGTGGGACTGCGCAAGCGCGGCATGCATCGTGGCCGAAGCGGGCGGAACCTACTCGGATATCGCCGGGGAACGCTCGATCCATAACGGCTCGATTATCCTGTCAAACGGCCTGGTACACGAGGAGGCGTTGCGCTTTTTTTCCCCCGCCTGACCTCTGATGCGTGATTATTGGACCGCGGGGAACGTATTTTAGAGTCAAATTTCAGGGGATCTCTAATAATAGTTTTTTTGTCCTTCGACAGGCTCAGGACGAACGGAAATTGGTTAAATCTTGAAAATAAGGCCGTTCGTGGTGAGCTTGTCGAACCATGAACGGAATTCTTAAGATGTCCCCTTAAGGCACAATCGCGGCAGCAGAGGAGGATTCTTGGCGCCAAACATCGATCGTCGATCAGAACAGGCCGGCATACTCAGATTCGGGCGGGAGATGACCTCCGCGCTCGTCATGGCGCTGATATTCATCGTTTATGTAATACAGGCATTCAAGATACCCACCGGTTCCATGGAAGACAGCCTGCTGGTGGGCGATTTCCTGCTCGGGCTCAAATTCATTTACGGCGCACCGGTGCTGCCCTACTCCTATACCAAATTTCCCGGCATTACCAATCCCAAACCCGGTGACGTCATCATCTTCAAGTATCCGGGCTCCGAAAAGAAGGACTTCATCAAACGATGCGTGGCCGGGCCCGGCCAGACCATCGAGACCCACGGCCGCGTGCTCCTGATCAACGGGCAGGAGTTCGTCCTGCCGCCCCGCGGCAAATTCGTTTACGATGCGCGTCTCGACCCCCGCATAGCCGATTTCAAGCAGCTGTACATACCAAAGAAAGGCGATGTCATCCGCCCGGCGGATCTCGACCTCCGGGAGTTCGTCTTTTTCCGGAGCCTGGTCCACCAGGAGAATCCCGATAAAAACGTGACCATCGATTACCAGCTCTATGTCAACGACTCGATGGCAGACCTCAAGCAACTGCCGATGGAAGATCCCTTTACCCGGCAAGAATACGGCGCCTCATTCAGCAGCATCAAGCAGAAAATCGATAACGACGACTGGACGCGGATCGACAACAACATCAACCAGATCAGGAATGCCTTTCCGGGCCAGAAGGTCGAGGTCCGGAAGATCCTCCGGGTCGACGGCGTCCCGGTGAAAGAATACAAGGTTAAGTTCGACAATTACTTCATGATGGGCGACAACCGGGACAATTCCATGGACTCGCGCTACTGGGGCTACCTGAACCGGAACTTCATCAAGGCAAAGGCGTTCATACTCTATTTCTCGCTCGACAATGACGTCCCGTGGGTGGAGCTGCCGCTCAAAATCCGCTGGAACCGTATCGGCAAGCTGATCCGGTCGTGGGATGGATTGCATCCGCCAAGCTATTACCGGTAAGATAGCATGTCCCGGCAAACGGCTGCAATCGGTTTTTTTCTTTGTCTCGTCTGCTCCTGCGCCCACCAGATAAGCCCGGGCGGGGGCCCGGAAGACCATACCGGCCCGGTCATAGCATCGACGATCCCGGCTATGGGCTCAACGCTCGTATCCCGCACCGGCCACGTTACCCTCATGTTTTCAAAGTGGATTTCCCCGGCATCGGCCCAGAAATGCGTCTCCATACAGCCCGCACCCGCGCAGGGATTTTCCGTCCATGCCTATGCCAGAAAAATCGAGATTGTCCTCCGCAGGCCCCTGGCCGATTCCACCACCTATCATGTGGTGATTACCTCGGCGCTGCAGGATCTCCACGGCAACTCCCTCATGAACGCCTATTCGCTGGTGTTCTCAACCGGGCCGACGCTCGACAGCGGGCGGATTGCCGGATGCGTTATCGACTCCGCCGTCCGGGCATTCCAGGCCACCGTCGGACTCTTCTCGACAAAACGCGGCGGCAATGCGGATACGATCATCTACGGCTCACCGGATTATTTAACCCAGACCGACAGCTCCGGCTTCTTTTCCTTCCTGAACATCAGGCGGGATACCTATCGCCTCGTCGCGTTCATGGACCAGAACAACAACCGGCGCCTCGATCCCGGGCTGGAACGGGGATTTGTGCCGCTCTATCGCGATATAAGCGTCACTCCCCTGCCGGATACCGTATCGCTCTACCCGGCATATACCGATACGGCGGCCCCGCGCCTCTTGTCGGCAAAGGCACTGTCGCCGAAACTCCTTCTGTGCAAATGGGCGGCGCCGCTCGATTCGCAGCGTTTCTCCGAGCCTCTCTGGCAGATCGAGCGAATCGATAAAAAGGGTAAGGTGCCTGCGATAGCCGACCGCCAATGGCTCGCCGGCAGCCGGACCCGCACGGTCATCACCCTTGACGATACGCTTTCACTGACCCCGTACCGCCTCATCTACCGGTTTACGCGGCAAACCCGGATGGGACCGGCAACCGTCATCGACACCATCACCTGTAACGGCTCCATAACGCCCGATACCCTGCGCCCGGCCTATCTGTCCGCAACGCCCTTGAGCGGTCTTCCCCTTGCCGTAAAGCTGCATCTGGCCTTTTCAAAGCCGGTCGGCTTTTCCGCGCCACTGGTCCTTGTTGATACAATGCACGGGCAGGTACCGATGCGCAGTGCAACGGGCTTCACCGATTCGGTGGAGCTCACCCCGGAACGTCACCTCCTTCCCGGGATGCGGTACCGGCTCACCCTGCTGCAAACGAGCGGCCGCGACCTGAGCGGTAACATGCTCAAGGCCCGCGACAGCGTTTCGGGCGATACCGTTGCGGTGGTCACCTTTGCAACGATCGAGGCCGACAGCCTTGCAACCGCCTTGCGCGGCTGCGCGCACTGTCTCCCGCGCGAACCCCGCCGGATATGGCGCTTCCTGCCGATCTCCGGGGGTACCCCGGCGCAGAGCGCCGACAGCAGCGGCTGCTTTCATTTCGACTCGCTCCCGTCCGGCAGGGGACTCATCGAATATTTTACCGATGTCAACGGCAACCGCAGCCCGGACCGGGGTGAACTCTTTCCCTTCATTGCTCCTGAGCCATTCATGGTGATGCCCGACACGATCGAGGCGCGCGCACGGTGGGAGGTCGACGGGGTTACTTTTTCAAAGCCCTGCGCGACCTGCGGTCCCGCTCCAAAACCGACCCATGCAGACTCGGCTGCCGCCGCAAAAAAGCCGAAGTCGGGACCACGGCCTAAGTTTTAAGGCATCTCTCCCCGGACTGCCGGCCGGATCCTGACGATATAACTATTTGAGGCCGTCGCGCCGATTACCCGCAGGTCAACCGTTCCCCGGACGTTGCGAAGCAGTCCGACCCTTTTTCCGGCCATGTCGAATACGTCGAGATTTACCGGCGTCCCGGCATAGGCGCGGGGCACGACAAACCGGTTGCCGGCAACCGGCATGGTGGTTTCGGACCGGAGAGGGGAAAGGTTAGTTGCAGGCATCCGGCGCACAACCGCGGTTGTCGGTGCGACAAGTTTGTACAGCCCCGCACTCTGGGCGGCGATAGTCTGCTGGAAAGACGAGGCGAAGGTGCCCGAAAGGGTGGTCCGGGTCCAGAGGTTCCTGGCGGTGCAATTGGGGACCCCGAGGGTGTCCACATTGACGGTGATGGTCGCCGAAGAGGTCGAGCGATTAACAAGAGCGACCCAGACGACGTTGGCCGAGTCGGGGTTGTCCGAAGCCCAGACGAGCGTCGAGGCGGTCGCGGTGATGGGGCGGCCGTTCGTGCCCTGCTGGTTTACGGCGATCACCTCGGGGTTGGTCATGAGCGAATCCTCGGCAGGGCGATTTTTCCTGAGATCGCCGCCCCAGATGAGGGGCGAGCGGCCGATGCACCACATGGTCATCAGGAGATACTGCTGGCTTCGGGTGAGGCTGGAATACCGCGGGGAGCCATTGGGCCCGTGTTCGGAGAGATACCCGATGGGAATCATGTCTGCATCGGGAAAGTGTCCGGGCGCAGCGCAGCGATGCCATTTGACGAAAAGGCTCAGCATGGTATCGACGTTGGCCCAGTTATCCCACAGGTCGTCGGCCATGCGCCACTGATTGGCATATTTTTCGAAGAAGGCGGAGTCGCCGATCGGCGTGGCACCGGGGGACGTACTGAACACCATCGGTCGGCCGCAACTGTCAATAGCGGCGCGGTAGGCCTGGATATAGGTCT
Source organism: Fibrobacterota bacterium (assembly GCA_003164335.1). Classification (GTDB taxonomy): domain Bacteria; phylum Fibrobacterota; class Chitinivibrionia; order Chitinivibrionales; family Chitinispirillaceae; genus BOG-1184. The sequence goes on from PLTF01000030.1 coordinate 12,300, forward strand.
TGAAGGTCGTTCGCGGGCTGACAAGGGAGTTTTCAAGGTCGTCGATCTTGATATAGTCGACCCCCCAGGATGCATAGAGCGAGAATATCGACTTGATGTACGCTGCCGCTGCCGCCGTGTTGAAGTTCAGGCCGTACATCTGATTGAGCCAGGAGCAGGTATCGGTGAGGCTTGCGGCATTGGCGGCGGTATAGGAGCTGCCGTAAATCGGCGTGTTCGCCATCACCGCCTGGCGGGGAATGCCGCGCATAATGTGGAGGCCGAATTTAAGCCCCTTTCCATGAACATACGCAATAAGCGGCCCGAGCCCGGCCCCTCCCACCGCGGACGGGTGCCGGATCGTGTCCGGCATGAGCCGGCCACAGGAATCCATGTTGAGCCTCGTTGCAGCGGTCGGCGCGTTATTTACAAATACCTGGTTCGGTTGCGAGGTGCCCGTTCCCGGAAATGACCAGCACCAATCAAGGCAGAGGTAGTTCCAGCCGTACTGCAGATACCTGGAGGCCATGGTATCCGCCAGTTGCTTAACAGCGCTGTCGGCCGCCGAATAATCGAGGCAGTCGTAGGTATTAAACCCCATGGGCGGCGTTTGCGACACCTGCGCATAAACCCGGTAACCTGGACAGAGCATCATGACGGCCAGTACGGCCAGTGCAGGAATCGAAGCTTTCTTCATGGGAGTTCTGCTCCTTATCGGAGAAATGTGGAGATTCTTTCGGTGGTGCTGTTCAATTTCAAAATACCATCCGTCGCAGGTAAAAGTTACAAATCAGTTCATACGTATAATCTTATATGAGGACCGTTCGCCCTGAGCCTGTCGAAGGGCGAGCAGCAATTCCGCACCGTTCATGGTTCGACAGGCTCACCACGAACGGCTGTTTCGGTTGGTCATGCTTCGACAGGCTCACACGAACGGGTGGGTGTAACCTTACTTATGAACTGCTTAGTCATTACCGGCGATGCCTGCTCGGCATGCTTTTATCCGACTATCTCCAGCAGTTTCCCATACTCCTCCGCATGCGGCGTAAATCGTTCGGGATGGTCCGACAACTCCTGCCTGAATTCGCCGGTCGCTATAAGCCGCACTGCCTCGACTTCATGCCGGTCGATGGCGAGACGGCAGGGATCGACCGCTCGCCGGAGCAGGTAGATGTCGGTTATTTCGCGGTCGATGAAGGGCCGCGTGAAGTCTTCGCAGCGCTGGCAAAGAGAAAAAAGGAAGCCAAGGTCGGTCTCCTCTGCCGCCATGCCGATTTCTTCACCGAGCTCACGCACCGCGGCATGAAGGCTCGTGTCGCCGGCGGTGATATGCCCGGCAGCCGAGATGTCCCAGAGACCGGGATGCGATTCCTTTTCGGGCGACCGTTTCTGGAGCAGCAGCTCGCCTTCCGGGGTCAGGACCCAGATATGCACCGTTTTATGCCAGAGCCCGAGGCGGTGAACCTCGTCCCGGGAAGCGGTTCTCCCGCAGGGAGTTCCGTCGGGGTTGTAGAGGTCGATCATTTCCATATCGATCTATAAAAATATGTACGGTGGGATTTCAGAAGAAAATTCAAGAGCAAAGTCAACATCTGGGCGTTCCGTTGGGGTGCCCTGAAGGGCACTCCAACGGCGCGCCTCCGCCGGGCTCACGGCAAAGCCGAGCCGGTATTTGAAGCCCTGCGGCTTCGCCTGGGTCTTCAAATACTGCCGGGGTCACTTCGTTTACCCCGGCACCCTCTGTCCTCGCTAACGCAAAGTCAAAAAATTCAATACATAAAAGCGTAAATGCGGGCTTACTTCTCGATAGGTGGAGTGATTGCTGAATTTCCCTGCGTATCCCCCGCCTTCGGCGCCCCCTTATTAAGGGGGATAAAGGGAATTCATTATGCAGAGAACGGCAGCTGATTTGTTACAAATTAATAGGGAAAAATTGTTGTGAGAATGAGGGCACGGCACGCCGTGCCCCTACAATGCATAATCAATCACGATTTTTTGAATGTGTTTTCTACCTAAATAGAGGGCGTTGCGGGAGGGGGAGGGCGTTTGCCTTCAGGCAAACATCGCCNNGGGGTGTGCCAAAGACCCCGCAGCCAGGCTTTGCGGGCGCGGAGGCTTTGGCCAGGGGAAACCGCCGTAGGCGGTTCCCCCCTCAAAAGCATTTGACTTAAGCCCGGTTCCCCCACCAAGGCAGAAACTTCTTAATTACTCATTTATAGTCCCACTGTCCATCACAAATCCCAGCTGCTCCTGCAAATCATTAATTTCCTTCCGCCAGAAGGCCTCGCTTCCCCAGTCCGGGAAGTGCTTGAGAAACAGGGAGTCATCGACTTGCCGGCTGCACCACGCGAGGAAGTAGATCATCCGCATGGCGCGCAGCGACTCGATGCAGCGCAGGCCCCTTCGGTCGAACCTGCGGAACCGTTCGTACCCCTGCAAAAAAAGCTCTATTTCGCGCGTTGCCTTGTCGGCGCGGTCAGGCAGCAGGAGCCAGGCATCCTGGACCGGCGGTCCCATGGCCATATCGTCGAAGTCGATGAGGAGCAAGCCCTCGTCAAGACGGTCGAGGATATTGCCGCGGTGGCAGTCACCATGCAGGCGGATCCGTTCGAGGCCGGAAAAAAGCGGGATGCTGCACTCGATGAGCCGCATCGCCACATTTTTATAGAGGTCGCGCGAGCGGCCGGAAATGACCGCCTCGCAGAGGTGGTTTACGTCGGCGAGGGTCGAAAGTGAGGGATCGATGGTTATGCGGTGCAAGGCCGCCCGTTTTTCGCCGGCCAGGTGCGTCCGGGCAACGAGGGCGCCGACGCGAAGCCAGTCGGCATCTTCGTTTATTTCAAGCTGCCGCCCGGCGCGTTTCGGGAAGAGGGAAAACAGAAAGCCGTCATGCTCGCCGATGGATGAGCCATCGAGGAGCGGCGTCGGCGGGACTACCTGGATCTCGTCGTCGGCGCAGTCCTGGGTGAAGCGGTGTTCGTCGAGAATCGCATCGCGGTTCCACCGGCCGGGCCGGTAGAACTTGGCGATGAGTTTTGTTCCATCAAGGGCCCGAAGCTCGTAGACCCGGTTGATGTAGCTGGGCAGCGACAGGATCATGCCGGTAAGAAGCATGCCGGAAGCTGCCTCTACGGCAGGCAGGATCGTTTCCGGTGTCAGTCGCCCGAAGGACATGGGCTCCCCTAGCGGTGCGTGGGAACCGAGGCGCGTCGGCCGAAGAAGCGGAACTTCTTCGAGAAATTCGAAGCCGTCCCGTTCTGGGTCACCGACACGACTCTTTCAGCCGGAAGATCGGCTGCAAAGCCCGGATAGGCCTTGAGGACGCATCGCTTGCCGACCATCTGCTCGATTTTCCGGAGATATTTCTGTTCGTCGGCAGAAACGAAGGTAAGTGCATTGCCGGTGTGTTCGGCCCTGCCGGTCCTGCCGATCCGGTGAATATAGTCCTCGGCGAAACGCGGAATGTCGAAATTTACAACGTGTGATATGCTGTCGATGTCGATGCCGCGCGCCGCCACGTCGGTAGCCACGAGCACCTTGAAATGACGGCGTTTGAAGCCGTCGAGCGTGTGCTGGCGCTGCGACTGGGTACGGTTCGAATGGATGGCCTCGGCCAGGATGCCGTGACGGTGCAGTTTTTTCGCTATCCGGTCTGCGCCGTGCTTGGTCCGTGAGAACACGAGAGCGGTTTCGATTTCTTCGTTCTGGAGAACATGCACGAGTAAATCTGCCTTGCCGTCCTGGTGGATGGTGTAAAAGGTCTGCTCCACCGTATCTACCGGCGTGAACGGCGTACCGATTTCGATGATCAGGGGATCGTGCAGGACGCCCCGGGCAAGTGTCTGGATCTCCGTGGAGATGGTTGCCGAAAAGAGGAGGGTCTGCCGCTCTTTCGGAAGAAGCGCGATGATTTTACGGACATCCTTGACGAATCCCATGTCGAGCATGCGGTCGGCTTCGTCGAGCACCAGGATTTCGATCTGCGAGAGATCGATACTGCGGCGGTCGATGTGGTCGAGCAGGCGGCCGGGGGTCGCAACGACGATGTCGGCTCCCTGCTGCAGGCCGCGCAGCTGGCGGTTGATGTCGACCCCGCCGTAGATGCAGAGCGGACGCTGGGAACAATAAGTACCGTACCCCCGGATCGCTTCCTCAATCTGGACGGCGAGTTCGCGGGTCGGCGTTAAAATAAGCGCGCGGGGACGACCGCGGCGACCGGTGACGGGTGTTCCTTCGAGCACATGCAGGATCGGCAACACGAAGGCCGCCGTCTTGCCGGTCCCGGTCGGCGCGCAGCCGATAATGTCCCGTCCCTCGATAATAAGAGGAATGACCTTGGCCTGAATTTCGGTGGGACGGTTGTAGCCCGTTGCGTAAACACCCTGCAGAAGAGACTCGGAAAGCCCAACTTTGGTAAAACCCATATACAATACATCCTTTGATAAATATGCCGGTTGACACGCTACATACGGATGAAACAAGCAGGAGGATGCAGAATACGGTGGGGATGGTCTCGTATGGCTCTTGCTGGAAATCAACGGAGTGCGGGTCTTGTGGACCGTTTACCGATTGAAACGGCACCACTATCGATGTAGTGATGTTCGTGACTAATATACATTACGGGAAGGAAAAAGGGTAGGAATTGTGATCGGTGGCTTTTTTCGAGGATAAAGTATCGCCCAACCTTTGTTGCAAAAAACATATAGTATGCATATTAATAAATATTATATTATTGATAATAGTATTTAATATAAGATAAGGACGGCGCCCGGACATGCGTTTTGGGTGGGATGAAGAAAAAAATCAAGCCAATAGCTCGAAACATGGCGTCACTTTTGAGGAAGCTATGAAGGCATTTGCCGATCCCGATCGAAAGATCCGGTTTAATTCCAGGCATTCCGCCGAAGAGTTGCGGTGTTTCTGCCTTGGAAAGGTCGGAAATCGCATTATGACCGTTCGTTTCACTCTTAGAGGAACTACAATTCGTATTATCGGCGCCGGATACTGGCGAGAAGGGAAAAAAATCTATGGGCACGACTAAAGGGTATACCCGGGCTCCGGCGGACATCGCCGAAGAACTTGAAAATTCGGTTGCGGTTAAGGACTTCCTGCCGTCACCGGAAAGCATCGCAGCGGGGTTGAAAAAGGAAGAGATGGTTCCGGTGACCATGAAACTCAAGAAGAGCACGGTTGATCGGTACAAGCGGTTCGCGGTGAAAAAGGGGATTAAATATCAGACGTTTGTTTCAAGAATTTTGGATTCTTACGCGCAGAATTTATAGGTCGATGATGCGCTAGTTGAAATCAGCGTGGCTCTCGAATTCAAAGACCTATGAGGTTTTTTGAGCAGAAGAAAATTCAAATTCTTTTGGATGGCTAAGCCGAATTATAAATTCAAAATCAAAGTCAACTTCTGGGCGTTCCGGAAGGCACCCTGAGGGGTGCCTTCCGGCGCGCCTCCGCCGGGCTCTCGGCAAAGCCGAGCCGGTGTTTGAAGCCCTGCGGCTTCGCCTGGGTCTGGAAACACTGTCGGGGTCAGTGCACGCTCTGCATCCAACAACGCGCCTCGGGCTCCTTCGGAGTGGCCTTCGCACATCCTGTGCTTCGGCTCGTTTACCCCGACACCCTCTGTCCTCGCTAACGCAACATCAAAAGATGGGGTTCAACATGTTGAACCCCTACGAAATCTTTTCCATGTGTTTTCTACCTTAAAAGAGGGTGTTGCGGGAGGGGGAAGGCGTTTGCCAGGGGCAAACATCGCCTCCCCCTTCCGCTGGAAGGGGTGCGTCGGAGACGCGGCTTTGCGCGGCTCCGACCAGGGGNNGAAGCGAGGTTCCCCCACCAGAGGCGCTGAAATCTATAACTATCACTCCTCCCCGATAAACCTCGTTGCCCAGCTCCGCACCTCCTTCCCGTTAAGAATGTGGAACCGCCGCAGGTTGCGGATCGTTTCATTGGAGAAGGTAGCGAGCGGGATCCAGAGAAGCCGCTTTTTGAGGCGGGCAGCCATGGTGCGCAGGGAGACCGAGGGTTTTTTCGCCGCCACATAGGCCACGACCCGTTCGGCGCTGAAGAGTAAAGCGCCATAGGTCAGCCGGGCCGCGAGATTGGGCAGTTCCATGCCATCGGTAAGTTCGAAGATATCCGGCACCGGCTTCGGCGGGAAGAGCAGGGACAGTCCGCCGTAGCGGCATTCGGCAATTCCCGGACCGATGAGGTTGGCCATGGGGTCGGTCGCGTAAAAGGTCAGGGTGGACTCCTCTTCGTGTTCGGCGTACCAGGTGCAGCGATGCGGGTAGTTTTCGTCGTGATCCTCATCGAATATCATGACCACCGTATCGAGCTTGCCCCGGGCCGGCGGGATCTCCCTGACATAAATCGATCCGGTATGCCAGTTTCGCAGGGTCTCGCGGATATCGATGCCATCCTTGACCGAGGTGGTGAATTTTTCGTGGTGGCTGAACTCCTCAACCAGGAGCTGTTTCGCCCTGGCCCGCACATGGGCGTTGAAGCGTTCGATTTTAACATCCTCGGGTATATGGGAGCAGGCACCAAGCGGGTTCCAGGCGAACCGGTAGCGCTTCTTTCTTTCAAGCGAAGGATCGGGCCTTATTGAAACCTGCCGCCATACCACCGCGCGGTCGCGGAACAGGTTGATTGCCTTAACCGTCTCCCCGCTCTCCGGAAGGCGGATCCGGTCGATGCCGGCCTCAAGCAAGGGAGCGCCGAGCTCGAAGGGCAGGTAGGGGTAGTAGCGGGCATTTTTGAGGATCCGCAGCGCATAGCCGTTGCCACCTACCCCCTTGGCTGCCTCGACCAGGTCGAAGAGCGAGGGGATAAGCCTGTTGTCCATGATCGTCAGGTTGCGGCTGAAGGTAAGCGCCGCCTGGATCCGAACCGGCGAGAGCTCGGCCACGGCGTCCCTGCTGTCGTAATAATCGTCGCGTGTTTCGCGGAAGAGATTCTTGATTTCTGTTTCAACATGTACCGGCGCTGCGAAGGGATCGAGCCGCTCCCGCTCGAATTTGCCGGTAATATAGGGAAGCTCGCCGAGCGCGAAGTAGAGGTGATCGGGATGCAGGTAGTAAGCGGCAATCCGGTACTTCCCCGCCTGCGAGCCCACTTCCGGTACGGACGGAAGAGGACGCGAGAATCGGTAAACGGTCCGGGCAAAGTGCCGGAAGTGAACCAGCGCAAGGATGCGCCGGTGGGCCGCTGAAAGTTCGTGAAGCCGGGTCGCAAGGTGGGCTCCGGCAACATCGTCGGCGCTTCCTGCGACCGGATTGCCGATTGCGCGAAGGCAGAGGGCGGCGAAGCGGTCGAATCCGATCGATTCGATGGCATGCTCGTCCGGGAGAGAGCCCATTGGTGCGTTTTGCTGCGGCTCGCTGCCGATGCAGTAAAACGGCACGCGGTTCTGCAGGCTCTGGCGTACCCCCTCGATTGCGGCGTCGCAGGGATCGACCGGCAGGTAGCAACACCGTCCTTCCGGCTCTTCACGGGCGACAAGCGCCTGGATGAGGGGAAGCTCCCCGACCGCAGGCCCGATATCGTCCTGGAACATCTCCGGCACATCGACGGCAATGCAGTCGAACTTTTCGCGCATGCAAAGAGTTCGAACGTGCGTCGCCATCGGGCCTGCTCCGTGCAGGATCGGTACAAGGGTAATGCGCCCGGAAAGTCTCACCGGTCATCTCCGTCGTTTTCCGGATCGACGGCGGAATCTTTGTCGGGGTTGAGGTCCGACCCGCTCCCGAAGAAAAAGTCGCCGAGGTTCATTGCGGGCGGTGCTTCACCGGAGAGGCGGCGTTCTGCGGCGCGCTTTTCGAGGTCGAGGGCGTCCTCGCCGAGCACCTGGCCAAGAGCCATGCGGAAGAGCGCAGCCGTGTCGGCGGCGGCATCATGCGACTTGAGCTTGAGGGTATAGCGCATGGCATTGAGGCCATCCCGGATCGAATAGGGCAGGTCGAGTCCGTGCGCTGCCTGGAGGTAATCCACACACATGGCAAGCACGTCGTCCTCGGCAAACGGCAGGTTATAGGAGAGAATTTCGAGCTCGTCTTCGCGGTTTGGAAACGGCACCGTAATGCCCGGCTGCAAACGCGACATGATGTAGTCAGGAATTTCGAAGGTCGAACTGTCGTCGTTCATGGTTACCGCAGCGCGGAACTCCTCGTGCGCCGATACCGAGATCCCGGCCACGAGCGATTCGACCATGCGGCGGTGATCGAAGAGCCCGGCAAGCGATGCCCACGACTTTTCGGACATGCGGTTGCCCTCATCGAGTACTGCGATCCCCCCTTTGATAACTGCTGAAAGGAGCGGGCTCGCATGGTAGGCGATTTTTCCGGCCTCGGAGAGAACCGGGGTGACCAGCAGGTCCTCGGGCCGGGTATCGGCGGTGCACTGCATGATGTAAACTTCCTGGCCCCGCGCCTGCGCCGCCGCCATGGCGAGCGTGGTTTTGCCGATCCCCGGATACCCGATGACGCGGGGGGTGAGCGGCAGATCGCCTGCGGCCACCTTGAGCCAGCAGGCAAGAAGCTGCCGCAGGGGCTCGGCCTGGCCGATCCAGGTGCTGCGGACAGGAGTCGGGTGGGAGAGGAGGAGGTTGACGTTCTGGATGGTGATTTTTTCCATTCTATTCAGGTTCCTTTATTGACTGAAGGCATGTATGATTTTTTATACTGGATTACCCATAAAAGGATTATCCATGAAAGCCTCTCCGGATTATCCGATTTTGGATAATCCGAAAAATTGAAATTTCATTATCCTTTTTTGGATAATTTGAGAAAGCGCTCTTTAGATTTCGGCCTCCCCTTTATGATCGTCCACCAAATTTTCCGCTTCGCATCAGGCTGGCACAGCAATTCCAATGGCCGGATTCCTATTCCGGAGTTTTATCCATAAAATATAATGCCTTCAGCTTGGTAAATAATCCATCACCCCTATTCCTGCAGATGGACTTTGTAACTTATTTAATAGCGAATGCTCTGTTTGTAACTGTTTAAAGCTCGTTTTGGGCGTTTTAAGCCAAACTCGGCCAAATGTAACTTTTTTATGGAGGAAAGTCGATTTTGTAACTTTATTCGTTACTGCTCAGGTGGGGAAACCGATCTAAATGCCTCTGGTGGGGGAACCGCTCAGGCGG
>PLTF01000141.1 GCA_003164335.1 Fibrobacterota bacterium
GCCTGCCTTTTGTCTGTCTTTCGTCTGCCTTTTGTCTGCCTTTCTTCAGCCTTTCTTCTGCCTTTCTTCTGCCTTCTTCCTATTGGCAATATTGCTGCAAAAATCCCTGAACGCGTGCATTGCCGAGCTCCGCCGCCCGGTGCCAGAGCGCACAGGCGCCGGCCCGATCGTTGCGCTTGATCCGGATGAGCCCGAGGTTAAGCATGGCCTCGGAAAAAAGCGGATCCAGGTCGATTGATTTCTGGAAATCGGCGGCGGCATGGTCGAAGTCGCCCATCTGGCCGAGGAGCGCTCCGCGATTGTTGTAGGAGCCGGCGAAATGGGAATCGAGACCTATGGAACGGTTGTAATCGGCGAGGGCTCCCGCCGTATCGCCGGTTATCGCCTTCCACCTGCCGAGGTTGCTGAACCCCAGCGCATAGGAAGAATCGAACTTAACCGCAAAGGATAAGTCACGGATGGCGCCGGCATAGTCACCCAGCAGACCTTTGCTGTTGCCTCGGTTGTTATAGGCCATCGAGTATCCGGGAAGGAGGCGGATGGCGGCATCGAAATCGGTGAGCGACCCCTTCATGTCCCCGCCGTCGGACCGGAGCTTGCCGCGGTTGTTAAAGGCAAGCGCCGATTCGGGATTTGTCCGGATCGCCTGGTTGTAGAACGCAGGCGGATCGGCGAAGTACCCGACCTGCCGCCAGAGCAGGATGGCGACAGCGAGCGCGGCTGCAGTTCCGACCGCAATGATGGCACCCTTCGAACGTGAGGAATACCAGGCGGCGGGCATTGCTTCGGCAAGAAGCAGAATGATGCCAAGAAGCGGAAGATAGGAGCGATGGTTGAGGTAATCGTAGGCATGGCTGCCGAGTTCATGGCAATACATCATTCCGGGAATCGACAGGGCAATGAACCAGGCGGTGCCGAACAGGACCATCGGCCGCCCGAGTTTCCGCTGCGCCGCGAGCACGAGCGCCAGGGCAACGGCAAGCACGCAGCCGATTCCTGTCGAGGTCAGGGTGAACGACGGCATTACCGGTATATCGTATCCGGCAAAAAAACCGCCGAGCGTCTCAGGCAATACCCTGAGGTTGCCGACAAACGGCCCCAGGCCGAAGATGGTGCTCTTCGGAAGTCCGGCCATCGCGCCATGCCTGAGCGCAAGGTACGCCGCAACAATACCAAGCCAGAGAGGCAGGAGGAGATAATTTGACCTGCAAAACGATTTCTTACCCTCACGAAGCAAAAGGAACGCTGCGAACAAGCCCGGAAGAAGGATCGCGCTCTCCTTCGACATGGCGGCGAGAAAGAAGGCCGCGCCGTGCAGGGCAAAAAACCAATAGTTCCCGGAACGCCGGAACTCCAGCAGCGAACCAAGGGAAAGTATGCCGAAAAGACCGAGCAGGACATCCCCCTGGCCCGGGACCCAGGCTACGGCCTGCGCAAGCTGGGGGTTCAGGACAAAAAATGCCGCGGCAAAAAAGGAGAGATACCGGTCGTAACCCAGCAGCAGGAGAAGCCAGAGCAGGCTTATCGCCGCCAGGCAATGAAGCGCAATATTCGTGAAATGATAGGCATTGGGATGGGCTCCCGAAACCGCTGCATCGAGGATAAACAACATCGATTGAAGCGGCCGGTAAAAGTCATTACCCTTATGAATCATGAACGCGTTGGTTGACATGGCGTCAAGCAGACTGTAGTGATGGCCGGCAAAAGACCCGATGAGCGTGTCGTCATCGAGCCCGGTGACATTGAATTGAGCGGCGCGTCCATAAAGGACGATACAGGCAAGAGGGAGCAAAACCCAGGGGCAGAGCCGCAGGAGCAGCCTGGACTGCGGAGATACGGTCCGAACCGGAGTCTCCGGCGTTTTTTTGGGGGGATGGTGTCTGGCCATGAGCTCCTGAAGGGCTGCAGATGGAAAGATAGGGAATTCCGGTTAAAAATAGCAGTCTCCGCGAGCAGCGATCAAGCCGATAGCGGGGTGCACCGCCGCACCGGCCTGCCGAGCCATGCCCGGTTGCACTGCAATAAGGCACACAGAGAGGAATTCCCACCGCAACTCTTTGATATTTCAATGTTGCCGTCATTCCCGAATGTCTAAGCACCGGCGAATTTTTATTGCTCAAAACATCATTTTATATTATATTACTTAAACGTGTTTGTTGCATGGTAGCCTGATCCGCGCAGTTTCAATCCAGTATCGAACTTGCGACGCACGCGGCAGGAGGGGCATCGGTCCGCCGAATGGTCTTTCGGTTCCGAATGCCGCAGGCTGAAATGTATCGTGGAGGGTAAGCGAACCTGATTCTTCTTGAATCGCCGGGATTGCAAAAAGGAGGCGTATGGGTACGGGATGTAAATTGAGGGGATCCGCTCTTGCTGTGTTGGTTCTGTTCTTCATGGTGCACCTGGCGTCCGCAGCGGATACCCTGTCTACCTGGCCCTACTCTGCCGTCATTACGCTCAATACTACCGCCACGGGCGCAAACATAATGACCACGCAGAAGAATTTTCCCGTCCTCATCCGTTTGAACGCCGGCAATGCAGCGAAGGTTTTTGCGCAGGCGAAGACCACCGGCGGCGACCTGCGGTTTACCCGCGGGGGCACCGGAGATACTTCGCAATTACCCTATGAACTGAACAAATATAATGCGGCAAACCAGACGGCGCTTATCTGGGTAAAAACGGATTCGGTGCAAGGAAACAATGCCACGCAATCGATCAATATGTACTGGGGCAAGAGCTCGGCGACGACTACCTCGGATTCCACCAAGGTCTTTGTACCCTCGAATGGGTACGCGACGGTCCTGCATCTGAATAAACGAGGGACCGCGGGTGCCGCGGTAACCTATAATGATGCGACCGGGCAGGGAAACAATGGCCTGGCAGACGCGAGTATAACGGATACTGCCGGGGTATTTGATCGCGCGGCATACCTGCATTGCACCGGGACGGGAAGTTCATACCTGGCCGGCGATTCAATTACCATTGCAGGATTGCTGGGCTCGCCGGCGACGCTGACTCTGTCAACGTGGGTGCGAGTCGATAGTGTCGACCAGGCCAACACCGCCATCAACGGACATCTCGCCTCTATCTTGTCGATGGGAGATAATGCAAGCATTGCCGATGAGGGAGCCGCGCCGGCCGGCACGGGAACAGACTCTCTCAATGCTGCGTGGCTTGGGTCAGGCACCGATTGGGCCAATTACGGCTGGCCTTCAGCAGCCTTGAGCGGCACTTCGCTATTGGGCACCTCAAACACCAGCGGCTCGGCGTTGTGGCATGATGGATGGAAACATGTTGCATTGGTTATTAATCCCTCGGCGGGGTACTCCAAAATTTACCTGAATGGCGATTCCGTACGGTACATTGCGTCCACAAACACTCTTGCCTGGAGCGCCGGCGGCAAGCGTACGGTAATCGGGAAGCATGGCAATGGACATGTGGGACTCAAATTAGGGGGCGCCGTCTGCGAAACGCGCATTGAAAATACCGCTCGATCGAGTGACTGGATCCGCCTCTGTTATGAGAACCAGCGGCCCACCGATTCCCTCACGAGTATAACCGTCACTGCTCCGGGCGTACCAATACTTTCATCACCCGGCAACGGAACGACCAACCAGTCGAGCTCGCCGGTCCTGAACTGGAACAGCGATTCTGCAGCAACCTCCTATTCGGTGCAGGTATCCACCTCGGCATCCTTTTCCACCCTGGCATTTTCATCGTCGGGCCTGACTACGGCCTCAGTTACGGCATCCGGCCTCGCGACTTCCCTTACCTACTACTGGCATGTCGATGCGGTGGTGAACGGTACGACAACCGCCTGGTCAACCGCCTGGAGTTTTACAACAGGTAATCAGTGCGTTGCACCTTCCATTACCGCGCAGCCGCAGAATACGTCGGTTGTCATCGGAGTCGACAGTGCCTCCTTCACGGTAACCGCAACCGGAACCGGTCTCACCTATCAGTGGGAGCGCAGCACCGACGGCGGCAGCAGCTGGGCCAATGTCACCGTCGGTACCGGCCAGCAATCCGCAACGTACAAGTATCTGCCTTCAGCTTCCGATACCGCAGCCCTGGTGAAGTTTGAATGCTATATCGTCGGTACCTGCGGGACTGTCACAAGCTCGGCGGCGCAGGTCTCGGCATGCCATCAACCGTCAATAACTGCGCAGATTACCACCAATCCTCCGTCCCTGACCAATATACCGGTAGGGAAGGTAGTGGTATTTCAACTGAACGCATCCGGTGTTTCGAACATCACCTACACCTGGGAAAAAAGCCTTGATGGTATTGCATGGACTCCGGAATCCACCTATACCCTGCCATCCAGCTCAGGCGCCACCTTTACCTATACGGTAAAAAACGGCGATGCGACGCTCCATTTCCAATGCCTTGTTGCCAACTCGACCTGCGGCTCCGCTCTGGCAAGCAGCCCCGTGACAATGACCGTGTGCATTGCTCCGAACATCGCCCTGCAGCCGGTGAACCAGACCGCAATCGTCGGACAGACATCGACATTTTTCCTGAGTGCAACCGGCAACAGCCTTACCTATCAGTGGCAGTCCGACAGCGCCGACGGCTGGAAAAATATCGCCAATGCCATCGACACCTTTTATACCACATCCCCGCAGACGGCTGCAGGAAACTCCTACTACCGCTGCATCGTCACCAACGGGTGTTCGGTGAATGATACGAGCATAATCGACACGCTGCTCGTGTATGCAAAGGCGCATGCCAATTTTGGCGTGTCGGACTCCACGGGTATTGCGCCGAAAGCCGTCACGTTTACCGATTCATCGACGGGCACGCTCACCAACTGGTTGTGGAATTTTGGCGTAGCCGGAAGTTCCATTTCAGCAAGTTCCCCGGGTAACAGCCAAACTTATACCTACATCAATCCCGGAACCTACCAGGTCAAGCTAGTGGTCTCCGGGCACAGCGGGACCGACAGCATGACCAGAACGGTCATTGTCTATTCGTCCACCGGTAACCCGACTCAGCTGAGCGGAACCTTTAAAAACGGGGATTCGGTTGAGCTGACTTATGGTAACTTCGCAACCCTGGAGTCGCATAATCCCCCGGTTTCAACCATTCGTCTCTGGAACCGCAGCGGAGCAATTCCCACTCCCGCGGATACGGTTGCCGGGGGAGCGGCTACGGTCCGAAAGACTTACACTATAAAAACCTGGGAGACTCAGGGAGCGCAATTTACCGACTCCTCGGTTTATGCAGCGCTTAATACCAGCGATACCGCCTCAGGGTTCAATACCCAGATCGTCTGGAGCGACGGCACCGAAACGCCGCTTACCTCCCAGAACGGCTGCATGGTGGTCATGCATTCCACCGCGCAACCGCCCAACGGCCTCACGCTTTCCGCGGCCTACTCTCCGCTTGACACCGTTAAATTCGGTATCGGTAATGTTCAGTCGCTTCTCGGCGATACCGCGGTGGCGGATTCGGTGCTGCTGTGGTTCGGCATGGGGGCGGATACAATTCCTAATTTCTTTTCTACCCAGAATGTCCAGCGGTGGCCCATCGCCCATGTCGACACTGCCGGCCGGGCCTCCTTTACCTATGTCGTGGCCGACAGTATCTTCAATACCTATACAAGCAACCTTTATGCTGCCGTGGCAATCAAGGGAAAAAACAATGTTCTCAGCAATCCGGCGAGCACCCAGGCCCAGGTCGGCCGCCCCGCGCCGGTCAACCCGCTCATCCTGAGCGGGAGTGCCCTGAATGCGGTGTCGGTACAACTCAACTGGTCTCCAACCGGAGACACCCTGAAGAATGACAGCATCGACGAAGTCCGCATCTACTACCAGAAAGGGAACCCAATTCCTCTTTCGAACCAGTTCGCCGGACTCGACAGCCTGATCGCCTCCCCGTCGCAGAGCACCGTTACGGCCCAGATCCACATCCAGCCGAACACCCGGTACTATTTCGGCGCCCAGGTACGCAAACAGGGTTTATGGTCGAATGTGACGGCGTCTTCAAGCACCAGCGATTCAACGCCGAGTACCTGCAAAACCTGTCAAAACATTCACAATGTGGCATCATTTGCGAAGGGCTCCGGCATCTATGATTCTATTAATGATCAGGTAATATTTAAGTGGTCCATCGATACCAGCGGCACCGGAGCTGATTTGAATATGCAGCAGTTGGAGTTAGGAGTTTCCTGTATCCTCTATAATGCTGCTCAAATAGCGGCAGGACAGGCCGTCGATAGTGTCCAGCCGGATTCGACCATATCCCAGGTGATAAGCATAACCGGAACGCCTAGCACCAACGGCATAACGGGTATTGACACCATCAAGCTCGGAAGCGGGATAGTGTTCGATACCGCCTATAGCGTCTATCTCTGGCTGAAGCAAGTGACCGATGAAAAATGGGCTCCGCCCGATTCGGCATCGAGCGGTGTGGTCAGGACCGGGAATTTCTTCCGGCAGCAGGTCAACTACAAATTCGAATCGGTTGCCGGAGGCGACACAACGTTCTGGGTAAATCGAAAAATCCGATTCTATGTACCGGTCGCATCACAGGCCTCGAACTATGCCGCGATAATCCAGAACTTTCCGCTGAACGCCCCTAATTCCAAGGCTACTTCCGCCGGCTTTATTGTCGTCGGCCAGCCGTTCTTTTTCAGTTCCTGGCAGGCGAGTGCACCGTTTTATATCGGAATGCAGTTTCAACTCCCCGATTCACCGGCAACACTTGCCTCGCGGTTTTCCATCAATGATGCCCGGATTTACCGGTGGGACACGCTCTTCGGCACCTGGCAGGTGCAGCGGAGCACGTCCAGTGATGCAAGCCTCTACGCCTCAATCGATACCAGTGACCTGAATGCGCCCTTTGCCCTCATGATCGACACGATGCCGCCAAAAGTGACCGTCCAGGGGAGCCTGATGACAACGACCGCCAACGGGAGCAGGATTTATGATACCTTGGGAGTCAGCGATAACGTAGGAAACCTTACCTGGCAATTCAAATGCCGTTCTGGAAATTCCACCTTTACCCTGGGCGACAGCGGCAGCCAGAGAGGCTCTACCAACAATGGGAAATTCACCGCGCCTGTCTATATCACCAGAAGCGATCTCCTGAGCAATCCCAGCGGTATCCAGGCGTTATTGCTGGTTAATGACGGCAGGAACACGGCGGTCGAGGATGTGTCCCCCTCGGTTGTCCTGAATCCCTGCGCAACGATTCAAGACAATGCCCTGCAATGGAAACCGGCATGCATCACCGGCGTGCAGAATTCATTTCCGGCCAGCCATCTTTTCGGATTTATCGATTCGGCTTCACCAAAATACGATAACACTAAAATCCGCCTTTTTCAGTATACCGGATCGGCCTGGTCGGAGTATAGTACCGCGGACTCGGCAACATTTGATTTCAAAGCCGGGAATCTTTTCTGGGTCAAAACGCTTAATGCCGTTACCTTCCAGTTCGGAAGCGGATCAACGCTTCCCCTGTCCGATACCGTTGCGATTCCTCTGCATGCAAGCGGGTGGACCGATTTCATGCTGCCGTTCAATTTCGATGTGAAACTGGGTGATATTCTTGCCGCGAGCGTCAACTCGACTACTCCGGCCACTACCCTCGACACGCTCCGTTTCTATGCATGGAACCGGAGTTCTTCCACCAGCAATTATACCTGTCAACCATTCAATTCCGCAAGCGTGGTCGACCAGGTCGATCCGACGGAAACGGTCAGCGGCGGATCCTCGGGTTCCTCAGGGTATTCGGTATATAACCCCCTGAGCCAGGCCATCGTGCTGCGCATACCCCCGATTTCGGCTGCGATTTCCACTTTTGCCGGAGCTACCGGCAAGGTGGCGGCACAACAAACCGGCTGGGCCCTTGCCGTCGTGCCAAAAACGACGAGCGGCCTGGCGCTCAACCCGGTTTATTGCGGGTTGGTTCCTTCAAATGACCGTAACGCCAGCTTCTACCCCCTCCCCCCTTCCCTCGAAGATGTCGGCGTTGCCGTCTGTAACGAGCAGACCGGGGCAGTGCGGGGAGTGAAAATTGCCCATGCGCTCACCGGCGGCGGCAGTTCCTATATCCTGAGTTTTACCAACAACACCACCGGTGCGCAAACCGTCGGCTATCATCTCACCACGATCGGCAAGCTTTCATCGCAGATGCAAACCGCGATTTTCGATCCGGTAAGCGGCACCGTCGAAACGCCGGGAGCAAAGGATATTACCGTATCGCTCGATTCCCGGACCGCTTCCTACCGCGTGCTCCTTGTCGGCAGCGAAGCCTATATTACCTCTCAAGTCAAGACGTATCTCTCGGCAAGGCTCGGATTCGATAAGATTTACCCGAACCCTGTCCGCGGCGTGGTGCACTTGAACTATAAGGTTCCGTTGGCGCAGATCGGGAGTGTCGGTTTCCGGATCTTCGATCTTTCCGGCAGGACGGTCTGGAGCAAAACGATCGTCCAGCAGTCGATGGAGGCCGGAACGCGGGAGTGCCAGTGGGATGGGAACGCAGCCAACGGTCGCCCCGTTGCGCCGGGGATCTATATCGTGCAATTAACCGGATTCGGCTTTAAAGGAAACCGCTTGAATACCTATGAGCGGAAACTGATGGTACTGCCGTGATTCTTTTGCTGACGAGCCGCAATAATTCATTGGAAGGCTCGTAGTTATAATGCAAGATCAAGGTAGGCTTGCAAGGAAGTTCTTACTACCTCCTCCCCTCCGCCCTCGTCAGAGCATTCGTTCTGGCGAGGGTTTTTTATTATCCGCCATTATACTTCATGTCGGGCTTAAACAAGAAAAGCATTGCGGAGATGATCGATTTCGCCATTCACAATAGCGATTACATCAAACCGGCAGGGACAGGGAGCGAGGCGGTTTTTGATCATATAAAATTGTGCTACGCGGGCGAGGGTACGCTGTTTGCCGCGATCGACCCAGAAAAACGGATGCCCGAAGGCAGCGGTCCTCGTGGATTTCACCTCAACGAAAACAACCGTATTATCGGGATCCCGGGCTATGCAGTCGATTTCACCGATATGGATTTGATAGTTCCGTGCCAGGATAGCATAGCCTTTTTTTTCAAGATATGCGACTGCCTGGTCTTCGGCCGAGGCGCCTTTGGCCCGCGTGCTGAGACCGTCGTCCTCGATTCCGCCGGCATTTAAGCGGTCGTCGGGAAGGGGTGAGCCAGAGGGGGCAGTGGGTTGCTGCATTGAGATTCTTACCGCCAGTGATAGATAAAAAGATGGGCTAAGAATGCCGCACCAAGAATGCCGATAAGGATCAGCGACAGCCATTGGCTTTTCAACATTTCAAGCCAGCCGCGTCCGGTAACGGGCAGATGATTCGAACTTTGTCGCCGGTCCACGATGCTTCGCTCAGTCGGCCGCGCGGATGCCGGCAGTGCTTCCGGCTCGCTCCCCTGCACGACAACCCCCGGCCCGACCTCGGCGCGCTCATCCGGATCGACCGAGTCGAGGTGGCCGAGCATTTCCTCAATCGACTGGTAGCGATCTTCCCGGTCCTTCTTGAGCGCTTTGAGCACAATCAGTTCCAGCCGCTTGGGAGTATCCCGCCTCTTTTGGGAAGGCAGTACCGGCTGGTCATGCACCTGCTTGTAAGCGACCGCCATGGCATCACCACCGGTAAACGGCAGCTGCCTGGTCAGCATTTCGTATATGACGATGCCCAGCGAATAGATATCGGTCTGGTGATCGATTCTCTTGCCAAGGGCCTGCTCCGGCGACATGTACTCGGGAGTGCCCAGGGTAAATCCCGTCATGGTGATGTTCGTCCCCGAGTAGATCTTGGCGATCCCGAAATCGCTGAGCTTGGCAACCTTGTTCCGGTCGATCAGGATATTCTGCGGCTTAATGTCCCGGTGAATGACGCTGTGATTGTGCGCATACAGCAGCCCGCGACAAATCTGGCGGGATAGATCGATGACGGTTTTTATCGGTACCTCCCGATGTCCCTCGATCAGCTGGGAAAGGTCCATTCCGTCAACAAATTGCATGGCAAAAAAGCGATAGCCATCCTCTTCGCCATACTCATAGATACTGACAATATTCTGGTGCTGGAGAAGAGAAATGGCCCTTGCCTCTATTTCGAACCTCTTCGCGAACTCCTCATCCCTCACAAAATGGGGAGGCAGCACTTTCAATGCCACTATCCGGTTCAGCGGATTCTGGATGGCCTTGTAGATATCACCCATTCCGCCCTTGCCGAGGCGCCCGAGAATTTTATAATTTCCAATTGAATCGGGAATTTTATCGGTATTATTCCTGTTTAACATAGAGAAACCGCCCTGATAGTGCAGGTTCCTCCTCCGGGTACGGCTAAAATGCACTGCCGGGAGAGGGTCCAATGCTCATAATAATCTTCAAAGCAATGATCGAACCAGCCGGATGGTCTCATCGCCGGCCTTTTCAAGATTATCATTAATTATGGAATATTCATATTTGCCATATTTTTCAGCGAATTCCATTTCTTTTCGAGCGTTCGCGAGGCGGAGCTCGATGGTCGCCTCATCATCGGTGTTCCTTGCCCTGAGACGCTCTTCAAGCTTCTCAAGGCCTGGAGGCAAAATGAGTATGCCGATTGCCGCCGGATACAAAGTGTCGAACTTTTTTTTGCCGTAAACATCGATATCCATGATGATGGATCGTCCGCCGGCAATGGTTGTATCGATAAAACTCCTCGGTGTTCCATAATAATGGCCATGAACGCAGGCCCATTCGGCAAACTCTCCCTGTTGGATCCGGGAGCGAAACTCCTCTTCAGTAAGGAAGAAGTAGTGGCGACCGTCGACTTCTCCTTCCCGGGGAGGACGGGTGGTCGCGCTGATCGAATAAACAATCTCCGGTACTGCCCGGCGCACGCAGTTGATCAGGGTGGTCTTGCCGGCGCCTGAGGGTGCTGAAAAAATGAATATTTTTCCCGGGGACATTATGAAGGGACCTATGCCTCTCCTGTTTTTCGCAGAACCTCTGAACGGGTCAAATCTATTTGTCGGCCGGCGCACTTTCTGCAGGATTCATGCCGGCCCGATTCTGTTCCCGGCCGATATCTTTCGACCCGCGCTCCTTTTTAAGCTCCATATCTTTCTTTATTAAATACTCCAGCTTGGTCAGCTGATTGATGATAGTATTCATGGTCCTTGCAATGACTAAGAAAATAATAAAAACGACGATGAAAATACTGCCGGCAAGAACCAGATGAATAATCATGGAATCACCTTTTTAAGGCAGATGCAGGAAACGGTGAGAAGTTCTCAGTATGCGAGCCGGAATCCAATTCTTTTAAAATAAATGGTGCCCTCCCGGGAGACTGCCCTGACCAAAGGCGTTTCTTGATACCTTATCGGCGATAAGGTATTTTAGTACATTGAGCAGTGGTGTCACTGCAATTATCAGAGAGGCATGTTCTCATGAAAGAGAAAATTCATCCCCGATACGCGCGAGCCTCATTTACCTGCTCATGCGGAAATGTCATTGAAACTCGCGCGACCATAGCCAGCCAGCACATCGATATCTGCAATGAATGTCACCCATTTTATACCGGGAAACAGAAGCTGATCGATACTGCCGGAAGAGTTGAGCGTTTCAAGAAGCGCTACGCCAAGCTTACAAAAGCAGAATAGGGGGTCCTCCCCTCAGTAGACAGGGAGCCGAAGGGCTTCCTGTCTACTTTATTATCACCGAGAGAACCAATGAAAAAAGTTATCGCAACAGTGCTTCTGCCGCTGGTCGCCTTCCGGCTATTTGCAAAATCCAAAAAAGTCGGAGGCCAGGCAATCATTGAAGGGGTCATGATGCGCCATCGCCAGAATGTTTCATGGGCAGTGCGGAAAACGAACGGTGAGGTTGTGGTGGAGCAATTTCCCTTTCAATCCGTTGCGGCAAAAAACCATTTCTGGCGCGCTCCTGTAGCCAGGGGTGCCGCCAACCTCTATGAATCCATGGTACTTGGTTACAAGGCGCTTTCACGCTCAGCGGAAATCGCCATTGAGGAGGAGCGCTCCGACCGCGGCGAAACCGTCGATCCTGCAAAACGGAAGCTCGGGGATTCCATTACCGCTGCAATCAGTCTTGTCGGGTCTCTTCTCATAGGAATCGGCCTGTTTATGTATCTTCCCATGTGGATACTATCGCACTACATACCGCGCAATTCTGCACTGGAATTCAATTTTTTTGCAGGATCCATCAGGATTACCCTGTTCCTGGCCTACCTCCTCATTATCAGCAGGTGGAAGGATATGCGCAGAGTTTTCGAATACCACGGCGCCGAACACAAGGCAATTTTCACCTACGAAGACGATAAAGAACTGACTGTTGAAAATATGCGACCCTATACCACCCTGCACCCCCGCTGTGGTACCAGTTTTCTCCTGCTCGTTGCGCTGATCTGCATCCTTCTATTTTCGATTGTCGATGCCGTGGTCATCAGGTTCATAGGGCCCTATCCCAATGTTGCCATGCGACTCGTTGTCCATCTCCTCCTCGTTCCTGCAGTCGCAGGTACCTCCTACGAGATACTCAGGCTTTCTGACCGCTACCGGCGGCTGCCTGTCGTGGGGGCACTCATACTTCCCGGCCTCTGGCTTCAGAAAATCACTACCCGTCCACCCGATGATGGGCAGCTCGAAATCGCCGCCAGGGCACTCAAGGCCGTTGTATGATTGTAGACAAGGTTCAAAGCGTCCTCAGGCGACGTGAAGAACTCGAGGCTGCACTTTCAACTCCGGAAATCGCCCGCGATCCGGCTCAAATGGAAAAACTCGGCCGGGAATATACAACGCTCGGGAAAAACCTGCCGGTTTTCATCAAGTACCTCGACATCGTCAAATCGATCGGTGAAGCGGAATCGATTATGCAATCCGAAACCGACCCGGACCTGGTCGACCTTGCCCGGGAGGAGCGCAGCGAGCTCCAGAAGCTGATCCCCGAAATCGAACAGAAGATAAAATTCCTCCTCGTACCGCGGGATCCCCGGGACGAAAAAAACGCCGTCGTTGAAATCCGGGCAGGGACCGGTGGAACCGAGGCGGGAATATTTGCCGCAAACCTCTACCGCATGTATACGCGGTTTGCGGAGCGGCAAGGGCTTAAAATCGAGGTGCTGAGCTCGAGCTACGGCGATATCGGTGCAATAAAGGAAATTATTTTCCTTGTAAGCGGTGCGAATGCCTATGGCACGCTCAAATATGAATCCGGCGTCCACCGGGTGCAGCGCGTTCCCGAAACCGAAGCACAGGGCCGTATCCACACCTCGGCCGCATCGGTGGCGGTTTTCCCGGAAGCGGATGAAGTCGAAGTAAACATCGATCCCAACGACCTGCGCATCGACCTCTTCTGTTCGAGCGGACCCGGCGGGCAATCGGTCAATACCACCTACTCCGCAGTGCGCATCGTGCATATTCCAACCGGCCTTGTCGTTCAATGCCAGGATGAAAAATCGCAACAGAAAAACAAGGCCAAGGCGCTCAAAGTATTGCAGACCAGGCTTTACGAAAAGAAACTTGCCGAGATCGATGCCGAGGAGTCGGCGGCACGCAAGACCATGGTCAGCACCGGCGACCGCAGCGCAAAGATCCGCACGTATAATTTTCCGCAGAACCGCGTTACCGATCATCGCATCAACCTGACCCTCTACCGGCTCGACGCGATCATCGACGGCGATATTCTCGAATTGATCGACGCACTTTCCATTGCCGACCTGAATGAGCGGGTTGAACAGGCAGCATAGGACGCAGACCCATTCGGGTCCTATCGATTGCAAGTTTCTAATCGGTTCATAAGTATAATCTTATATGAGAACCGTTCGCCCTGAGCCTGTCGAAGGGCGAACCGCAAAACCGTACCGTTCATGGTTTGCTTCGACAAGCTCAGCACAGGCTCGCTCACCTCGAACGGCTTTTTACGACATTACTTATGAAGTGCTGAGTAATAGTTTGCATTGGTTAGCCGGCATCTCTCACCGCAGCTTTTCCGTTATTTGAATCAAGCATGAATCGATCCGGAACACTCGCCTGGCTTCAAAACGCCCTCTCCCCCATCGCCGGGGATTTTGCCGCTCCGGAAGCCGAAAGAATACTTACGTTCCTCCTGGGGATCTCCCGGTCGGACCTCTACCTGGGCGGGAACAGTGAGCTGCCAGGGCATCTTGTCGAAAAAATCGATGCCATCATCGCCCGTCGCTTAACCGCTGAGCCGCTTCCCTATATCCTCGGAAGCGCCTATTTTTTCGATCGTGAAATTGCGGTAACAAGCGATGTCCTGATTCCCCGCCTGGATACCGAGACCCTTGTCGAAACTGTCCTCGCGAACGAGGATTCGAAGTCGAAGTGCTTTCTCGACTTCGGCACGGGCTCGGGATGCATCAGCGCAGCTCTTGCCGGAAATCGCCCCTGGAGGGCAGTGGCGGTCGATGCGTCGAGGCCTTCGCTCCGGATTGCACGAATCAATTGCGGGACCGGTGCAGATCTTATCTGCGGGAACAACTTTGCAGCATTAAAAAGCGGCCGGTTCGATTTTCTCGTCAGCAATCCACCCTATATTCCCTCGGCGGCAATAGCGGAACTCGACCGCTCCGTCCGCGACTTCGAGCCTCACCAAGCTCTTGACGGAGGCGCCGACGGGCTGGAGTTTTACCGGTATTTTGCCGCTTCCGCGGAGAGGCTCCTGAAGCCGGGCGGGGGAATATATTGTGAAATCGGCTACGATCAGGGGGAGAGCGTAACCGAGATCCTCGTGTCGGGCGGCTGGAAGAATATTCGGATAGTGAAAGACCTGGGAGGAAGGGATAGAGTGGTATATGGAAAGATGGGGAGTGATTAATCAGATTCTCACCTGGCACAGCAGCCGATTAGTATATTATTATATCTTTTGTAATTCCATGGGCCTCAGGCAAGCAGTACCTAACATATTCTATAAAAATGTCATTGCTATGAATATCTTAGATGAAAAAGATTTAATGAATAGAAGCATTAAGACCGCTGCTTATGTAATAAAAGAGCTTTTTTGGCGGGCAAAAGTAATAGGCTCTTTGGACCAAACTGTGATAATTTCATCATATCTTTTTATGCGAACCGATATCCGTCAACTGGTTAAAATTCAAAATGCATGGTGGATACTTTTTTGGCTCCAGCCGGGCTTAAGGCTATATTTAACGGTAAATAACCAAGATTTTATTGGTCGATGTATTGGATGTGTGGTAGTTGATGACAACGATAAAGAAACAAAAATACATGTTTATAATTTTAAGCATTGGAGAAAACGTGTATTTCCCTTAATTGTAAAGTATTTAATAAGAGATGGTGTAGAATATACCGAACTGATAAGAGCATTTACAATTCTAAAGAAGGAAGGCAAACTCTGGCCGGCTCATACTCCCCCTCTTAAATCTAATTAGCTTCAATATTATCTCCGACATGAAAACAATCCCAAGAATAATACTTTTAATGATATTCCTTAAAATTGGTTGTTTCGGAGACATCTTGGATTATAATAATCAAGCTGGTTTCGGTTTTGGGCTTTGTAGCCCTCCCGTAGATATTATTAACTCCTCTAAAAGCAATGTTCCATTTAATTATGCTATTGAATATGAATATATTTTTGATAACCCTTCTTCCTTTCAGACGGAATTAAACTATACTCATATAAATGATAGTGGTGTTTTAAAGTACCATCAATTCCAATTACCACTTCGTTATAAAAGATATTTTCATGAGCATAAGGATAAAGACGCTTCAGTTGATTATAAGATAGGTCTGGTTTTATCAAGAATCTTTTCTGAAGATAATATAATCAAGAATCAAAATATGTTTGGCTTAACAACCGGTGTTGGTTTTGAAGGATATTGGTGGCCCTTTACGCCATCCGTAGTGTCATTTGACTTAGATTTCTATCTTTATTTACATGAGCCTCAGACGATGATAACAAATGCTCAAATAGAACATTTATGGATTCAAGCTGTAATGAGAATAGGTTTTAAAGTGCCCTTATCTATTAGGAAGCACTTGGCCCCACTACCATCAAATTTTCAATCTCCGCTGTAGTCAGATTCACATACGTGTTATTAAAATCTCTGCCTATTATGACGCACTCCCACATCGTGCGGGTGACCCGGCTCAGCCATCCAAAAGAAAGTGATTTTGCCTTTGGATTCAGGCTCGGCTATCCAAAAGATTTTGAATTTCCTGAGATTTTTCGCATTAAACAATTCACTCCGATGCAAACTTAGGCTATATACGCCTCACCGCACGCCGCCGCCACCTTCCCTATTACCCCATACTCCGGTAGCGCTTCCATCACCTTTATCAATCGTTCCAGCGCAACAGGAACATAGCGCCGGTAGTGCGGTTTTCCCTTATTCATGGTCAGGTTGCCATACGCGCCGAGGGCCTGCATGAGCCGCTGCACCGCGCAGAGGGAAAGATCGCGGATAGTGCAGGGAAGATGGCCGGGAAGTGAACTGTAGTAGTCGAACAGGTTAAGGACCATTTCTTCATCGAGCGCCGGTATGTAGGGATCGTAGAGAAGCGACGCGACATCGTAGGCGGGCGGACCGAGCCGCGCTCCCTGGAAATCGACGAAGCGAACCTCTCCCCGGCAAAGCAGGATATTCTCTGATTGGAAATCGCGATGAATAAACGTCTGCGGCATGGCGGCAGCAGCTTCCGCGAGGTTCCGCACTGCGGCCTCCCATGATGCGTCAAGAAGGGACCCAAGGCCGCAGAGCCCGGTGACGCAGTGTTGCGCAAAATAGTCCGATTCCCACCTGAACGTCGCATAATCCATGGTTCGCGATGCAATCGTGGGGCTTGCGTCGGGCTCGATCGCCTGCCAGGATATAAGCGCTTCAAGGACCCGGCAATAGGCTTTTTCCCGCGTTACGCGGTTGCAGGCGGGATTTTCGACGAGGTGCCTGAGAGTATCCTCGCCGAGATCCTCCTCCAGGATGAGGCCCAGTGCAGGGTCCGCGGCAACGATCTGCGGCAGGAAGGGAATCCGTCCCGATAGTTCCCGGGGGATGGAAAGAAATCGATTCCAATCCTCGTCTTTGGAATCCCATAAAATAAGGATATAGGATTGGTCCCAGCCTGCTGTTTTGAGCCGGAAAAACGTACGCTGCGAAGCAGCGCTGCCCGCCGGTGTGACGGTAGTTTGCATTTCAGAGAACCCGGGCAGATATTTCCCGATAAAGCCGCGTTGTCCCGGATCCAGCACCGCCTTACATTCCAATCGGCACCTCGCAATCCGGCGTTACAATCATCCTCTCGACGATCCGTCCCGCGGTCAGGTTCACACCGGGAAACACAACGCTTTCTGAAACGCGCACATCTTCTCCCATGTCTTCCGTTTCAACCCAGGCATGGCGGCCCAAAGCGCGCCGGGTATGCTCCGGCATGGTTCGCAGAAAGCAGCGACCGCCCTCCCGGTCGATGGACAGCCGGTCAGGGACCGCGAGAGGAGTTGTCCCGTCGATGCAGTCGAAATGCGCCCGGGCGAGTGCGGCAGGTGTTCCGATGTCGCGCCAGAAACAGTTTTCCACTTCGAGAACACCGATTTTGAATCCCCGGTCGATTCCCCGTTTCCAGACCGGAACAACGGAAAAATCGTCTTTATCGAGCAGGTCGAGAAACGAAGGCCGGTACAATGCCGCACCGATGAACGCCCCTGAAGCCATGGAGGCCAGGCGCCCGGTATCGGCCGGAACGCCGCAATAGCCATGGGATTCTGCATCGTAAAAAACCGCATCGCCTTCATGGGGAACCACCAGGAGCGCCGCATCCCGGTCGGAATGCAGGAACCGGTCTGAGACTGCCCGCAGGTCGAAGTCCAGGAGGATATCGGCATTACAAACGAAAAATGCCTCGTCGCCGGCCAGGAAGCGACGGGCGGCATACAGCCCGCCGCCGGTTCCGCGGATGGCTTTCTTTTCGTGGAAGAGTGCGAACGGATGCATAGTTCTCTTCTGAAAAGCCATGAGCTGCCCGGCATGGTAGTGGGCATTCACGCCGATCAGCGTTATTCCCTGCAAGCTCAGAAAGCGCAGGCTCCGTTCGAGAAGCGGCATCCCGCACACCGGAATGAGGGCCTTCGGGGTGCCTGCGGTAAGGGGCATGAGGCGGGTGCCGAATCCGGCAGCCAGGATAAACCCCCTCACGCCGGTTCCTCTTCGTAATGGGCGAGATAACGGAACTGCTCGATATACGGAAGCCGCTCGCGCTGCCACTCGTTGCTGAGGTCGGTCAGTGGAGTCCCGTCAATCACTGCCTTCCTGAAATAATCGCTTCCGGTGAGAATATCGATTGCGGGCTTCACATATTCATATTCATAGGGGTCGGTACGAAAGGCGAATTCGCCCCCTGAGGCCGCTTTCGCGGCCATGATGATCGCCGCCGCGGTTTCAACCGGTTTGAAGGTGCCGGTGTCCGTAACGTGCAGCTGAAACCCTCTGCACTCCCTGCCGGCCCACTTCTGGAATGTCGGGATGAAATCGTGATTGCGGAGCACGCACCCCGTTACCCCGGACTCCCCGAACAGTGACCTGAATTTTTTTGTGTCAAGCCATGGCGCTCCGAACAGCTCGAAGGGACGGGTCGTTCCCCTCCCTTCAGAAAGATTCGTGGCTTCCAGGAGCACCATGCCCGGATAGACGATTGCCGTGTCCGGCGTCGGCATGTTCGGCGAAGGAAGCACCCACGGCAGCCCGGTATCGCTGAAGAGCGAATTCCTGGAGTATCCCTGCATCCAGACGATCGAGACCTCTGCCGAAGGATAATAATGCCGATGCAGAAGACCGGCGACCTCACCAATAGTCAATCTATAGCAGAGCGGAATATCCGCACCGCCGACGAAGGAGTAGTATTCCGGCGTCATCATGGGGCCGTCGACCCCTATCGCTGCAATGGGGTTGGGACGGTCGAGGACATAGAGCGGGATCCCTTGCTCGCAGCAGGCCTCCATGCAGTACTTAAGCGTCCACAGGTAGGTATAGGGCCGTGCGCCGACATCCTGAAGGTCGAATACCAGTGCGTCGAGGGGACTAAGCATTGCCGGTGACGGCTTTCTGTTCTGTCCGTAAAGGCTGTAAATCGCGGTTCCCGTTCCCGCGGAGGGACCGCCCTCCCATTCGATCATGTTATCCTGGGTCTGGCCGAAGAGCCCATGTTGCGGCCCGAAAACGGCGCCGATAGTCGCACGCGAATCTGCAGAGAGCGCCTCGGTTATAGGTACCAGCGACGCAGTGACCGACGCGGCATGGCAGACGATACCGAGGCGCTTGTCCACCAGTGCGGGTGGAAATTCCCGTAAAAAACAGTCGAGGCCTGATCGGACCATGGAAAAATACCTGAAAGAAGTTTTAGCGAAATAAAGTGAGAAGGTAAAAATAATTTGACGCGCAGAGCATTGGTGCGGTTCGACGACAGGTCTACTTCGGAGCGTCGAAGGAGAGGGAGCTCCGCGTTCGATCAAATAAAAATTATCACGGGTGCCTCACGGTCTCGTACTACAATCCGACAATGTTCGGCCTCGCCCAATCCATTTCTTTTTTCGGTCCTTCTATGAATCCGTCCAGCGATACTTCGATTTTAAACAGCAGCTTTCTCAAGAGTTTTCCTGTCTGTTGCCATAAGCCATAATTTTAGGTTCTATGAATCCTTGAAAGAAGCAAAATCCATACCTCTTGCCAATCCAGGTAGTTTATTTTATCGTTCAAATTCATATGGATAGCCGAGTCGGATTTAAATTACAAATTCAAAAGATGGGGTTCAACCTGTTGAACCCCTACAGATGGGGCAACCACATCGGGTTGCCCCTACAAAATCTTTCAT
>PLTF01000021.1 GCA_003164335.1 Fibrobacterota bacterium
AGACCTCTCCAAGCGGAGAGGTCCGGCCGCCTTGGGCCGGGGTGAGGTAAGGGGTTTGCCAAAGACCCCGCAGCCCGGCTTTGCGGGCGCGGAGGCTTTGGCCAGGGGGAACCCGCGAAGCGAGGTTCCCCCACCAGAGGCATTTGATTTAAGCTCGGTTCCCCCGCCAGGAGCAGTAACCCGAACCTTGCCAATCTCCCGCCGACGATGTATATTGATATCGATTATCATTATCATTATCGGGTACCAGGTTCACGCGAAGGTCCTGAGAGAGCGAGGATGGATGGTTTCGCTGAGCACGTTGAAAAAGGGCGATCGTTTCCGCATCGGTCGCGTGACGCATGTCCGGGAAATCGGGAAGAAGCTGGCGGATATGGGATTCACCCGGGGCACTGAGGGCATGGTGGTCCGGTCGGCACTGCTCCACGACCCCATTCAAATCCGGATTCTCGGGTACAACGTATCCATCAGGAGGGCCGAAGCCGCTGGAATCAAGGTGGACCAACTATCTCCGGATATCCCGGTCGCCGCGCCGAAAGCGGAAAAATGAGCGAAAATACGGTCTTTCGCATTGCTTTGGCAGGAAACCCCAATACCGGAAAAACGACCGTTTTCAATGCGCTTACCGGAGGCCATCAGAAAACCGGCAACTATGCAGGGGTCACGGTTGAGGCACGGGAGGGCAGGCGGAGCTACCGCGGCTTCGATTTCATCATCTACGACCTCCCGGGCACTTACAGCCTCACGGCCTATTCGCTCGATGAGGTGATAGCCCGCGATTTCATCCTCGAAGAGAAACCGGATGTCATCATCGATGTGCTCGATGCAACCAATATCGAGCGCAACCTCTACCTCTTCCTCCAGCTCCAGGAACTCGGCATACCCATGGTCGGCGCCGTCAACATTGCCGACCAGGCCGAAGGGATGGGCATCAAGATCGACCTGCGGAAGCTCTCGACGCTCCTCGGGGTTCCGCTATGCAGGACAGTCGGCACCAAAGAGGTCGGCACCGACGAGCTCCTGGACGCGGTCATCGCTGCCCCTCGCCGGTCAATCCCGCAGAATCGCCGCATATCGTTCGGCAGCGAACTTGAATTTGAAATCGAACAATTGACTCGAGAACTATCGGCCGACCCCGAATTTGCCAAAAGCTACCCCCCCCGCTGGCTGGCCATCAAGCTCCTTGAAAAAGACGCGAATGCCGAGGAAAAACTCGCCGGTTCCCGCTTCGGGGAGAGTATCCGGAAGAAAACCGCCGCCTGCATCCGCGCTATAGAGATGCATTTCGGGAGGGACGCTGAGATCGTGGTTTCCGAACAGCGGTATGCCTATGTCCACGGCATTACCGCCGAATCGGTTACCAGGAACGCCCCCGATGCGGTGGAGGTCAGCGAACAGATCGACCGGGTCCTCATGAACCGGGCCCTCGGGCTCCCGCTGTTCTTATTGATCATGTGGTCCATTTTCCAGGTCACCTTCAAGTTCGGCAGGTATGCCACCAACCTGCTGAACCTTCTTTTCGCCTGGGTCACCACCCTCGTTTCCGGTGCGATTCCCGCGGGGATCCTGCATTCGCTCCTCGTCGACGGGATCATCGGCGGGCTCTCCGGAGTACTCTCGTTTGTCCCGCAGATCGCGATTCTCTTCCTCTGCATCTCGATTCTCGAAGATACCGGCTATATGGCCCGCGCGGCATTCATCATGGACAAGTTTCTCCACCTGTTCGGCCTGCACGGGCAATCGTTCGTGCCGCTCATGCTCGGGTTCGGCTGTTCGGTACCGGCCATCATGGCGGCGCGTACGCTCAAAAGCCCCCGCGACCGGATCATCACCGTTCTCGTGACCCCGTTCATGACCTGCGGCGCAAAGCTGGTGGTCCTCGTATTCCTGGCCGGCATTTTTTTCGGGAAGAACGAGGGAACCTATGTCATGATTATTTACCTGATCGGCGGCATTCTCGGCTTTCTCTCCTCGCTTATCCTGAGCAAGACCGTACTGCGCGGGGAGCTGACTCCCTTTGTCATGGAGCTTCCACCCTACCGGATGCCGACCGCCCGCGGCATTGCCTGGCATGTCCTCGACAAAACCGGACGGTACCTGAAAAAGGCGGGAACCGTGCTCCTGGCGGCCTCCATACTCATCTGGGCCATGATCTCCTTCCCCAAGCCTCCCCATGAAGCCTCGCCCTTCGACAACCACTTCCGCACCCAGGAAGAGCTCTCCTACAGCATTGCCGGACGGCTGGGCAGGGCGATAGAGCCCCTGGTCAGGCCACTCGGATTCGACTGGAAAATAGCGATTTCCGCGGTGACCGGGTTTGCCGCAAAGGAAGCCGTGGTTTCGACGCTTGGGGTTCTGTATAAGGTCGGGTCGAGTGAGAATCAAAAGGGCGAAAGCCTCAAGGCGGCGCTCCTTGCGGACAAGACGTTCAATCCGCTGGTCGCCTTTGTACTCATGCTTTTTACCCTGATCGTGCCGCCCTGCATAGCCGCACTGTCGATCATTCGCGCGGAAATAGGCTGGAAATGGCTGGCCTTTTCGGTAACGTACATGCTTGGCCTCGCCTGGGTGCTCTGCTTTGCGACCTATCAGATCGGTAAAGCAATGGGGTGGGGAATTTAAAAGATAAGGATGCAGGTCTCCGGCAAATTATTTTACCCTGAAACCTCATTCAAGCCACTATCCCTAGCGAAGGGAGTCACGACCGACCGCCATGATCGACGCACCGCTCCTCGCCCGCATCCAGTTCGGGATCTCTCTGGGCGTTCACTTCATCTTTCCGGCGCTGACCCTCGGACTGACCCTGTATGTGGTCATTTTTGAAACGGCATTCGCGGTCACCGGGCGGGAGATCCATCGGACCGTTTCGGAATTTCTGGTCAAGCTGCTCTCGCTTATATTCACTTTCGGCATCGGAACCGGGATTCTCCTTCCCTTCTCCTTTGGCGCCAACTGGGCAAAGTTCTCCCTTTTTTCCGGCCAGCTCTTCGGCACGCAGCTCGCCATCGAGGCATTCACCGCATTCGCCGTCGAGTCGATCGCCATAGCCGTCCTGCTCTTCGGAAGGGATCGCGTAAAGGAAAGTGTGTATCTTGGCGCCGCCATTGCGGTATTCCTCGCCTCGCACCTTTCCGCGTTCTGGATCATCTCCGCCAACTCCTGGATGCAGACGCCTGCCGGGTATGCCGTCGAAAACGGGGTGGTTGTCCTGACGGATTTCTGGAAAGCGATCTTCAACCCCTCTACCGTAGTCCGCTTCATCCATACGATCCTTGCCGCATGGCTGACCGGCACCGTGGCGGTCTGCGGCGTTGCGGCATGGCGCTTCCGGAAAGGCATCGCCCCGGCGACCGCGGTCGTCATGCTTTCCGTCGCGGTTCCGCTCTTCTTTGTTACCGCGATCTCCCAGCTCATCGTCGGCCACGACCAGGTCATGGATGTGCACTACCACCAGCCGGCCAAGGACGCCGCCTATGAGGGGACGTTCCGCTCCCGCACCAGCGCGCCCATCTACCTGTTCGGGATCCCGGATGCCGACCATAAAACCATCCATGCCGCAATCGCCATTCCGGGATTTTTGAGCTTCCTCGAAAGCTTCAGTTTTACCTCGCGCGTGAAGGGCCTCGATGAGTGCGACCAGTCGGCCATCCCTCCGGTCAACATATGCTTTACCTCCTTCCATTTTATGGTCACCATCGGGTTTATCCTGCTCGGGTCGAGCATTGCCGGGCTCTATCTCCTCATCCGCCGAAAACTTTTCGCGACCCGCTGGGTACTGCGGCTGGTGCCGTACCTGATCCCCCTGCCGCTCATTGCCAACGAACTGGGGTGGATCGGCGCCGAGGTCGGGAGACAGCCGTGGGTCATCTACGGGATTATGCGGACGCAGGAGGCGGTCTCTCCGGGGGTGCCCGGCGGGCGCATCCTCCTGGTGCTCGTCATGCTCTCCCTCGTCTATGCGGCCCTGCTGTATTCGTTTATCTGGTTCGGATTGCGCCTGGTCAATGATAGACCGCGCCGCAGCCCCGATGCGGCGGAGAGGAGGCCATCGTGACGGCAGCTTCCTATCAGGTCACCTGGTTTTGCCTTTTACTCCTGTTCCTGGTCGCCTACAGCGTTTTTGACGGGTTCGATCTCGGTGCCGGAATGCTCACGCTTTTTACGAAGAGTGAAGAGAAGCGGAATCATCTGTTCTCGGCGCTCGCCCCGTTCTGGGACGGCAACGAACTCTGGCTCATCATGGCCGGGGCGTCGCTTTTTGCCGTGTTCCCGCAGGCGTTCGCCACGGCCCTGAGCGGCTTCTACTTGCCGATATTCATCATCGCCGTTGCACTCATGCTCCGCGCCGCTGCCTTCGAATGCCGCCACCATTGCCGCCGTGCAACGACCCGCCGCGCCTGGGAGGTCGTCTTTGCACTGGCAAGTTTTTTGATTCCGCTCCTGCTTGCCGTGGCGCTCGGCAACATCATCGCCGGCCTGCCCCTTTCCGGACCGCACGCGTACAACGGAAGCATTCTGTTCCTGCTGCAACCCTATCCGCTTGCGCTTGCCGTAACCGGCATCGCGCTCATCATCCTCCAGGGATCGCTCTTCGCGGCATGCAAGCTGCCCGCGCCGTTTGCCGAGGAGCTGCGGAGTGCCGCTTCGCGCTGGTGGTATATCGCGGGCGCAGTATTTGTCATTCTCACCGTTACCATGCTGGTCATGGTTCCCACGGCCCGGTCGCTTCCCTGTGCAGCCGCGGCTGTCACTGCCTTTCTTGCACTGGCTGCTGCTAAAATCCTGATGCGGTCCGCACGGGAGCGGAGCGCATTCCTCGCCTCTTCAATCGCCATCATTGCCGTCTGGCTCATGCAGGCGGCAACGCTTTTCCCGAACCTCATCCGGGACGCCGCCGATCCTGCTGCGTCAATTACCATTTTCTCCGCCTCGGCCGGGCTTGGCACCCTGCGGGTGCTCACCTGCATCGCCATTCCTTCCACGATTTGCTACCTCGGCCTGAACTGGTTCCTGTACCGGGCATTCAGGGGCAAACTCGCGCCGGGCAAAGACTTCTACGGCACAACGGAAAAGTAATGGCCTGCGCTCAGCCGGCGGGGTGACTCCGGCACTTACTTGATGACAAAAACCGTCGGGGCAGCAAAAACGAATGAGGACCGGTCGTCAAAATTGCAGCCGATCCGCAGGTAGTAGGTCCCGGCGGCAAGAGACCGCGACATGGTGACCGTCGTGTCGTTCGAGGGCACCGATACGAGCGGATTCGTAAATTGGGTGGAAGTATCGACCTCGATCGCATAGGCAATAGTGTTGGGAACCGCATGCCACTGGAACACCGGTTTTGCAACTGTAAAGGTATCCGAATTCTGGATCATGGTGACGCCGAACCCTGAAAATACTTCATTCGCATTGAGTATTTCAGTTGCCGACAATGCCCGGTTGTAAAAGAACATATCGTCAAGCAGACCCGTGTAATACGACTCCTTCCGGATTCCGTGCTTTCCAATGACGAAGGTGTCCGTTATCGGAGCGAGACTGGCAGTATAGGCTCCACCCGCGGTTGCCACCGCCCCGTCGACGTAGAGCGTCACGTTGCCGCTCTGGCGCGTCGCGGCGACGAAGTGCCAGGCGCCGTCGTTAAGCGCGGTCGGGGAATCGTAGTAACCATGATTGCCGAGGAAAACCCGGATATCGTTGTTGTTAAAGGAGAGGTAAAGGCCGCTGTTGTACGGATCGCCCATGCCGGCAATATCCATGCGAGCGGTCATCGTTCCGCTTGTCGCGGTTGTTTTGAACATCAGGCCGAAGGTGAAATCGCCAGCCGTCATTTTATGCAGCAGAGCGGTGTCGATACCCCCGGCAATGTACCAAGTGCCGTCCATCGAGACGGCGCTTTGCGGGTTACCCAGACGATCTGCAACGAGCGTCGGCTTTTTAGTGGCGATAAGATTGTGCCCATTGCCCGAAAAGTCCTTCAGGAGCGTGTCGACGACGCTTGAATCGTTAAAGGTATAATAAAAAAGCAGACTGTCCCGGGGTATGGGAAGGCTCCCGCCGCAGGCGAGGCTCACGGTTATCGCAACGATCATCCATGGTTTCATGATAGATCCTTTCGGTCAATAATTACCGGGCGATATGCAGTGCCTGGACAAGGCGCTTGTTTTCGACCTGCAGCACGACGATATAGCATCCGGCCCCGACTGCCCGGCCGTTCCTGCCGGAATAATCCCAGTCAACGGTAAACCGTCCGCCGGATGTTTCCTGTTGCGCAAGCGTCCCGACCAGCTCGCCGCGAAGTGAATAGATTTTCAGGGATACGCGCTTAACCGTTCCGTCAACTGTCGGAACCGCGTAGCGGATGACCGCCCTGTTTGAGGATGGGGACCATGCGGCGGAAAGCTCCATGCTCCTGATCACCCCCTTGCCTGCCGTGAGTTCTCTGGCACTTGTCGCGCCGCCGCCGTAGGGTGTAGTACCCGGAACCACCAGGAGGGAGGTATAGGGCGTAACAATTCCATAACGTAACCCGAGTGCGGTGATCTCCCCGGTGAGCGTAGTCGTAGCCCCCTGCAGGGCGATCTGGCCGACAAGAGCGCTGACCTTTTCCGAAGCCCAGAGCTCAGGGAGGGAGGTGTTGTTGAAATTTGCGGTTGGAAGGGTCATGGACAGCGTATCCTGTACGGAAAGGCCATTCTGCTTTGCCGACAGCACTACCGGAAACACCCCGGTTTTCTTGTATCGTCCGACAATGCCGAGCTGCCCTCCGCCGTACAGGTAGGACAGTTGCGCCGGGTAGACGTCTGCGGTATCGAGGGTGCCGAACCCGAGCCGGATGTTATACAGGTACGAAAAACCCAATTGATTGACAAGAGCCGCGAGGCTGCCCGACCCGGTATCGGGCGCTGCCAGGGTGGCCGTGGTGCCGTTGTTCGCCTGCGCAAGGAGCGATAAAAAAGTTGCATTGGCGTTTTTGCCAATGCCGATGCCGTATACCGGTACGCCGGCGTTGTTGTATGCGGTGATGGTGTCGATTAATCCCGCCGTTTGCAGGCGCACCGGCCAGGTCGGGTACCCGTCGGTCAGGAGGACGATGCCGTGGTTGGCTGTCGTTGACCAGGAGCTCGCCATGGCGGCCTTCATCGGGTCGATGAAATTGGTAATACCCTTTACCTTCAGCGAGTCGATGTAGGCGACCGCCCCGGCCACTGCCGTGGATGTTGCCGTTACGAGCCCGGGCATGAACTCATTGAATCCGGTATTGAACGCGATGATATTGAACCGGTCGTTCGGGGTGAGCAGGCCCACGGCATGCAGGAGCGAGGTCTGGAGCAGCGCAAGACCACTGTCTCCCATCGAATACGAAATATCGGCCAGGAACACGATCTCCCTGCTTTTCGCGGTCGACGCCGGGGAGTTCAGCCACAGCGCAAAGTAGCTCGCATCCCCCGCGGAATCGAACGGCATGGTCGTGTCGAGCTTCGGGGTGTAGCTCTCGGCGATGGCCCGGTAAAGCGGGGAGTGGCTGCCGGCAATTTCGAGTGTCAACGTCTGGCCGGTGAAGGCGCTGTCAACCAGGTACGATAGTGCAAAGGAGTTCCGGTCGGGCCGGGTGATCGTCGGAGCTGTGCCTGAAAATCCGGGAAGGAGTACCGCGGCTATGGTATCCTGCCACCGGCCGCTCACGGTCACCGACGTTTGCAGGGGCGCCTGCGGCGAGCTGCCCGAGGGAATGAGCGGAAGGGCATAAGTGACCGTGTCCATCGCGCTCTGGAGCGGAGTCACATAGGTAAAATCGATCCTCCGGCTGGCGTTGGAATCGCCTGCCGCTCCAATGGGGTAAACATAGATCTTGTAGTTGTTGTAGGCGGAATCCTCAAGGAGCGCCGGGTCAACGGACTTCCTGACCGAGCTGTCGTAGATGGAGGTCGCCTTCGTGCTCGAGATGGCTTTGGCGACCGTGCGCACCCCGTTGATCCACAGTGCAAGTTCGGTGATGACCGATCCCGCCGGCAGGGTAAAGGAAAAAATCCCCTCTTCGGTGGAATTCGAGGTATTGGTAAATACCTGATTGATATAGGTTACCGCAATCTCATCGCTTACGGTAACCGTGGCATCCATGGACTGCAGCCATATCGGGAGATAGGCGTTATTGCTTCCCGGAATGCGCGCCTGCAGGGTTCCGAACCCTTCCGCCAGCGACCACGCCGTTCCGATAACCATCATTACCGCAAGGGCCTTTTTCATGAACGCCTCCCTGGTGAACACTCAGGTGATCAGGATGCCGGTGTTTTATGGCCGATATTCCTTCGTTCCTTAAGCAATATAAGAATTGTACATCATGAGTGCATGAAAAAAAGCCCTTCGCGGAAAAATATCGTGTTCCGGTGGAATACGGTGATACTTTTCCCTCGTAATTTCTTGAGTTACTAAGCAGTTTATAGGTAGAGTTACCTCCAGCCGTTCGTGGTGAGCGAGCCTGTGCTGAGCTTGTCGAAGCAAACCATGAACAGTGCGAGTCACAGCGCGCCCTTCGACAGGCTCAGGGCGAACGGCAGATTTTCTATGATCATACTTATGAACCGATTAGTATTTGCTCGTTTGGTATTACACTGTTTGGTATTACACTGTTTGGTATTACACTGTTTGGTATTACACTAAACAGTGTAATGGAGTTTCAAAGAATCCTATTATCAATGAACGCGATGATGCATTTTTAAAAAGACCATCACCCAAAACCGCGGAGCCGCCGTGAGCCTGCGCAACCGTCTCGAAACTCCCGAAAGCAAGCGCGCCTGCAACCGCGAGCTCTTCACGCTCATTGCCCCGGAGTACGATCGCATTACCCCGATACTTTCAATCTTCGGTGATAAGCGTTGGAAGCGGATCCTGGTGCGGTCGGTGCGGTTTTTCAGGAAGCCCGTCGTCGTCGATTTCGCCTGCGGGACCGGCGACCTTGCCGGGCTCCTTGCCGCTCGTTTTGCAGACGGGCGCGTAATCGGCGCCGATATTACGCTCCCCATGCTGCGCCTGGCGCAGAAGCGGCAACAGGGCGGCACCGGTAATGTGAGCTTCTCACTGTCGGACATGTGCGTTGCGCCTTTCAAGAGCGGGTCGGCCGACATCGTTACCGGCGGGTATGCGCTGCGCAACGCACCCGATCTCGCGGGCTTCCTTCGTGAGCTGCACCGGATTCTCCGTCCGGGCGGCGTCGCAGGATTCCTCGATTTTTCGCGCCCCGCCAATAAAATCGCCGGGCGCGTACAGCTTTCGCTATTGGGGCTCTGGGGCGGACTCTTCGGATTGCTCCTGCACCGGAGGCCGGAGGTTTACGGCTACATTGCCGAAAGCCTGCGGCTCTTCCCGGACCGGAGGTCCCTCGAATCCCTCATCCGGACCTGCGGTTTTGAGGGGGTTACCACGAGGACCTTTTATTTTGGAACGCTGGCTATCGTGACGTTTGTGAAGCCGGAGCGGTAGGATTATCTCAGGTTGGCCTAAAATTCTGAAACGCCTTCTTCCGCACACAAAAAGTATTTTATCCTCAAAGAGCGATTCTTCTATGAGTCCAACGGTTTTTTATGAAGGAAAGTATCGATTCTACTTCTTTTCCCGCGAAGAGAAGCGATTGCATGTTCATGTTTATTGCGCCGAGGGGGAGGCAAAATTCTGGCTTGAACCGATCCCTTCCCTGGCCGAAAGTCGGAATTTGTCGTCAAAACAGTTGAATAAAATCCAAAAAATGGTTGAGGCACGACTCGATGAAATCAAAGGTAGCTGGAAAGAGCACTTCCATAGTTGAGGTTACCAACATTACCCTCAATGGGATCTGGCTCCTGGCTAAGGGGCGGGAATATTTTCTTCCCTTCGAAGACTTCCCCTGGTTTAAGGAGGCGAAGGTCGGCGCACTGCTCGATGTGAAGCTTCTGCACTCCAGCCATCTCTACTGGCCGCAGATAGATGTCGATCTCGATCTGGAATCGCTCGCAAATATCGAAAATTATCCTCTTGTTTACCGGGAGGGATAGTATCCGGTCGTCTAGAGCCATCAATCTCTTTTCGATTTCACTAACCGCTCTCCCGGACTTACGGGAATTATCTTGCAATCTGCGTTTTCCGATACTATTTTGCCAGGTGAAGAATTGCTATGATGCGATAGATAGACTTATGCATCGTGCTGTGAATCCTTTAACTTTTCCATGCATTTCCCATCCAGCCTGCCGATACTTTGCAATCCGGGTGTTTATACCATATACCGGGAGCGAAGTCAACCTGTTGCAAGGGAGGTGTCATGGACCCGATGGGAATGTACGCGTTTGCCTTTTTCATCAGTCTTATAGTGCTTTTAGGCATATTTTTCCTGATGCGCGAAGTCATGTGCTGGTACTGGAAGGTCAACGTCATGGTTAAATTGCTGCAGGACATCGACAGTAAGCTGACCCCTCCGCCGGCAACGAATATGAAGGATCTGTTGAATACGCTCAAATAATCGCGTGTCGATTTAGGGTCTTGCGGGTTTTTCAGGGATTTTATTCCTGCTCAGGTGGGGGAACCTCGCTACGCGGGTTACCCATTTTGCCCAACAGGCAAAATGGACGGGATATTGATAGTTTTAATTGCACCAGCCCCTGGTCGGAGCCGCGCAAAAGCCGCGTCTCCGACACACCCCTTCCTGCGGAGGTGCAAGGCGATGCCTGCCTCGCTCACGCTCAGCAGGCGCTCTCGCACCCCCGCAACGCTCCCATTTGGTAGAAAAAACAAATACGGCAC
This sequence comes from Fibrobacterota bacterium, assembly GCA_003164335.1. Lineage (GTDB taxonomy): Bacteria > Fibrobacterota > Chitinivibrionia > Chitinivibrionales > Chitinispirillaceae > BOG-1184. The sequence goes on from PLTF01000021.1 coordinate 10,765, forward strand.
AAACTCTTTAACAGATCTAGCGCAACGTCAGAATCCACCTCACCACTTGTAGAGAGGGGAAGACGCTTTGCAGCAGAGGTAAAGCTACTGCGAGTTAGGGCGACCGCGGGTCGCCCCTACAAATTCTTTTATATCCTTTCTACCTAATGTGAGCGTTGCGGGAGGGGAAGGCGTTTGCCATAGGGCAAACATCGCCTTCCCCTTCCGCAGGAAGGGGTGTGCCAAAGACCCCGCAGCCCGGCTTTGCGGGCGCGGAGGCTTTGGCCAGGGGGAACCAGCGTAGCGAGGTTCCCCCACCAAAGGCCTTTGACTTTG